>JASJGQ010000205.1:0-9462 GCA_033791425.1 Acidobacteriota bacterium
TTGGGGACTATACACAAACACACCACACGAATTAGGAATTAGGAATTAGGAATTAGGAATTTTCATCGCAAGGCTTTTCCGACGGGAAACGTCCGAGTGCTCACTGGAAGCGCCTTCGAAAACGGCTCGCGTTCACCGGAGGTGCCATCTTTTGCATTGTTTGATGCCCCATCGTTGATGCGGCCACGAGCATCTTGGGCAATCAATGCTAAAGGTGGCTCCTCGCGGGCAATGCCTTTCAGAGAATCGGGAGATTCAGAATCGCCTTCGGAAACGAGCCGCGTTCACCGGAGGTGCCATCCACTTGGGCACCACCTCCGGAAACGATCCGCGCTCACCGGAGGTGCCATCTTTTGCATTGTTTGATGCCCCATCATTTATGCTGCCAAGAGCATCTCGGGCAATCAATGCTAAAGGTGGCTCCTCGCGGGCAATGCCCTCCGGAGAATCAAAAAAAATAAGAAGCGCCTCCCGAATCGTCCTACCGCCCACCCAGCCCTTGAAAGAGCGGTTCGTTTTCGATCAGTTGCCTGATCCCGGGGTCGGCTGATTCATACGCCAGGCGAACCCGGTTCTGCCAGTCGGGCTCGCCCAACAAGACGCTGACCTGGGCGCGCTTGAAGAGGGCCATGGCGTAACCGGGATGATCTCGAGGAACACGATCGAGAACCTCGGCCGCCTCGACGGGGCGTCGTACCGCCAAATAACACACACCGAGCTCGAGATAGCGATCAAAGGCCTCGCCCTGCAGCCTCCTGGCCTCCTCGAAGGCCCTGATCGCCCCCGGTGTATCGGTCATGGCCATCTCGAGCTCGCCCAGCCTGATCCAGTCCGCGGCGGGAGACTCCTTCAGCGGGATGATCCGATCCATCAGTCGGGCCGCTTCATCGAACTTCCCCTGCTGCTCGCGAATCCTCGCCAGGGCCTCCAGGGCGGGCAGCTTGTGCGGCATCGCCTCCAATACTCGTTCGAGCATCGGTGCCGCGACGTCCCAACGGCCGAAACGAAAGTGGTGCATGGCGGTGTAATGCTGGAGATCAATGTTGCCGCTGTGAATCTCCTGCGCCTTCACAAAGAGCTGTTCGGCCCGTTCCTCGTTCCCGAGGACGGAGTTCGCCACCGCAAGCCGCACCACTACCATCAGGTTCATGGGGTCTTTGGCGAGCACCCCGTCAAAGACCCTGATGGACGCCTCGTATTCCTCGCGGGCAAAGAGGGCCGAACCCCTGTCGAGATCGGCGAAGAGAGGGGTCATGTTTCTGGCGATGGGAGCGTCCTCCCGCAACGGCGCCGGGCTGTCCCACCCGACATATCCGAGCGCGGTGAGCTGTTCCCTGGCCTCCCGGTCGAGAGACCCTCGTGACGCCTCTGCGCCCGCGGAGGCCACCATCGCGTAGTCGCTGATGGCGTCCAGAATCTCCTGATCGACCTCGACCCTGCCGCTCAGGTCCACCGACTCCGCAGGGTCCGTCCGCGGATCGTAGACTTCGAACACCCCGGACTGGATGACCTTGAGCGAATGGCGAATAGCCATCACCTGCGGCTGCCACCCGTACTGGAGGAACGGCTTCATGGCCTCCCCCATCACGATCTCCTCATCGGGCGCCAGGAGGTCGAACTCCGCGTCGAGACCGGCCCAGGCGAGCAGGGTGTCAAAGACCCTCCGGGTGCTGACCGCGGTTTCTATGAGGTTCACCGGAATTCCGCTACCCGCTGCGATCAAAGGGACCCTCGTCACCCCCTGGTAGAGGAGGTTTCCATGCAGGGCCTCGCCGTGGTCACCGAGGCCCTCACCGTGATCACCGACCACGAGGATCCTGGATTCGGCGCCAATGTTTCTCTCTTCGAAGGCCTCGATCAATCGTCCGAGTTCCTGGTCCATATAGGCGACCTCGCCGAGATACGGGGACGAAGGATACCGGGAGAGGTAGGGCTCCGGAGGAGCGTAGGGGTCGTGCGGATCGAAATAATGGACCCAGATGAAGACGGGCCCTTGCGGCAACGACCGCAGAAACGAAAGTGCCCGCTCGGTGGTGGGGCCGGCAGCTCGCTCTGCATTGCCCCTGCCGAGGTCGTCGTCGTAGTGATCGAAGCCCCGCGCCAGACCGAACTGCCGTTTCAGCGGATATCCGGAGATAAAGGCCGCTGTCGAGTAGCCGGCTCCATTGAGACGTTCCGCAAGCAGCGTGCGACCCTCGTCGAGGAACCGGGAATTTTCGTGAATGCCGTGCTCCGACGGATAGAGACCAGTCATCATCGAGGTGTGGGATGGGAGGGTCATGGGTGCCGTGGTCCAGGCCTGTGAGAAACGAGTGCCACGGGCCGCCAGCGCATCCAAGGCCGGTGTTTCCACTTCGGGAGACTCGTAGCCCATGGCGTCGGCGCGGGTGGTGTCCAGGGTCACCAGCAGAATCGACGGCCGAGGGGCCTCGACCGTGATCTCGGGTTGCGACCTGTCGCGGGAGCACGAGAAACTCACGATCACAAACAGAACGACGATCGTAGTCAGAGCGGTTCTTCGCTGCATTCGGGAATCATAGTGCATACCGCCGGTGTATGATCCGACGGGCGCACAAGCCCGAGATTTGAACGCACAGCCCCTACCGGGACAAGGAGCCATCGAGGCAAAAATGCTCCAACTTCGCCACCGCGACTACGTTCTTCAGCTCCGACACACCTTTCGCCTGGCACGCGGGGACAGCGACTCGCGTCGGGTCCTGATGGTGGAGATCGAGCACGACGGTCTCGTCGGCCGTGGCGAGGCGGCCCCTATCGCCCGTTACGGCCAGGACGCGGACTCCGCCGCGCGGGCTGCCGAAGAGATGGTTGCCCACTTGGAAGATGTCCGGGCATTCGACGAAGCCGCGGCACGGGTCGCAGTGCCGGGCGAACCGGCGGCCGAGGCCGCCATCGACATGGCTCTCCGGGACCTGGCCGGGAAGAGGCTGGGTGTCCCGCTCTACCAGCTCATGGGAATCGACCCGGGCACCATGCCGGTCACGTCCTTCACCATCGGCATGGACACGCCGGAGATCGTCGAGCAGAAGGTGCGCGAGGCCGAGGGCTTTGCGGTGTTCAAGGTCAAGATGGGCTCGAAGGATGACCAGCGCGTGCTCGAGACGGTTCGCAGCGTGACAAACCGGCCGGTGAGGGTCGATGCCAACGAGGGTTGGACTCTGAGAGATGCCATCGAGCGTCTCGATTGGCTGCAGAAGATGGGCGTGGAGCTGGTGGAGCAGCCCCTGCCCAGCCACCAGCACAGGGAAATGTGCGAGCTCAAGGAACGGAGCCCACTCCCCCTCTTCGCCGACGAAAGCGTCGCCCGCGCCGAGGACATCCCGCGTCTGGCCGAGGCCTTCGACGGCATCAACATCAAGCTGATGAAGTGCGGCGGCATCGGCGAGGCTGTGCGCATGATCCACGTCGCCCGCGCCCACGGCATGAAGATCATGCTCGGCTGCATGGTGGAATCGTCCATGGCCATCACCGCCGCGGCCCACCTGGCCCCACTCGTCGACTACGCCGACCTCGACGGCAACCTCCTCATCACAAACGATCCCTACATCGGGGCCGAGGTCCGGGAAGGCAGGCTCGTCCTGCCGTCCGAACCGGGTCTGGGTGTGCGGGACCGATAGCGAGGGTCACCACATGCCATATGTCATCGGAATCGACGCGGGCGGAACCAAGACGGTGGGCCTCCTGGCCGACGAGACCGGAAAGGTCCATGCCAAGACTATTTCCGGCAGCGCCAACCTTGTCATGAAGGGAGAACTCGCGGTCGAGAAGGTTCTTTTCGATGTCATCAATTCTCTCGAAGCCCCCGAACCACTGGCCGCTCTCTGCCTCGGCATCGCCGGCGTGGGGCAACCCGGCTCCGAAAACCTGATCCGCGACGTCCTCCGCCGTCTCGGTCAGCGGCAACCGGTTAGGGTCGTCAACGACGCCCTGGTGGCACTGGTGGCAGGTGCTCCTTCGGGCGTCGGAATCGTGGTCGTGGCCGGTACCGGTTCCATCGCCTATGGTGTCGATCCCGAGGGTCACGAGGCACGTGCCGGGGGTTGGGGCTACCTTCTCGGCGACGAAGGCTCGGCATTTTGGCTCGGCCACTATGCTGTGAGGCACGCCATCCGCGCCGCCGACGGTCGGGGAGTCGCCACCACGCTCTACCCCCTGATCTGCGAGAAGCTCGGCGTCTCCGACCCCGTCGAGCTGGTGAAGTGGTTTTACGACCAGGAACTCTCGCGCAACCGAGTCGCCGATCTGGCGTCTCTGGTCGAAACGGCGTGTGCCGATGGCGACGAGGCGGCAGAGACCCTCATGGATCAGGCGTCCAAACACCTTGCCAAGGCCGCGCGAGCGGTGGCCGGGCAACTCGTCTTTCCCGATCGCTATCCCGTCGTCCTCGCCGGCGGGGCCCTCAAGGCCTGCCCGAGCCTCGTCCCGCGGATAACTGAGCTGCTCGAAGATCTGCCCGAAGCGGAGGTCCGATTGCTCGAGGTCGAGCCCGCCATGGGGGCCGTCACGCTGGCCCTGGAGCTGGTGCAGTGAGCTCCACTTCCGGCAAGCTGGTGATCGTCAACGCCGACGATCTCGGACGGACGACCGGTATCAACTCCGGCATCTTCGAGGCCCACCGCAAGGGTCTGGTCACCAGCGCGACCCTGATGGTGGCGTATCCCGCGGCCGAGGAGGCAGCGGCCAGGCTCGACGAATATCCAGGTCTGGGCGTCGGGCTCCACGTCGCCTTGACCGGAAGCCCTTCGATCCTACCCAGGGAGCGCCTGCCCAGCCTGACGGACGCCTCCGGGAATTGCCCCGCGAAACCTGAGGAGCTCGTTCATCCCGTTCTCGATGAAGTGCTCATGGAGGCGAGGGCGCAGTTCGATCGTTTTCTCGAGCTCACCGGTCGCCTGCCGACTCACCTGGACAGCCACCATCATTCCCACCGCCACCCCGTTGTCTGCGACGCGCTGGTCGCCCTGGCCAGGGAGCACGACCTGCCGGTCCGCAACGCCTCACCGGACGTCGAGGTGCGGTTGCGCCGGGACGGTGTGGCCACCACCGACTTTTTTGTCGAACGGTTTTTCGGAGACGACGCGCGGCTGGATGTCCTGGTCGAAATTCTGAAAGGCATCCGACCCGGCGTCACCGAGATCATGTGCCACCCCGCGCACGTCGACGACGAGCTGCGCGCAACGAGCGGATACTCCGATGCGCGGGATCGCGAACTCGAGGTCTTGACCTCACCTCGGGCCCTGCAGGCAGTCCAGGATCTCGGCCTCCGGCCGGTCCACTTCGGGACGGCATGCGGATCCTGAAACCGGAACGCACGTCCCGCGCTCCCCGGTGGTGCCGATGAGAGTCGGCGCGATCGACCTCGGTATCCTCATTGTCTATCTCATGGGGGTCGTTGCGCTCGGTCTGTGGATCGGCCGCAAAACCGGCAGCGTCAGCGACTTCGTGGTCGGCGGGCGCGACCGCCCGTGGTGGCTGATCCTCTTTTCCATCGTCGCCACCGAGACCAGCACGGTCACGTTCCTGAGCATCCCGGGCTTCGCCTACACACGCGACATGACATGGCTGCAGATTCCGCTCGGTTTCCTGCTCGGACGGTTTGCGGTGGTCTTTCTGCTCATGCCGCAGTACTTCAAGGGGTCGTTCTATACCGCCTACGATGTGCTCCACGAGCGTTTCGGGGGTGCGACTCAGAGGGCGGCGTCGGCGATGTTCATCGTGACCCGCAGCCTCGCTGACGGGCTGCGCCTTTTCCTTTCGGCCATCGTGCTCCAGGAGATGACGGGCATCCCGATGCACTGGGCGGTCGTGGCGATGGGCGTGGGCACCATCGTCTACACCTTCTTCGGCGGCATCAAGGCGGTCCTTGTCACCGATCTCGTGCAGTTCGTGATCTACATCGGCGGCGCCCTCGTGGCCCTGTGGCTGATTCTGCAGCGACTCCCCGGAGGTTGGGATCAGCTTGTCGCAGTCGGAACCGAGGCCGGCAAGCTCCACGTCTTCGATCTCGCCTTCGACTGGAGCCAACCGTACGGTCTGTGGGCCGGTCTCATCGGCGGTCTCTTCATCACCCTCGGCTCCCATGGGGTCGACCAGATGATGGTGCAGCGCTATCTGTGCGCCCGAAATCTCAAGGACGCTCAGAAAGCGCTCTGGGTGGGCGGCTTCGTGGTCGTTGCCCAGTTCGCCCTCTTCCTCCTGATCGGAGTCGGGCTTTTCGTCTTCTACCAGATCTTCCCCCCCGAGATCGCCTTCGATCGCGGCGACCGCGTGTTCGCTCGATTCATCCTCGACGAGATCCCGGTGGGTCTGTTGGGCATCCTGCTGGGCGCGATCTTTGCCGCCGCGATGTCGACCCTTTCGAGCTCGCTCAACTCCTGCGCCACCGCCGCCGCCAACGACTTCTGGTTTTCGAAGAAGACCTCGACGCCGTCGAAGACATCGGACGCCAGCTCTTTGAGGGTGGTTCGCCTCCTGACCGTCGTTTTCGGGCTGATCCAGATCGGAGTCGGAATTGCCGGTCAGTGGTTGCAAGCCTCCGTGGTCAGCAGCGTGTTGGGCATCGCGGGCTTTACAACCGGGATCGTGCTCGGAGTGTTCTTCCTAGGGATCTTCGCCCAACGGGTCGGCGAACGTGCAGCCCTGGTCGGCTTCGTGATCGGCCTCGGCAGCATGAGCGCCATCTTCTTCGCCACCGATCTGGCCTGGCCCTGGTTCGCGCTCTTCGGCTCGACTATTACCTTTGTCGCCGGGTTCGGCGCGAGTTTCGTCTGGCCTCGGCGGGAATCGAGTCCGACGGAGATCTGATCGTATGCACAGGAAAATTTTTCCTATTGCGTTGATCCTGGCCCTTTCATGCGCTGAACCCTCCCAGGCCGCTCCCCTCCCGCCGGAGCCCACGACCGAGATGGTCGCGCCCGGACTGAAGCACTTCGTCTACGAGAAAGGCGAGGCCGCCACGGAGACGAGTTTTCGGATCGTGGTCGGGGTCTTCGAGAGTCAGTCCGAAGCCGACCGGGTGCTCGGCCGCCTGCAGGCGAGTGGATTCTCCGCTCTCGTGGACGCAGATGGAACCAATTATCGGGTCTTCGTCCCCGGATTCTCCCGGCAAACGCTGGCGGAAGAAACGAGGCAGCACCTCCTGGGTCAGGGTTATCCGCTCCCGCTGGGGATCCAGGAGACCGTGCAGGATCTCACCCATCCCTCGGGACCGTGGAGGATCCACGTGCTCGAGGCCGACCCGAAGAAGATCGACGTCCACGTCGCCCATGCGTACGATGCCGCGATCGGGCTCGAGACAACGACGGAGCTGGCGCAACGGCGCGGCGCTCTGGCCGCGATCAACGGCGGCTACTTCCAGATGGAGGGATTGCTGGCGGGAGACTCCCTGGGGGCTCTCCGAATCGACGGCACTTTGCTTTCAGAGCCGGACAGGGAACGCGCTTCCGTCGGGTTCTTCGATCGCGACGGCGTGGCAAAAGCCGTCTTCGGAAGACTCGGTTTCCGGGGTCAGGCTCGACTCGCCAGTGAAGAAGTCATCCTTCTCAATGGCGTCAACCGCCGGCGCAAGGCCTCTGAGATCGTCCTCTATACACCGGAGTTTCACCGCACCACTCTGACGTCATCACAGGGCGCCGAGATCATCATCGAGAACGATCGGATCGCGGAGATCAGGAATGATGCCGGCAGTTCGGTCATTCCGGCCACCGGGATGGTGCTTTCGATAGGGAGCGAACGGGTCGAAGAGGTCTTGCCCCAGCTTCATCCGGGAGAACGACTCACGGTGGAAACTGACGTCCTCCCCCTGTTGCCGGATCCCGAGGGACAGTGGAAACAGACCGAGTACATCGTGAGTGGAGGCCCCCTCCTGTTGTGGAAGGGCCAAGGGCTCGAAGAGCCCGAGAAAGAGTCGATCTCGAGGGTGTTCTTCCTCGCCCGGCATCCCCGCACGGCTGCCGGCGTTCGCGCCGACGGCACGCTCCTCTTCGTGACGGTGGATGGGCGCCAACCGGAAACGAGTGTCGGCATGTCGATTCCAGAACTCACCGATCTCATGCTCGAGCTCGGGTGCGTGTCGGCCATCAACCTGGACGGAGGAGGATCCACGACCATGGTCATCGAGGGACAGGTGGTCAATCGCCCCTCGAGTTCCGGTGGGGACCGGCGCAACGCTGATGCAATCCTGCTCTTCCCGAGGCGGCCGTAGTGAAGCCTGGAAAAATTTCGGATTTCGGATTTCGGATTTCGGATTGATCGCCCTTCAGCCTCTATCGCGGAACGAAAGGCATCCGTCATGATCAGCAACATCCACATTCCCTTGCCCCTGTGGCAGATCCTCTGCGCCGGATGTGTCCTCCTTGCGCTCGTTTCGTGCCGCGGCAATTTCTCAACCCAGGGAACCTCTGACAACCCGCTGGCGGGAAAAGTAGTCTGTCTGGATCCCGGCCATGGAGGCACAGCGGATATCGATTCTTTCAGGGTCGGTCCGGGGGGCGAAAGAGAAGAGTGGATCAATCTGCGGGTTGCGTTGCTGCTGAAAGAAATGTTGGAGGAGAGTGGAGCTCGGGTCGTGATGACCCGCACCGAAGACGTGCAGGTCGAGCTGAGCGACCGGGCCCTGCTGGCTGTTGAGAACGAGGCCGATGTCTTTCTTTCGATCCATCACAATGCGACGGCGGATTCGGTGGTCAATTTTCCCATCGTCTACTTCCATGGGAATGCCTCGGAAAACGCCGCTAGCATCGCTCTCGGGCGCATTCTGGCACGCAACTTTCGAGATGTTCTGTTCGACGGTGAGAGCTCCGTCAGTCTCGCATCGGATCACGCGATCTTTCCCGGTTCCGGCGCCAGCGTGCTCAGAAACTCGTACGGCATTCCTGGCGTGATCGGCGAGGCCTCATTCTTCTCCAATGCGGAAGAAGAGCGACGTCTGAAGGACTCCGACTTCAACCGGAAGGAAGCTCAGGCCTATCTCTCCACCCTGACCGAGTTCTTTTCCCATGAGATTCCGCCCATAGCCGACAAATACTCCCAGAGCGAACTCCCTCCGTTTCCGGTCCTCGAAGAGGACGAGCGGATGCAAGAGGAGGCCCGGTCCTGGTTCGAGTTCTACCGCCACGGCCTGGAGACGCGGCAGAAACAAGATCGCGCGTCTCTCGAAGAAGCCTATGATCTCTTCACGCGATCGGCGCGCGCCTTTCCCGATTCGAGTGTGGCGCAGGCGTGCCACCGGCACCGGGCCGAGATCCTGGCAGCGTTGGGCGATGTGGAGCGAGCTGAAGTGGCTCGCCGACGGGCGGAGGAACACTACGTCGCTGTGGAATGAGGTGACAAAACTGAAGGTGGGGCAAGGCCCACCCAAAGGCGCCCCCCCCCACCGCGCCAACCGGGAGGGTTGGCCTTTGCCCACCACCATCAGGTGCCCCCCGGCTCGGGGGGCCGGATGGT
>JASJGQ010000206.1:0-4163 GCA_033791425.1 Acidobacteriota bacterium
TCTCTCGGTCCGACTCGGTCGAGATTTGGAGCCCAGGAGTGAACCTCCCTTTCAGAATTTTTCTTTTCATGTGCGCGGCCGCCCTGCCCCTTTCGGCTGCGGCTGCTGACATTCGCGGGACCCTGATCGACGCCGACACCCGCCTGCCGATCGCCGGTGCCGACGTCCGCGCGACCGCCGTCGGCTTTGATCTCACGACGATCACCGACGCCGCCGGGGGGTTTACTCTCGCCGTGCCCGACCCTCCACCGACCCGTCTTGAAATCCGGGTTGAGGCGGCGGGCTTTCAGCCGCTCGATGTCGAGATCACCGATGTCGTTCAAACCTCCGTTCTCTCCCTCGAGGCGACCCCCCTGTTCACCGCCGAGGTCGAGGTCACGGGGCTGCGCGCCGAGCCCGGCGAGACACCGGTGACCGTAACCAACGTCGGCCGGGAGGAGATCGAACAGCGGTACTGGGCGCAGGACGTCCCTGTCTTTTTATCGCCGGTGCCCGGCTTCTACGCCTACAACGACTCCGGAAACGGCATCGGCTACTCCTACTTCTTTCTTCGCGGCTTCGACATGCGGCGCACGGCGGTCAGCCTCAACGGCGTCCCGCTCAACGACGCTCACTCGCACGGGCTCTTCTTTATCGATCTCGCGGATTTTCTATCTACCACCGACACCATTCAGGTCCAGCGCGGGGTCGGCACGAACCTCTATGGCGGCAGCGCCATCGGTGGTTCGATCGACGTCCAGACCAGCCAGCCGGCGGCCGAACGCCGGCTCCGGCTGGTGACCCTCGGCGGATCTTTCGGGACCTCGCGTCTGACGCTCGCCTACGACACCGGTCTCGTCAACGACCGGTGGGCCGCGACATTCCGTTACTCGAAGGTCTCGAGCGACGGCTACCGCGACCAGTCGTGGGCCTCCATGTGGAACTACTACGGATCGGTCGTCCGATATGGCGCCAAGACGACCCTTCATATCAACCTCTTCGGCGGGCCCGAGGAGACCCACCTCGCCTACGAGGGCGTCCCGCGTGCCTATCTCGACGGCGAGGTGACGGGGAATGTTCGCAACGACCGGCGCTACAACCCACTGGAGTATCCAAACGAAATCGACCAGTTTTTTCAACCGCACTACCAGCTGATCCACAACTGGCAGGTCAGCCGGAACGTCGTGTTCCAGAATACGTTCTTCTATTTCACCGGCGACGGCTCCTTTCAGCAGTTCAAGTCCGATCGCTGGTTTCCGGAGTACGGGCTCGAACCATTTCCAGGATCTGACGGCGAACTCATCGACACCACCGATCTGGTGCGACGGCGCGAGGTGGATGAATGGGACGGCGGCTGGATCCCGAACGTCGAATGGCACCACGGAAACGGCAGAGGCGTTCTCCAGATGGGTGCCGCCGTCAGATTGCACAGTGGTCGTCATTTTGGGGCGGTCCAGTGGGCTCAGTACTATCCTCCGAACCTCGCGCCCGATCATCGTTACTACGACTACCAGCTCGGCAAAACGACCGTTCAGCCCTTTCTCCAGGAAAATTGGAAGTTCAGCGACAAGTGGAATCTACTCGCCGGGGTCACCTGGACATCGCACCGCTATGACATGCACGATGATCAGATCAACGACGTCGACTTTGACATCAGTTATTCCTACGTACTGCCGAGGCTCGGTCTCTCCTTCCACCCAACCGAGCACTGGAGTCTGTACTCGAATATCTCCCGCGGCGGCCGCGAGCCTGCCTTTCGCGACATTTACGACCCCCAGAGTTATTGGACACCGCCGCCCCAGGACCTCGACCCCGAGGAACTCACCGACTTCGAGCTTGGTGGAAGCTACCGATGGACCACCGGGAGCGCCACCCTCAACTTCTACTATCTTGACTTCTCAAACGCGATCGTCTGGGCCGGCGGCCTCGACAACAACGGTGACCCGGTGACCGCGAACGGCGCCGTCACCGAACACAAGGGCCTCGAGCTCGACCTCAACTGGGCGCCCCTGCCGAGGTGGAGCGGTCGCCTCTCCCTCGCACGGGCGGACAACACCATCGTCGAATTCGTTGAGTTCGGGTGGGATGGCGAGGAGATCGACCACTCCGGGAACTCACTGCCGGTGAGCCCTGACTGGATGGGCACGCTCGAACTCCGGGGCGGAGCGGGGCCGTTGGACGGCTTCGTTCAGTTCCGCTTTGTCGATGATTTCTACCTCGACAACAGCCAGGACATGCGAAAGTTCCCCGAAATCAGTCAGGGCACCGACTACATCCACCGTGTCAATCCCGCCTATACCGTTCTCGATCTCGGGCTCGAGGTGGACCTCGGCCGCACCGTGGCGAATGTCATCTCCGCTCGCCGCATCACCCTGCAGGTGCGGGCGAACAACCTGACGGACAATCTCTACACGACCTTTGGCTATTTCGACGGCGTCCAGCCGGTTTGGATTCCCGCCGCCACCAGGAACGGCTACCTCGGAATCACCTTCGACTGGTGACGAATCGATTGATGGGGAGGGGGATCGACCTTTGCCGCACTGCGACATGATGATGTCGGCGGGAGCGGTTAAGCTGGGTCTCGTGCGGAACCGCAAATGATCAAATCACTGATCACGTTCGCCCTTCTCATGAAGGTCTGGATCCTCAGCAGAATTTTTTTCCACCTCGAAAACGACTGGATCGGCGGCGAACCGGACGACTACGCCAAAGACACCCGGGTTATCGTGATCCTCAATCACACCAGTTTGTACGAGCCGATCATCGCCGGTTACGCACCCATCAACCTGCTCTGGAAATTCGCCCGGCACGGGGTTCTGCCGGTGGCGGAAAAGACCATGAAGCGCCGGATCGGGTTGTTTTTCTCATTCCTGGTGCGGCATCCGATCGTCGTGACCCGCCAGCGCGACTCCACCTGGGACAAAGTGCTCAACAGCGTCGACTCGGATGCGATCGTCATCATTCTTCCCGAGGGGCGGATGAAGCGGGCGAACGGTCTCGATTCGTCCGGCCGCGAGATGACGATCCGGACCGGAATAGCCGACATCCTCGAGGCGCTGCCCGACGGCCGCATGCTCGTGGTGTACTCGGGCGGGCTCCACCACGTTCAGGTCCCCGGTGAGCTGTTGCCGACGCCGTTCAAGACCATCCGCGTCCGAATGGAGATGGTCGACATTGCTGCCTACAAGAAAGAGCTTGCCAGCGACTACCCTGACCTGGGTTTCCGCAAGGCCGTGGTTGCCGACCTCACCCGGCGGCGGGACGAGTACTGCCCCACGGACGAGAGTCCGGAATTCGAAATTCGGAGTTCGGAATAACGAAGTCCCCGCAGCTCGAACAACTCTGATTCGCCGAACTCAGATGTAGCCGTGGAGCCGCGCCTGGAACAGGACCGCAATGGTCTTGCTGTCGCGAATGCCGCCGTCCCGACAGGCCTCGAGGGCGTGATCGACCTCCCAGGTGATGATTTCGATGGCCTCGTCCGGGTCGGGGGCATGATCCGAAGCCGCCTCCAACCCGGTTGCCACGAAGGAGTGCAACACCTCGTCGGTGAAACCCGGTGTGGTGTAGAACCAACCGAGCGATGTGGTGTTGGCGGCGCGCCAGCCGGTTTCCTCTTCTAGCTCGCGGACCGCACACACGACCGGTGATTCTCCGGGATCGAGCTTGCCCGCCGGCAACTCGAGCAGGACCTCACCGGTCGGGTAGCGGTGTTGACGGACGAACACGATACGGCCATCGGGAAGCAGCGGCAGGACGACCACGGCGCCGCGGTGGCGGATGACCTCCCTGAGGGCTTCCCCGCCGTTGGGCAGCTCGACGCGATCGACCTCGAGGTCGAGGATTCTGCCCTCGTACACCGTCTTTCCATCGATCCGCTGTTCGCGGAGATTCGGGTAGTCACAATCCACAATCTGCCTCCAGGCGGCCGCATTTCCGCAGACCGTCAACTCTACAGCAGGTAACGGCGTTGTCGAAGGGGTGAACTCAGAGGAGGTTCAGTCGCCGATGCGGCTCGAGGTATTTCGACCGGAACCCGATGACGAACCGGTGCTGCGGAAATGTCGCCGGCGTTCCCGGTGTCGAGCAACAGTACGTACGGCCCGGGTTTGGTGCCGCTGTAGTGATTGTCCCAGAAGGTCTTCGGATCGATCGCCTTGTTGCCGCCATCGCTGTCGTACCAC
>JASJGQ010000207.1:0-5806 GCA_033791425.1 Acidobacteriota bacterium
CCGGCGGTATTTGCGGCGGCGATCTCAGCAAGGTGAAAGCCAACTGGTACAAACCGTGGGGTGACCCTCCCCCCACCCTGCTCAAAGGTTCCCACCGCTTTGCCGACGGGCTGCTCCACGACGAGGCGGCCCGGCACGGGGCCGCCCTCACCCATCTCGACAAACAGTGGCACTACGCGGCCGGGGTCCACGGAAAAGACAGCGGCTCCCCTCTCGAGGGAATCAGCCTCGTGCCCCCGCGTTCCGCCTTGTGGCTCGACGCCCGTGGGCGCCGTTTCGGTCCTGTACCACTGATGGGTTACAGCGACACCAGGTGGCTCGTCGAGCAAATCTGCCGCACACCCGAACAGTACTCGTGGCAGGTCCTCAACTGGAAGATCGCAGCCAAGGAGCTCGCAGTCTCCGGCTGCGACTATATGACTGCTTTCCGCCACAAACGCAAACTGCAGTTGGTAAAGGAGGTGCTGTTTGGAAACACGGCTCTCGTCAACCGCCTGATCGACGACAGCGAAGACTTCCTTGTAGCCGACTCCCTTCCGGAGCTCATGGAGAAGATGGACGATCTCTCGCTTCCCGGCGTGACCATTGATCGCGAGGCAATGGAAGCAGACATCTCCGCTTACGATGCCCAGATCGATCGCGGCAAACGCTACTTCAACGATGACCAACTGCGGCGGATTGCGGCCTTCAGGCAGTACAAGGGTGACCGGCTCCGGACCTGCGCCTTTCAAAAGATCGATGACCCCGGGGCGCGGCCGCTGATCGCGATCCGCGAGTTCATTTTGAGCCGCAAGAGTCTCGGCGGTGTCCAGACCGATCTCGAAAGCCGTGTGCTCGGTGTTTCCGGCGAGCCGATTCCGGGCCTCTACGCGGTTGGTGAGACCGCCGGATTCGGTGGTGGCGGCATCCACGGCAAGGGCTCGCTCGAGGGCACCTTCCTCGGCAGCTGCGTGCTCACGGGACGCCTCGCCGGACGCTCGATGGGCGGTTTCTCGGAATAACCGGAGATCGAGATCCGGCTCGTGCGCCCAGCTCGTCTTGTTATGCTGCGTGTGATCTGGAGGTTCTGATGTCGGAACGAATGGTGCGGCAGTTCATGGAAATGGTGCAGATCGACTCCGAGTCGGGCAACGAGGCCCGATTCATGAGCTCTCTCCTCGCAGAGCTCGAGGCTATCGGTGGTCAGGCCGCGCTCGACGACTACGGCAACCTCATCGCGACCTTCGACGCTCTCGGTTGTGAGGGCATCGAGCCCATCCTCCTGTCCTGCCACGGCGATACGGTTAAGCCCGGTGTCGGCATTGAACCGGTTCTGAAGGACGGGGTGATTCGCTCGGCTGGACCGACGATCCTCGGCGCAGACGACAAGGCCGGTATCGCCGAGGTCTTCGAGGCGCTTCGGGTGGCCCCCATCCGCCCGCCCATCGAGTTTGCAGTCAGCCGCCAGGAGGAAGTCGGCCTGCTCGGCGTCAAAGAACTGGATTTCGACCGCCTCACGGCTCGCCGCGGCTTCCTGATGGATAACGACACCCTCGAGACGATCATCATCGGTGGTCCGACCTAT
This sequence comes from Acidobacteriota bacterium, assembly GCA_033791425.1. Classification (GTDB taxonomy): domain Bacteria; phylum Acidobacteriota; class Thermoanaerobaculia; order Thermoanaerobaculales; family Sulfomarinibacteraceae; genus Sulfomarinibacter. The sequence continues at coordinate 1,565 of JASJGQ010000207.1, forward strand.
TTCGCAATCGACGTGTCAGTCGGTGGTCGATCCGCCCACGCCGGGATGGAACCGGAAAAGGGCGTCAACGCGATCCAGGCCGCCGCCCGAGCGATCGCTGCGCTGCCCCTCGGGCGAATCGACCACGAGACCACGGCCAACGTGGGTGTTATATCGGGTGGCATCATCCGCAACGGTGTTCCTGATGCGTGTACCTTTCTCGCAGAGTGCCGATCAGCGGACCACGACAAGGCGGTCGCACTCGCCGAGAAGATCACCACGATCCTCCGCGGCGAGATCGAGGGCGCCGGCGCCACGGCAACGATCGATATCGACGAGAAGTGCCGGGCGGTGCAGATTCCTGAGGATGCCTGGTCGGTGAGGATCGCCAAACAGGCGCTCTCCACAGTCGGGATCGACGCCGAGGCTGTCTTCATGACCGGATTCACCGACGCATCCATCTACAACAACCGGGGCATCGAAATGGCGGTTGTCGGAATCGGCGCCCAAAACGAACACTCCATCGAGGAGTGCATCGAGGTCGACGACATGGAAAAGGCCGTCAAGATGTTGGTGGAGATCTTCAGGTTGGTGGCGACCGGGAGCTGATTCGATCCGGCGTTGACGCCCCGAAGGCTCAACCCTTCGAACCTGTGGGCCGGTTCAAAAGCCGTAGGAAACGGCGAACCCGTAAACCCAGACCTCTTCGCTGTTTACCAAGTCGAGGTTGATCTGCGGGGCAAGGCCAAAGCCCTTTCCAAGGGGAATGTCGTACCCGACACCGAGTCGGAAAAGGAAGTAGGTGGCGTCCTTGTCCTGTGCGTCACCTCCTCCCGACTTGCCGGTTGCTCCGCCCTTTCGACCGGCGTGAAACTCGACCCCGGCCGCGGCGATCAACTGCAGATCGCCAAGACCCGGCCAAAAGGAGACCGACGGAGCGACAACGGAATTTCGAAGCTAACCACCCGCATAATCCACAATCACTCCAACCGCCCATCGCTCGGCGATACGCCTTTTATAGTCAAGACCCCATGTGAACTCGGAGTTGTGACCGGGCTCATCCGTCGCACCAAGAAAAATCGCCACCTCGTTCTTGTGGGCGCTGCCGTGATGGGAATCGGCTGCTCCGTCGTGCTCTTCCAGATCGGAACGGTCCTTCGATTCAGAGTGTCCCTTCGCCGATGCTCCGAGTTCCGCGTCGTCAGCCAAAACCGGCGACGACACGGCAATCACAGCCATGGTCAGAAACGCGAGTCTCGCCCATCCGAATCCCTGCATTCGCCTTTCCTCCACCTGGAGTCGTCTCACGAACCGCCACCGGTCGCCATGTCGTAGACCAGAATCTCTTCGTCTGTCATCCAGTGAATCCGCTCGGGAGGCGCAACCTTCAGGGTGTACCAATAGAAGTCTTCCGGTACCCCCATGTCCCGGTAGTAATCGAGGAACATGGCATGCATCGGATGATCCCGCGGAATGTCGTGGCCGCGAACCGTCATGTCATTCGTGTCCTCGTCCTCCCAATCGTGGACGCCGAGCTTGGCACACGGTTCGATGATCCGCACCGCGCCGGCGAGAAAGAAGTCGACGCCACCCGATGCGATCACTCCGTTGGACGGAACCACGGTTGTCAGACCGCGCTCGCGCACCATTCTCGCAGCCTCGATATTCTCGGGGTCGTCGGCCGACCCGGGCACGTCGACCATGACGATGGTCGTCAGCTCCGGGTGCTCCGTCAGCAGTCGCCGAACCACGTCCGGCGTGGTGAAATCGATGACGCCGTTCATCTCGGCCGTCGTGCCCTCAACCGTGAATTCGGCGGCGAGATAGCTGTCCCGCTCTTCCGGAGCCGGTGCGCAGGTGCAACACCCGAAAAGAAAAAGCGCGGCCACCGTCACGACCGCCAGCCTCAGCCCGGTCCTCATCATCATTGAGTCATTCTCCGGACGTCGTCCACACAGGCCATCATCGCCTCTCCGAAGTCATCTGTTCGAGCGATATTGCCTCTTTGGAAGGGAGCGGTGGTCCGACACGTCGACCGGCCCTGCGCGGTGGGCGGTGGCGAACCGGAATGATAGGCAGCAGCTCGTCGATGACCACCTCGAGAATCGCACGCTCCTGGGCGTCGGCGGTCGCCGCGTCGACCTGCCAGCGGGCATTGGTTGCCACCACCAAATCGAGGACCGGGACACAGATCACGAATTGGCCGCCCCACCCCAACTCCATGAAGATATCGATCTCGCCGGCAGAAACGAGCCACCACAGGAGGCCGTAGCTCACGTTCTGAACCGGCCCCCACTCGGAACTCCCCTGGTAGTGGACGGCAGTGGCGGTCCTCGCCCAATCAGCCGGCACGACCTGTTGATCGCCCCATCTTCCCCGATTGAGAAAGAGCACCCCGAGCTTGGCCGAGTCTTCGGTTCGCAGCTCGAGACCGTGGCCACCGAAGGGATAGCCCTGCCGGCCACGCTGCCACCTCCAACTCGTAATCCCGAGCGGTGTGAAGAGAAAGGCGTCGGCATACGCCTCGGAGTCAACCCCTACAGCTTCCTCGAGCACCGCCGACAGCACATGGGTCCCCGGGGTCGAATAGTTGAAGCCGTTGCCGGGTTTGGTGACCAACGGACGATCGAGGATGTACCGAATCGGGTCGTTGCTCGCGGCCCACGTGGAGAACTCTCCGTTTTCCTCCCACTGCAAGCCGGATGTGTGGGTCAGAAGGTGGCTCAAAAGGATCTTGTCCTTGGCGGCGCCGGAAGGCACGAGAGCCGGCGGAAGATAATCGTTCATCCGGCTGTCGATGCCGGCAAGGGACCCGCGATCAACGGCAATGCCAACCAGCGTCGACGAAACGGATTTCGTCACCGAGCGCACGTGGCGAAGGGTCGACGCCGTCCCGGTGAAGTAGGCCTCGGCGACGACCCGGCCCCGGTGCACCACGACAACCGACTGTGCGGCCGGCACCCCGTCGAGCTCCTCGAGGAACTGTTCGACGCCGGCTGAATCGATACCGAGGCTTTCCGGTGCGGCCCTGGGCAGGGGCTCGAAGCCGAAGGCGTGGAATGCGAAGAACTGAACGACGGCAAAGAAAACGGACAGCCGACTCCGAGGCCGCATTGCTGCCTTGAAATGTATCGGGTTGCGCGTCCGGTCCATGGTGTGACTATACGCGTCCGCGTATTCCCGTTCCGTCCCGCCGCCATCGTCAGCCTTTTGCAGGACGAGCGCGAAGGATTTTTCCCTTCACGACACACCTACTCATCGAAACCAGCCAGAGCGCGAGGCCGGAAGCTCGAAAACGAAACGGGCTGCGAATACCTGAACCAATGTTCCAGATCCGGGTTCTGCGGGGACGGAGTCGGCAGCGAAAGGAGAGGGTGACGACACGGGACACGAATACGGGGCGGATGTGTTCGATCTCACGACATCGCCGTTTGAAGGCTGAGGTACCATGCCTGAACGCCACCCGATGGCTATTGCTGAAAGGCGCATGAAATGACCCTCCACCTCCAGGCCTTTGTCACGGTACTGTCGCTCATCAACCCGGCGGTGTGCGGGATGATCTTCGAGAGCGCGGAGTCCAGCCGATCCCGAGCCCAGCGGCTGGGCGACGCCGCGAAGGCGACGGCAGCCATTCTGGTGATTCTCGAACTGGCGGCGCTGTTCGGAATCCGAATTCTGAACCTCTTTGGGATCTCCCTCGACGTCTTCAGTATCGCCGGCGGCGGGGTCCTTTTATGGATGGGCTTTTCGATGTTGAAGGGATCGAACGCGGGTTCGTCGAGCGGCTCGTCGCTGACACCGTTGATACTCTTCGCCGCCAGCCCGGGCACGATCACCGGTGTCATCACGCTGGCGGTATCGCACTCCCGCGACGCGCTCCCGGTGACGGCGCTGGTTTCCGTGGCTGCGGCAACCCTGGTCACATGGCTCGTGTTGATGGCCATCTCCCTCGGCAACGTCAAGGCCGGAAAACCCGGCTTTGTCCGCGCCACCATCCAGTCCCTCATGGGGCTCATCGTCATGGCAATGGGCACCCAGTTTGCCGCCGAGGGGCTCACCAACCTGATCAAAGGTGGGGGCGTCTAACCCGCTGGTCTCACAGGGTGTCTACTGCGGACATCGAATCGCTACCTCCCGCCGGGGTTTTTGGGGTGAGGTGGGCGCACGGCGATTAGAAAAAAAAACTGACGGGCCCGAAACGACACAAACCCCCGGGATAAGTCCCCAACCCCCCCCCCCACGAAAAACACGGAGATGAAAAGG
>JASJGQ010000208.1:0-8690 GCA_033791425.1 Acidobacteriota bacterium
ACGATTAATAGCCTGTTTCCGGGCCAGCTCAGGTCGAGGTCCTCACATTCCCCGAATGGGCCACCTGCCCACCATTCGGCAATCTGGATAAGCCCCGTAGGGGCGAAATTAATTAGCCTGGGGCGTGAGCCCCAGGACCAAGGCAATAAAAAGGAATCAAGCCCCGGAGGGGCGACAGGTTCGGCCAACAGCGCCATCCGTGGACGTCGAGCGCAATCATCTGTCGCCCCCACGGGGCTTGGTATTTTTTCCACCACTGTTCCTGGGGCTCACGCCCCAGGCTACGATCTATCGCCGCTCCGCGGCTTTCCTTTCTGAGAAGCTGTCTTGGACAAGAGTGATCCAGCATCTAGCATCCAGGATCCAGCATCCAGGATCCAGCATCCAGGATGGGCGAAAATCCGAATTCCTAATTCCTAATTCCGAATTTCGAATTCATCCGTGTATGATGCTCGCCCATATGAGGAAAGACGAGAATCTCATGCATGGCACAACCTGCGTCGTCACCGGGGCCAACTCCGGGATCGGCAAGGAAATCGCGTTCGGGCTCGCTGCACAGGGCGCCCGGGTGGTGATGGTGGCGAGGGATGCCGACCGCGGCGAGACGGCCCGCTCCGAGGTGGTGGAACGCTCGGGCAACGACCGTGTCGAACTGCTCACCTGTGATCTCTCATCGCAGCGGCAGATTCGCGAGTTGGCGTCGACGCTGCTCGAGCAGTGCGACACGATCGATGTGCTCGTCAACAACGCGGGTCTGACGCTGGGCGACTACCGTCTCACTGAGGACGGCCTCGAAACCACCTTTGCCGTCAACCACCTGGCGCCGTTCCTCTTGACGAATCTGCTACTCGAGCGGCTCGAGGCAAGCGCGCCGGCGCGGGTGGTGACCGTGGCTTCGGATGCGCACCGGGGCAATGTGATCGACTTTGATGACGTGTCGGCAACCGGTGGCTACTCCGCGTGGCGGGCCTATGGCGCCTCAAAGCTCGCCAACATCCTTTTCACAAGCGAGCTCGCCCGTCGTCTCGATGGTTCCGGTGTCACCACCACCTGCCTCCACCCCGGAGTGGTGCGGACGGGATTTGGTCGAAGCGGCCCCTGGTTCGTCCGTCTGTGGTTCAAGTTGGCAGGAGTCGTCCTCCTGACGCCGGAGCAGGGGGCCGACACGGCCGTCTGGCTCGCCACCTCGCCCGCGGTCGAGGGCGCGAGCGGCGGCTACTACGTCAAGAGGCGTCTGGACGAACCGTCCAGCGCCGCCCGTGACCCCGAGGCCGCGACCAGGTTGTGGCGACTCTCCACCGAGCTCACCGGTCTGCAGGCCGGGTAGGCTGGGACTCTGATGCGTTACCTGTGCTTGCTTGTCGTGGTGGTGGTTTTTACCTTTGGATGTGCCGCCGAGCCCGACGTCGAGCCCCTTCGCATGGCTTACCCGCACGAGCTCGTGACGATGGACCCCCAGGCGCATTCCGACACCATGACCCGGACCGTCCTGTCCGCAGTGTATGAGAACCTGGTGGTCCTCGAACCCGGGCTGCCGGTGCGGGCCGGTCTCGCCGATCGGTGGACGACCCCGGACGACCACTCCTGGCACCTCCACATCCGCGAGGGTGTTTTTTTTCATGACGGAAGGCCGCTGACGCCCGAAGACGCGGTTGCGTCCATCAACCGCGCCCGTTCGAGCATGGCGTCCGGTCATCAGCTCGATGAGATCTCGAACGTGCGCGAGTTGCCGGGCGACGACCGGATCATCGAGATCACCACTGAGGACCCTGCGCCGTTGCTCCTGACCCGGTTGGAATCGGTGCCGGTGGTGCCTCTCAATTTCGACCCCCTGGTGCCGGTGGGGACGGGGCCGTATGAGTGGCAGGTCGGCTCGATCCAAGGGCCGATCGTCTTGCGGCGGTGGGAGGGCTATTGGGCCGAACCCGCCGAATACCCGGAGGTCCACATTCAGTTCGTGCCCTTTCAGGAGGACGTCGCGAACCTGCTGCACCTCGGAAAGCTGGATGTGGTGGCATCTGTTTCCTTCAGCTATGTGAAGGACCGCGGTCCAATCGAACACTGGCGGGTGATCGCGAGCCCAGCCGTGGCCACCACCTATCTCGGTCTCAACACATCGGTCCCCCAGTTGGCCGATGTCCGGATGCGAGAGGCAGTCAGCCTCGCCATCGACCGCCCGCACCTGGTGGCATCGGTTTTTCCGGAAGGCGCTGCCAAACCCGCCTTTTCCCTGGTTCCCCCGGAAGTTTTCGGCTACAGCCCGGACCATCACCATGAGACCGTGGATCTGGCACTCGCACGACAAATGTTGGCGGCGGCCGGCGGCCATTCCGGGGCGCCGTTGAAATTGGTCTTCCCGGACCGCGACGCCCTGATCGCCGAACATATTCTGATCGATCTCACGGAGATAGGCATCGAGGTGGTGGGGGAGGCCCTGCCGTACGAGACGTTCTGCCGCCGCGTCGAGGCGGCCTCGTCCGATCTCTTCCTCTTCAATTGGACCTATCGGGTCGCCGATGCCTCGAAGTTCCTCGATACCTTTGTCCGCAGCCGCGACCCGGTCAGGGGCTTCGGGACCTTTAACTGCGCCGACCTCTCTGATCCGGAAATCGACGCGCTCATCGAGAGCGCGGTGATCGAACTGGTGTCGGCGGTCCGGCTCGAGAAGCTGCAGGCGGCGGTCTCGAAGGTCGTGGAGCAGCACGTGTATCTTCCGCTCTACAAACCGTCCAACCTCGCCCTGGTGCGCGAAGGAGTGGTGGCCGGGACCCGCGGCATGCCGATGTTGCGGCCGCAGGACTTTCGACCGGCCGAGTAGCCCGAATCCAGCTCAACGAAGGCGGCATGTGCAGGCGGGACGCCTGCACCACAATGTTTCGAGATGGGTTTTGTGGTCCGGCCGTCTCGGCTGCACATCGAACTATGTCGGGTCGCGGGTTCCGAGGGATTGGTTGCATCCCACCCTTGCCTCGACAGCCTGCAGGTAGAGCTTCCCTATCGATTCGAGATAGTCGCCTTTCAGGACACCATTTTGTGGGGACTACTTCCAGTGACTGGAGGTGTACTCGTCGACCTCGGGCAGACCTCCCTGGAGGATCAGATACCCGTTGTGGGGCTCGCGCTCGGTGATCTCGTGGTTGACCGGTGAGCGCATCAGCTTCGTCACGTGGGCGTGGTCGTCGGCGTGGCCGAGCACCCAGCCGAGCTTCATGAGCGCGGTCTCGGGCAGCATATTGTCGAGAGGGACGACCCCGATGTCGAGGAGGTCGCGCCCGGTCTCGTAGACGTACATCTGGGCAAAGCCCCACAGGGTCTGGACGGTCATCACGACGTGGACGCCGGCGGCGACGGCCCGCTCGAGGGCGGGATAAAGGGGACTGTTGACGTGGCCGAGACCGGTGCCGGCGATGACGATGCCGCGGTAGCCCTTTTCGACCAGGGCGTCGACCAGGTCGGCTTTCATTCCGGGGTAGTAGTAGAGGATGGTGACGCGGTCGTCGTAGGCGGTGTCGATGCGGACCTCGCGGCTCGGGTCCCGGCGTCGGTAGTCGGGGGTGAGCGCGGTGAAGCTGTCGCGGCTGACGATGGACAACGGGATGTCGCCGATGGTGCGGAAGGTGCTGCGGTAGGAGGAGTGCATTTTGCGGCAGCGGGTCCCCCGGTGGAGCAGACCGTAGCGATCCGAGGTCGGGCCGAACATGCAGATCTGCACCTCGGCGATATCGCCGAGCGCCGCCGCGCGGACGGCGTGGATGAGGTTGAGGGCGGCGTCGGAGGATGGGCGGTCGGACGAGCGCTGGCTGCCGACGATCACGATCGGCACCGGTGAGTCCTGGACCATGAAGCTGAGCACCGCCGCAGTGTGGCCCATGGTGTCGGTGCCGTGGCCGATCACGATGCCGTCGGCGCCTGCAGCGATCTCGCGGCCGATGTTCTCGGCCAGGGCCACGTACTCCGGCCACCCCATGTTTTCCGAAAAGACCCCGAAGATCTTTTTGGTGGTGAGGTTGCAGATATCGGCCAGCTCCGGGACCGCGCCGTAGAGTTCGCCCGGGGTGAAGGCCGGAATGACCGCGCCGGTCCGGTAGTCGAGCCGTGACGCGATGGTCCCGCCGGTGCCGAGCAGGGTCACGGCGGGGAGATCCGGGGAGATGGGGAAGGCCTTTTCCGGGATCTTGTAGACGGCCTCCTTGTAGCCGAGTTCTTCGATTGAGGTGACCCTGTCGATGTGGATGCCCACGTTGTAGCCGTTCTTCAGCTTGAGGACGACGTGCAGATCGTCGAAGTTCCCTGACCTCGGTAGGATGACGCCCTCGAAGACGCTCCCGGCGGCGTTGATGAGCCGGACGTCCGACCACACCCTGATGCCGCAGCTCTGCAGCTTTTCGCGGGCGGCCCCGCGGTAGCCCTTGAGTGGATCTTCATGTTCAGCCATGTCTGTTCCTCTCAGCCGACGGTCGCGGGGTCGGCGGCGGTCGTGAGCATCCTCAGTTCGGCGGCGACGCGGGCGGCCGGCACCCGCCCCCTGAGTTGATCCATCGCCACGCCCATGAGGCACCGGACACGGCCGTCGTTCCCTTCGCAGTGGTCCGAGGCCGATGAAGCCACCACCTCCGCCACCGAGTCTCGCCAGTCCTTGGGTTCGATGCCGAGGCCCGCTGTCGCCGCATCCACAAAGATGTCGCCGTCCGGGTGTGTGACGAGCCACTCGACGAGGTCGCGCCAGGCCTCCCAGAGCACCGGACGGACGCCGCACAGCGCGAAAAGATCGCACCAGGCAGAGTCCGCGATGTCGTCAACGGCCAGTCCTTCGCGCCGCAGCCCCTTCAGCCGTTCGCCAACGAAAAAACACACGCGGCGCAGATCGGCGTCGCACTCGGCCACGATCAGGTCCACCAACCGGGCGCCGCCGCGGCGGATGAGGTAGTGGATCACGTCGCGCGGAACCCCGACGGCGGCGTACCGCTCTTCGCGGACCCACGGCCGTTCGGGCAGGGCGGCGCCCAGACCCTCGACCCGTTCGCGAGTGATGCGTTGTGGCGGGCTGTCGGTGTCGGGGTACATCCGGTCCGGGCCGGGGAGGATCCGTTCGAAGTCGGTGGTGCCATCATCGAACGGCTGCCGGGTTTCGTTGGGGATGCCATCCATCGCGTCCAGGTACCGCAACCGCACCTCTTCAGTGGCGGTGAGGGTGTCCTGTTCGGGGCCCCAGACCACCACCAACCCGTCCTCCGGGGTGCAACCTGCAGCCAAACAGAGGGTCTCCAGCGCTTTATGAGCGGTCTCGCCTTGAGGCCAGGCCTCCGAGTCGAGCAGGATCGGTGTTTGGTCGAGGGCGGCGATGACCCTGATCCTGCCCCGCAGCTCGTCGGCAAAGACCTTCCCGGGCTGGGTCGGCCAACTGAGGGTGCCGGCCAGCCCCTCGAGGCGGACGGCGCGCACGCAAAAGTCGCCGGCCCCGCGTTCGAACTCCGGCCGCCGGTTGTCGGCATTGATAAACGTCTCCCACGATGCCTGCGTCAGGATGTCGAGACCGCAGGTGGCTGCAGCTCGAGTGACATCGATGTGATCGATCGCGAGACCTTCGGGTGTGGTGAAACCGCGCCGGTGCAGCTCGTCGCTCAGGCGCAAAAGGTTGACCTGGCGGATGGCCTCGCCATGGACCAGTCGCGGCGCCCAACCGGCCTTTGGGACGCCCTTGATCTCGACGCGGCGGCCGCCGCGAACGGAGACATTGACATCCTGCCGGCTCGCCCCCATGCCGACCCGGACATGGCCGGTGGAGCGGCAGACCCTGCCGATGAGAAGGATCGCCTCTTCGACCTCCTCGGGAGTGCGCAGTTCGGGTCCGGTGACGGTTTCGATGAGCGGCATCCCGAGACGGTCGGTTCGCCAGACGATGAGATGGCCGCGGTCTGAGACCTCGCGGCAGGAGTCCTCCTCGACGCTCACCTGGGTGATCGAGAGCTCGCGTCCGCGGAAGGGGAGGCGCCCCTCGACACCGACGATGGCGGTGCGCTGGAACCCCGTCGGGATCGACCCGTCCAGGTACTGCTTGCGGGCGATGTGGACCTCGTCGACGATATCGCAGCCCAACATGAGGCACTGCTCGATCGCGATGTCGATGGCCTGCGGGTTGACCAGAAAGGGCGGCGTATCGTCCATCTCGTAGGTACAGACATTGCTGGTGTGGAGGAGGTAGACGATGTTCTTGCGCGTCTTGAACTCCATCAACGCGGTGCCGTCGTACTCGCCGAGCTCGGACAGGGTCGGCCGCATGTGGCGCAGCATGGAACCGTCGTGGATCCGGGTGTAGAGACCGGCTGGGCAATGGCAGAACATCTTCTTCTCGGTCAGGAGCTGCTGGTGAACCTCGAGCCCGACCCTGAGGCCGACCTCGTCATAGTCGATCGGGTGATCCAAGACAAATCCCTTCGAGCCGAAGCTGGCCGATGATAGCAACGAATGCGGAATGCGGAATGAGGAATTAGGAATGAGGAATGAGGAATGAGGAATGCCGCACCTCAACCCGCGATGTTGCCCCGCTTCTCCCAACTGAGACTGGGGGATTGGGATGAAATTCCTAATTCCTAATTCCTAACTCCTAATTCGCGCTCGCTCACGGAGCGAGCGCGATGGCTTCCATCTCGATCTGGACGCCGAGCGGCAGGGCGACAACCTGGACGGCGGAGCGTGCCGGAGGGTCGGCGGGAAAGAACTCGGCATAGACCCCGTTCATTGCTGCAAAATCACCGAGATCGGTCATAAAGACGGTCATCTTGACCACGTTGTGGAGACCGCTGCCGGCCGCCCGCAACACAGCATCGACGTTTCTCAGTACCTGGCGGGTCTGGTCTTCGATCGACTCGGCCTCGACCTTGCCGGTGGCGGGGTTGATCGGGATCTGGCCTGCCGTGAAGACCAGCCCATCGGTGACGATGCCCTGTGAATAGGGGCCGAGGGCGCCCGGCGCCTCGGTGGTTGCAATGATCTCTCGTTGTGTGCTCATCGATGACTCCTTCCTGGACAGGTAGAATACTCCGGTCGTTGGTTCGAGCGATCGCAAATCTCTGATGCAGATGTTCTGGCGCGTCGTCGCCTACCCCGCACGGCTCTACAAACGGTTCATCTCGCCGTTTCTGCCGCCGGCCTGCCGATTCGAGCCTACCTGCTCGGTATACGCTGCGGAGGCCATAGAAAACCACGGTCTCTACGGAGTGTGGCTGGCCGTCAAACGGATCCTCAAATGCCAGCCGTTTCACCCAGGCGGTTGTGATCCCGTCCCACCACGAGGCGGTTCAATAACCTGTGAGGAAGATGGTTGTGCTCCTGCAGATCGCCAGGCTGATGCCGATGGAGCGGTGGTGGACGGGAAATCCGAAATCCGAAATCCGAAATCCGAAATCTGATTTCGATCGTCCAATAACTGGTGTCAAGTTCCAGAAGCTGAAGAGTTTGCTAGCAGCTGTTGTTGCAGCCAGCTCTCCATCCGATCGAAGACCTGCTCCTGCTCGGGCTCGTTGAACATCTCGTGGTAGAGCCCCGGCCACTCGACGTACTCGACGAGGTCAGCCGGCGCACGGGCGGCCCAATCGCGGGTCAGCGCGGGATCCACAAGCCGGTCGTCACCCGATTGCATGATCAGCGCCGGCACCGAAAGCCTGCCCGCCATCTCCCGGGTTTCCAGCTGGGCCCGAATCACCTCGGTGAACCACCGCGCCGAAACAGTGGAGCTGACGAGCGGATCGTCCACATAGGCCTCGGCGACGCCCGGGGTTCGACTGAGAAAAGACGGGTCAGCGACTTTTGAAAACATGACTTTTGACAAAAAGGTCGAGACGATGTTGGCCACCATCTGCAGCGCCGCCGGGGGTTTCGACTCGGGGTGCATCCCGAGAAACGGCGACGAAACGATGATGCCGTCGATCCCCTCGGGGTGGGCGGTCGCATACCGCAGCACCAGCAGCCCGCCCTGAGAGTGCCCGACGAGGATGAGGGGTCGGTTGGGAACTGCTTCCCGTACCATCCGATGCGCGGCCGCGACGTCGTCGACAAACTCGTCGAATCGATCGACGTGAACGCGCAGACCGGGGCTTTCGCCATGGCATCGGTAATCAAAGGCCCAGCAGTCGTACCCCGCGCCCGCGAAGTTCTCGAGAACGTGCAGATACCGTCCCGAGTGTTCGGCGAGCCCGTGAACAAAGAGCAGGGTCGCACGCGCATCATCTTCCGGGCGCAAGCGCCGCCACAGCAGCCGGGTACCGTCCGCAGACTCGAACCAGCCCTGTTCCCCACTCATCGCGAGGGGCCCCTGCGGTCGTCGCGCACCCGTTCAACCGCCTCCTGCCAGCCCACGTAGAGCCGTTCGCGCTGGGTGGCGCCCATCGTTGGGGTGAAACGGCGATCCTCCTGCCACACGTTTGCCACCTCGCCGGCGTCGCTCCACACACCGGCGCCGAGCCCGGCGAGAAAGGCGGCGCCGATTGCGGTCGTCTCGATGAGGCGGGGCCTCACGACCGGGAGTCCGAGAATGTCGGCCTGGAACTGCATCAGGAAGTTGTTATTCGAGGCGCCGCCATCCACCCGGAGTTCGGTGAGCTCAACTCCGGAATCGCGGTTCATGACTTCAACAATATCCCGTGATTGATAGGCAATTGCCTCCAGTGCTGCCCTAACCAGGTGCGCCCGGC
>JASJGQ010000209.1:0-3458 GCA_033791425.1 Acidobacteriota bacterium
CGCACCACAAAGGGCCACTGCATCAGCTGATCATTGGCAGGGTCAGTTCTTCGAGCGAGTTCAGCTTGGCGTCTGCCAAGTCATACGCCGGATCGTCGAAAAGGTGGGGCGGCGGCACGGCAACCACCCTCATTCCCGCTGCGCTAGCGGCCTGGACTCCGGCTGCCGAGTCTTCGATGACGGCGCACTGGGACGGCTGGAGTCCGAGATCGCGTGCGGTGGAGAGAAAGACCGCAGGGTGTGGTTTGCCGTGCGTTTCATGGATCGCCGAACGAACGACATCGAAGGTGGCCGTCAATTCCAGTTTGCGTAGAACCGCATCGATGAGCACGGGACTGGACGACGAGGCAAGGGCTGAACGGAGACCCGCGGTGCGCACCACCTCGAGGGCGGACCGGAGACCGTGCATCGCCCGGCCGCGTTCGGCAATCAAGGTTTGCATTCGCTGGATGAGGCGATGCTCGACCTCGCCGGGTGTTCCGTCACTCCAGGGAGACCGGGCAAACCAGTAGGCGACGACCTCGTCTGTCCGAATGCCCATGGTGCGCTCGCAGTCCGCATCTGAGAGCTCGAGTCCGACCTCGGCGAAGACGTGCCGTTCAGCCTCGCGCCAGAGGGGCTCGGAGTCGATGATGACCCCGTCCATGTCGAAGATGACCGCGTTCATGTCGCCTCGCACCGTGTCGTCAGAACGAGTCTCCGGTCGTCCCCGAGGTGGGGAGAGGGGTCTTGAAAAGCCGGCCCGGCTGTTGTGGCCGGTCGTTTTGTCAGGAGTCGTCGTCTTCCTTTACTTTGACGTCGGAATCCGACTCATCTACTTTGACGTCGGAATCCGACTCATCGGTAGAAGTCGAATCGCCGTCCTGCCTGAACGGACCACCTTCCCAACCGGTGGGTTGTGGTTCTTCTTCGAGCTCGCCGCCCTTGTTGAGGCGCCTTTCGAGCTTCTCCCTCTTCTTCTTCTGCTTCTTGAGTTCTTTCTGTCGTTTTTCGAACTTGTAAGATCCGCTTTTTCTGCCCAATCCGTCCTCCCTATTGCTACCCTAGCAGATCGGGGCGTCTGAGGCGGCCGGCATGGCATCTCAGATGCAGCGCTGCAAGCCCCCGGAGTTCCTCACAGACTGCGGTAGCTCAGGGCAAGGCAGTATTTGAACCACCTCGGTTCGGGACAGCTGTCATCCCAGTATCCCGCCGGAAGGCTGGGGTGGATCACAGCTTCCTCCATTGAGACCCCGTCCTCCTTGAGGGTTTGGAGGGCCGATACGAGGTCTTCGAACCACTCCCTCTCGAGCTGCAGGTAGCTCCGGCCGACAACGCGTCCATGGCCCGGGCACACTCGCACCGGATTCATGGCGTACCATTTCTTCAGGGTGTCAATCCAGACCGGAAGATCCGTCGATTGATCGCCGAAATACGGGTACTTGTCCACCTGCACCAGATCGCCTGTGATGAGGACTCTTTCTTGCGGGAAGAAAACGTACGACGATCCCGTGGTGTGACCCCCGGTGTTGGCGAACACGACCCGACTGGTGGCGGATCCAAAGACCTGCTCGGTCTCGACCCAGGTCGTGGGCAGGAATGGCGTGGCGGTCTTCTGCGCCTTCGAAAAGGTGGGGAAGATGTTGTTGTAGCCTTGGATGAACTCCTCGTTCCATTCGATGCCGAGTTGATGCTCGAACAGCGGTCGGGCGCTGGCTGCCGCCACCACCTTCACATCGGAGAAGGCACCCATGGCAAAGATGTGGTCAAGGTGGGCGTGGGTCAACATGAGGTAACGGGTGGGCCGGTCGAATCGTTTTTCCATGTGTTTGCGAAACGCGGCCGCCGCTCCGGTGTCGAGCCCGGCGTCGACAAACACCAGGCCGTCGTCGAGGGCGATGCAGGTGATGTTGGAACCGCTGGGGTTCTGGGCCATGACCACGGAAGGGGAGACGTCAACAACCTCGAAATCGGTTTGTGAGGACCGGGCCCATGCTGCGCCCGTGAGAGATGTGGCGATCACCAAAGCGAAAATGAACCGTCCGGTCGTGCTCATATGACCCCCACCGACCCTTTTCGGGCCAGACCGCCGTCGTGTGGCGGTCATTGGTCAGGTACGAACGGTGGGCGCTGGGGTTGCCGTGACGATTCCTGATCTCAAAACACTCCAGATGAACCACTTCTAAAATTTTACAGACAGGGGCCGGAGGTAGGCTCCGCTCCTGCGATAAATCTCTGTAGGGGAGGGGCTTACGTGTCACGGCGTAGCTTTGAAGCGAAGCCGGATCCCCTCCCTGTCGCAATGCCGGAACGTCTCCTCAGGAGATTCAATGCATCCTGCAAGAGGCTCAACTGTGACGCCGAAGGCGCCGCAGTTGGCTATCCCGGCTGGGCCGACAGAGCTGTTCCAGACATTTCTTCCAGGTAGGCCCTGCCAAGCTCCTGCCAGTGTTCGAGAGCCCTTTGCGCGGATCGTTTGGCCTCGCGGAATCGCTTGCGCAGCTCGCGTCTCGCAGCGAACCCCGTTCCCTCGGCGATGGTGGCCTGCAGCGAGGTGCGAGCGTTCTTGAGGTCCGCCAGTGCCTCTTCGCAGCGCCGTTCGGCAGCCAGGATGCTTTCTCGAAGGGCGTGCGGGGGACCGGTGGAGATCATCTCGCGAACGGCATCGCCGGCCGCCGTGGTGTGGGCCCTGGCGGTCGCCTGCCAACCGTCGATGGTGTCGCCAGCCGCTTTCAGGTGCTCGTCAAATGTGTCGCGCGCGTGCTCGAACATCTTGCCGAGCGTGACATCGATGGGGCTGCGCCGAAGTTTGCTGGCGAGCCCGACGCGCGCCAGGAGCCAGATCAACCACTTGCTGGGGTCCCAATTGTAAAGCCGGGGACCGTTGCGGTAATCGGCCTGAAAGCTGTGGTGGTAGTTGTGGTAACCCTCGCCAAACGAGAGGAACGATAAGAACCAATTGTCTCGCGCCGAGTGCGCGGTCGAATACGGTTGCTTGCCCCACATGTGAGCGGCCGAGTTGATCAGAAACGTAAAGTGCTGGGTGAGGACGATCCGGAGGAGAAACGCAAAGACGAACATGCCGAGCATGTGGCCGGTGATCAGACCGAGAATGATCGTCGACCCGATATTGACCACACTACCGATGGCGATGGCATGGCGGTGCTGCCACCGGAGAATCGGGTCCTTCCACAGATCGGGGACGTTTGAAGTGTCATCGTGCTTTGAGCCCTCGACCATGACCCATCCCATGTGAGAGTAGAAGAAGCCCTCCTGGGCGTTGTACGGATCGTCGTCGGTGTCCACGTTACGGTGGTGGAATCGGTGCGCCGCGGCCCACGAGATGACGCTGTTTTCGAATGCGGCAGCGCCTATGACCGCAAACACGGCGCGCACGGGCGCCGGCGCCGCGTAGGCCCGGTGGGTGAAGAGCCGGTGGTATCCCGCCGTAATACTGAGGCCGGTCACCAGCCACATTG
>JASJGQ010000210.1:0-2959 GCA_033791425.1 Acidobacteriota bacterium
GTCGGGAAAATACAGCCAGTGCTCGGGGCTGGGCGCCTGGCCTTCAACACCGAGCGCGAGGTTGAGGCACCGGACCCACCGCAGTGCCGCCCGCGCGGCCCGGATGTCGTCCGGCAGCTCGTCGGCGAGACAGTCGATCAGGGCCGGCAACGAAATGGTCGAAACCATGCGCTGCCACTTCAGCCGCTCGCCATCGGCGAGCTCCGCCCAGCCCTCGCCGAGGTGGATTCTCGTGACCTCGCGCCCAAGCTCGAGGCCCGGGGTGTGCTCGGCAACCAGGTCCGGCAACAGCCGAATACCGCCGCGGCGCGGATAGCGGAAGACCGCGTTGTAGCCCACCGGGTCGCGGTACAAGCCAAAAGCTCCGTTGACGACATCCTCGATCTTTGGTTTGGGGACATACCTGCCAACCCAATCGAGGCTCAAGTCCTCCGGCTGTGCTCGATAGAGTTTGGTGTTGTAGGGAAAGAAAAAGTGCTCGCCAAGGCCCTCTCCGAAACGGTTCAATACCCACTCGCGAAAGTCGGCGGGCTCGCCGGCGTCACTCTCGGCCCACGCCTTGACAAAGCCGAGCAGGCAATCACGTCGCACCTCGGGAGCCAGGCCGTTGGTATTGATCTGCACCGGATACGGGGTCGTCCTGCCGCCGATCACCACCGCGGCTCGTCTCTCGTGGACCGCCAGCTGATCCCATATACCGAGCTCGGTCAGATAGGCTTGAGTTTCCTCTCTCGCGACGTGGAGCAGGTGGCCCGTATAGTCGAAGGTGAAGCCTTCACACTCGATGCTGCGGCAGGCGCCGCCGGCCTCCGCCTCGCGTTCGAGCACCACCGCTGCGGCGCCGTTACGGGCCAACTGTTCACCGGCCACGAGACCGGTGAGGCCGCCGCCGAGAATGAGGACGCGATCCATCAGCCCTCCATGGGAACCATGGCGAGCCATGCCAGCAAGCCGACCACGACAACGCCTACCACTGCGGTCATTATCAAAGTCGACATCGGGTCGAGCACCAGCACCACCAGACCGAGGGCGCCAAAGATCACCGCCACTGCGTAACTGACCACCACCGTCCCTGCCGTCCAGCCGTCCAGCCGCCGCCGCACCCGCAGGGGAAAGTGGTCGGGGCTGCCGTAGTAGATCTTCTTCCCGGCCCGCAACCGGAGCACCATCACGTACAGAGTGTCGATGATCGGTACAGCGAGGATGTAGAGCGGGGCCAGCCAACCGAGAGGGTTATAGGTCGTATAGTCCATCACCATTGCCAGCGCGCCCAGCGTGAGACCGATAAAGAGGCTGCCGCAATCACCCAGGTAGATGACGGCAGGGTAAAAGTTCGAGCGTAGAAAACCGAGCAGGGCGCCGATCAACGCGACCGTAAAGGCGGCCACGATCCAGCGTCCGTTGAGCAGCGCGACGACGAGGAGAAAGGTGGCCGCAATGACGCCGAGACCGCTTGCCAACCCGTCCATGATGTCCATGAGATTGAAGGCATTGGACATGCCGACGAGCCAGAGCACGGTGATGACCAGCCGCAGCCACAGCGGCAGCATCGCAACCTCGATCATGATCCCCGACTTGAGGAGCACGAACACCGCCACCACCTGGCCGATGGCTTTGGGCATCGGCGTCAGGGCGCCGAAGTCGTCGATCAGACCGACGGTCGCGACGATGGTCGACGCCAAGAGCAGCGCCAGCAATTCCTGACTGAACTCGAAGGTCATGCCGATGGACAGCAGGAAGGCGCCGAACACCGCCAGTCCACCGAGATAGGCCACCGGCTCGCGGTGGTTCTTGAGATTGCCGTCGGGTGCGTCAACGACGCCGAAGCGCAGGGCCGCCTCACGCGCCATCGGCGTCCCCCAGAGGGCGAGAAAGAAGGCGAGGAAAAATCCGAGTATCAGGCGAATGGTCATATGAGTTCGCGCAACCTCCGTCGGGGGTATCGGCTCCTGCTGCGCCACTCCTTCATGACCAGCGGCCATCGCCGTTTGATGTGACCGATGAGCGCGGGGCGCCGCAAAGCTCCTGCCGCCACCGCGGCCGAGTCCCACACCAAGAGTAGTGGCAGGCGCGGTGCAAGATCAAGGGGATGGAGGTGCCGGATCAACGTCATCCAGCGGTTGGTGAACATACACGCTTCGAGGTGGGCCGGCCTCCGCCACCGCAAAGGACCGCGGCCCTCGGCCGCACCGCCGCCGCGGCGATGGGTCGCCACCGCATCCGGTACGGTACGAACAACTCGACCGTTGTTGGCCAGCCGCCACCCCAGCTCGAGGTCTTCCCAGAAACAGAAGTACTGCTGCGCCCACGGCCCGTGCTCATCCGCCACCGCAGCCAGCGCCGAGGTACGAAAGACCGCCAGGGCTCCACACGACGCAAGCACCGGCCGCGACTCGAACAGATCGGGCGAAGGCGGCAGACCATAGCCGATGTCCCTGACCTCGAGGTTTGCGCTTTTCAGAACCTGGCCGGCGCTGTCGACGGTATCGCCATCGGTCCGCATCAGCAAAGGGGCAACCCCGGCAAGTTCAGCATCCGCTTCGAGGGCCTCCGCGCAGCTGGAAAGACAGTCGCGGCTCACCATGACGTCCGGGTTCAAAAAGGCGAGCACAGGAAAATCGGATGCCAGTTCTTTGAACCCACGGTTGCACCCCCCGGCAAAACCGCTGTTCACCTGCTCTTCGACGACAACAACCTGGTCGCCACCAACCCCACGCGCGACGTCACAGCTGCCGTCGCGCGAAGCATTGTCGACGACCACGACCTTGCCTACGCCGGCCGCCGACCCCAGAGCGTCGAGACACGCCGGGAGATCATCCGCCGAGTCGTGGCTCACCACCACGACGCCCACTCCGGTTCTCAAACGACCTCTCCTGCGCAGTGAGGACCGAGAACCCTGGCGAAGCGGGAGCGGATGTGCATCAACTGATTATAAGGGGAGGCGACCGGCTGGTTCTCG
>JASJGQ010000211.1:0-6321 GCA_033791425.1 Acidobacteriota bacterium
GTCCCTCTTCGGGCAGGTTCTCGAGAGCCTGTTCGAGGAGGGACCTGGCGGCCTGTAGATCGCCGCGCTCGTACTCCGCAAACGCCAGATCGTAGATTCGGGCGCCTTCGTTCTGGCTGATCGATGTTCTGACGTCGGCGATGCCGCGCGCGATAATTTGCGATCGAGCCGCGCGGTGGACGTCCTTTTCGGCCGCATCGATTCGAGCCGTCGCCGCGTCCGCACGGTTGTCGCTGAGGAGCCCTCGCGCACGGAGGAGATCATTGTGCAACAGCGCCATCCACGCCTCGCCGCGCGCTCCGGGGTTGCGCAAGAGCGAGTCTTCGATGAGCCCGACGGCCTGGTCGCGGCGGTCCAACCGCAGATAGAGCCGGAGCAGGCTTTGGGTGGCATCCTGGTTAGCCGGTTCGAGCCGATGTGCCGTTTCGGCCGCGACGATCGCCGCAGGCGACGTCTCTCCCAGCTGCGCGTACACGCGAGACAGGGCGACCCAGGCCGGCGCAAACGAGGGTTTCAACCGGGCCGCTTTGGAGAGGGCGGCAACCGCCTGCTGGCTGTCGCTGCGTCGCCTGCTGAGGAATTCTCCCCAATGGAAAAGGGCTTCAGGGTCGTTGGGGTGGGCGCGCACAGTGCGGGAGTACAAACCGGCGGCGGCTTCCCAATCGCCCCGTTCCTCCGCCTCCAGGGCGAGGGCGGTCAGCGCAGGGCTGTGGTTGGGATCGGCCTCTAGAGCCGCCTCGAAATAGGCGGTGGCTTCGCGTCGCTCGGGTATTTGGCTGGCCAGGAGGTCTCCGAGACGGGAGAGCACTTCGGCGTACGACATCTCCAGAATCGTCATTGAACTGTCGATGTCGATTTCGGTCCTGGAGCTCAGGAATGGGATTCTGGGGCCGCGGAGGTGTCTGCGGATCTCGTTTTCGAGGGCCCCGAGGTCCGGCCCGAAGGCCTCAGTGAAGGCGGTTTCGGCCGGCACTCCGAATCCGATGATGGCGAGGTAACGCCCGAGTTGTTGCCGGCGCTCTTCGTCCCCAAGCAACAGGGTGTGGGTCAGAGCCCAGCTCTCGGCATAGAAATCCGACTTGCGGTTCTCTTCGTTGTACAGCGGAGACTCGTGATCGACGGTCAAGAGCTCGGAGAGGGGAATGCGGGTCGAACCGCGTAGCCTCGCGAGGTGGTTTGGAGGAGGGAGACCAATGAAGGCGGTATCGTCCACGACTTCAAAGGTCTGGTAGAACTCCGCCAGACCTTCGGACAACCACACCGGGAGCCACCAGAAGTTGTTGGCCATGACGTAGTGGACGTATTCGTGGTACACAATCGCCGACGCGTCGCGCGATCCAGCGTCGATCGCGATGTAGTTGGCGTGCTCGCCGTTGAGGAAATAGCCGTTCATGGCGCCGGGACGGCCTTCATAAAGGAGTTTATAGGGGGTGAACGAGCGGTCGCTCTTGAATATGTAGATGGAGGTCGGAACCGGCGATTGCAGTTCGAAATCTGTGAGCTGCGCGAGAACGGCGCGCAGTTCTTCGAGATCCGCCGCGACTCGCCTGGTCGCGCCCACTCCCGCGTTCGAGAAGATCCGGAAGTTCGCCGTCTGAACATCGACCCAACTTTGGTTGGCCTTGGGCAGCTCCGGGTGCTCCCCGAGGGCGGTCGCCGCCGGCAACCATGCGAAGAGCAGAACCGCGGCCACCGCCCAAACCCTGCCTCCGTGTCGCCGAAATCCACACCGGTTGTGATGCCCAACCTTCATCATAGTAGGGAGAACGATCAGGTCGGGGGCGCGATTCCGCATCTCTGGTCAATACGACCCCGAGGGTCAACGGGTTCTGGTTCGCTGGTCAATGCGGCAGCAATTCAGGGCCGCTGACTCCAGCAGCGGCCCTGAATTGCACGCACTCGTCGAAGGCCCGTGTGCAAGGTGGGTTGTTATGGATGGTATTTGGTAGGAATTTTAGGTGGGCACTTTTTAGGTGGGATGAAAAGATCACGGGCGTATTCGAACGAGTATGCGATGGTGAATTGTTAATCCCCATCTGGAAATTAAATATATAAGCATAAGGTTAATTTGTCAAGCCTTGGAGTGGTTTAGAGAGCTCGTCTCATCAGTTCCTGAACTTATGACAGGAAAATCTCCGGCCTTTTCGGGTCAACAGACCGCCGCTTTCAGCGTACTGTCGCCAATGCGAAGCCGGAGCAACAGCAGGAGATCGTGAGCGGAAACCGGTTTCTGGAGAAAGGTCAGCCTGGCGTTGCCGAAGCGGGCCCCGATCTCGAAGACCGGGTGGTTGGTGAGCGCTACGATATGGCACTGCGAATCCGAGAGATTGGCGAGGGTGATCAGATCCATCGGTTCGTGTTCGAGCAGACCGACATCGATGATCAGGTAGGTCGGTGGATCGGCTGCGCAGATCTGCCGGGTCTGCGGGAGGGTGGAGCACCCCGTACCGCGAACGGTCGGCAACTCACAGAAGCCGTCAAAAACCGCCCACAACAGATCCTCTTCGCGGGTTGCCACCACCACGTGCACCATATCCGGCGATGTGGCTGGGTCGCGCAGGTCGTCATGCTCGAAAATGCCTGTAGGTTCTGTTGAGTTGCCCATGATAGCTCCCCGACCGTTGTCGTCCTCCGGTCGGTTCACTATCGAGCAAGGCGCGTGCCAGAATCAGGCCAGCATTTCAAGCTGCAGATTGTCCCACCCTGGAACGTTCGACGTTCGAACGTTCAACGTTCTAACGCTGTCAGGGGCTGACCCTTCGGGTAGGGCGCAGCACCGAGGGCTCGGGTTGGCCACCGGCCACCACCTCGAGCGTGTCGATAAACCACCCTTCGGCCCCGCCGCAGCCGTCGTTTCCGAAATCGAATCGCAGCCTGATCGAGTCACCGGGCGCCGCGAGTGATTCGAGGTCGATCTGCGACTGGCCCCAACTGCCCTCGACCGAGCCCTCGTCGGCGCCGGTGTAGGCAGGCTCACCGGCGAGCGGGTTGCTGTTCGGGACCTCGTTCTGCTCGTCATCGGTGGTCGAGAGGATGATCGCGTCGGTGTAGGGATTGAAGGCGAAAGCCGAAGCCGGCACCATCTCGAACTCGCCGCCATTGACGCTCAGCTTGAGATTGCCGCCATCCCAACCCGCTTCAGTGGCGACGTAGTGGTCGAACACAAGATACAGTGAGGTCGCCGACGCCGGGAGATTGATGGCCGGGCTCTCGGCCATCAGGACTCCCGACTGGTCGTCGTCATCCGGTATGCAGTTGCCGATGAAGTTGTTGTCGACCGCAAACAGAGCACCGCCGTCGCGGCCTGCGGGCAGGAAGTTCGAGATCCGCCAGTTTCGATTGGTGTCGTACTCGGGATAGACCCCTTCGTTTGTCAGAGTCCAATCATCGAGTGCTGTCTGGGAGTCGAAGGATTCGGTGTAGACGACGGAGATGGCGCTCAGCGGGGGAGCGTCGGGCTCGAGAATCTTGGAGAACCCGCACTGAGTGGGTTCGAGCCGCATCTCGGTGGCAAGCATGGCTGCAGCCACCTGGTTGCAGTCCGAGTTCCTGACGACTTGAGAAATCGGCTGTCCAGTCTCCAGATCGGTGAGGGTCTGGTTGACGAGATCGCTGCAGGAGAGCTCCAAAACATCGGCGTGCTCCGCAAAACCCGTGGTGGGCACCTGGTACTCGCGCATCGCCCGCCAGTAGATGTGGGCGGCGCGGGTCAGGCCGATCGCCTTGACCGTGACGCCGTTGTAGGTGGCTCCGTCGACCATGAGGGCGAAGGCGTGGTTGGGTATGCCGCTGTTGGAGTGGACTCCGCCGCCATCGTCCTCACTGCAGTAGTAAGCCGAGTCGGAGACGCGCCCAGGGTCACCCATGCAGTTGGGGTTCCACATGTCGCGGAATGCACCCGCGGCGCCATCTTCTGAAACCAGCCAACGTACGGAGCTGTCGCTGGATTCGTCGAGTGCGATCGTGGCCTGAATCGAACCCGCGAGTTCGCTCTTCAAGAGTTGTCCGCTGTTGAAACTGACGAGGACGGAAGGAATCTCCAGGGCCGGCATGTCGCCGCCCATTCGAAGAACACTGTCGGGTTGATCCTGATCATTGTTGGCGACGATGACGGCGACTGCACCGGCTGCCTGTGCACGCGACACCTTGTCTCGAAACGAGCACGTGCCACGGTCGACCAGCGCGATTCGCCCCGAAGTGAAATCCTGGAGATCTTCGCAGGCGTCGCTGACGGTGTCGGTGCCGTCGTTCACGATTTCGACAAATTCGTTGACCGAACGAGGGGCCGGAGGATTGAAAACCGCGTCTCGAGCGTCGAGATCCCCGGCGATCGATGACGGCGATGTCACTGTGAGCGACGGGTAGGGATTTCCGAAAAACGTCGAACACCCTCCTGCGGTGCGCTTGGAGTTGGGCGTGTCGAGCCCATGTCCGTTCGTCAGGTCGACGATCTCGCCGAATATGTCGGAGTAGCTCTCGTTGAGGGCCCCGGGCTGCCAGGCGTAGATCAGCCTGTGGGTGAAACCGGTGTAGGCGTGGGTCCACTCGTGGGCGATGACATCGTCCACGGCGAGGCCGGCGCAGAAGTTGGTTGAACGCCCGTTCCACGAGGCGTTGATGGACTCCGAGCATGGAGGGTCAAAGGAGTTGGCCTCATATACGGTGTTCATCCGGCGGTCGTTGCCGTCGTAGGACAGCCACTCCCCGCCGGTGATGTTCGAGTACAGGTCAAATGTCTCGGCGGCAACATCGATCAGATCATTGACCTCGTTGTTCTGCTGGGTTGTGAAGGTGCCGTCGGAGAAGGGGAGCGTGTCGCCCTCGCTCCAGATCACGTTTGAGAATATCTCGTGGTGAATCGCCCGATCAATCTCGTGGATGCCGTTGATCCGATCGACCACGAAACCGCGGTGGGCGTCGACAAAGACAAACTCGCGGATGCCGGCGCCGTCGCCGACCTCCATCTTCCACACCAGGTGGTCGGTGCCCGGAATGCCGCGCGCGAGCCCGGTGCGGTAGATCATCAACTCGAGATCCGTCGACTCGATTTGGTCCGCCGTCCGGCCGTGGTCCTTGGCGACCAGTTGACGGGCGATGGCTGAGGCCTCGACCTCGTCGACAGTGGGAGTGGGATCGAGATCCAGGTGCGGCACCACCGAACCATTGACCGAAACGAGGTTCTCGTTGGCGTCAAAATGAAGTCGCAGCTCGCAGCCGAACACCGGCACTCCGAGATAGGTCTGAGTGAAACGGAGGTGGGCCATCCCGAGTCGGTCGTCTCGGCTGCGATCGAGCACGAGATCCCGGTTCGGATTGTCGAGCCCGAACGCATCGCCGTAGCGGGCAAAAAAGTCGACCGCTTTTGCTTTTTCGCCGATCCCCGCGAGCTGCAGGGCACCAGGAGGAACGTGGATCAAACCGGCAACGCCCGTCGCAGGATCGTTGACCACGCGAGCGCGGTTCTGTGTGTCCTTCGCCAACTGATCCAACGAAAAACTCGGTTTGGGCGCGGAGCGATCTTCCGCAGTTGTAGTGCCGGCTGCGAGCATCAGAAGCGCGATTGCAGGGCTGAGTTTTTTGGCGAGGTGCATTCAGTTCCTCCGGTGATCGGGAGATGTCACGAATCCGTTGTCAGAAGGTCGAGCGGGCGGACTCCACTTGGGAACAGGTCGGGGAAACCCACTATTTCAATTGTTTGGACCGCTACGACCCTTGACCGTCCGAGGTTTTCCGTCTACCTTATGGGCTCCTCGAAGGGCACGACCGAGAGGCTCCCTGGGACCCGGGCACGATGATAGCAGAAGGAAATTCCCGGGGTTGTGAACGGATTTTTGGACCCATGTTCGGGTTTCCGGATGGTTTTTGAAATCCGGTCTGATGATCAAGGACGGATCGCGGCATGGTTCTTGCTCTAGATCGGTATTGAACAGGCAGAGGTCGATTGAGTTTTGTTTCCCATGATGCACAACTAGAGCTTTCAAAAGGTACAAGGAGGTAGAGAAATGTCCCGTTATTTCAATATCCGAACTGCGCTCGTAATGGTGGCCGCCCTGCTGGTAGTCACCTCAGTGTCTGCGCAAAGCACGACTGGGCGTCTGGTTGGCAACGTTGTCGACGACACCTCCGCGGCCCTTCCCGGCGTGACCGTGACGATTTCGTCACCGGTGCTGATCGGCGGCGCACAGACCAAGATCACCGACGGCGCGGGTGAATTTGCCTTTATCGGCATCACCCCCGGCGAATACTCCTTGAAGGCGGACCTCTCCGGTTTCATCAGCCAGGAGCGCAACGAGATCCTGGTCGCCCTCGGCGGTTCGCGAT
>JASJGQ010000212.1:0-3449 GCA_033791425.1 Acidobacteriota bacterium
TTGCACTGGTCTACACCGTTCACCAGGGAGCCATGGCTGTGCCCGATCTTCGCGGTTCATCCGTCGAGGAGGCCCGCGCCGTGGTTCACGATCTCGGGATGGTTGTCGAGATCGAGGATCCCGGAGTCTTCTCGGCTTCGATCCCAGCAGGCGGGGTGGCCGCCCAACGTCCGCATCCGGGATTCCAGGTCAAGGCGGGCGCCAAAGTGACTGTTCGTCTCAGCCTCGGAAACGAACGGGTCTCGATTCCCGACATCTACGGCGAATCACTCCAGAGTGCGCTGCGGGGCCTCGAGCAGCTCGGACTGCCCGTCAGAGCACGAATCGCGGTCAATGGTCATGCCGGCCCGGATCAGGTTGTCGCCACCGGCCCACCCATGGCCTCCCTGGTTCCTCCCGGCACCGAGGTCGATCTCCTGGTCAACACCACTCCGAGGGACGATTTGTGGGTCATGCCCTCGTTAATGTCCCGAAACGTCAGCCTCATCCGCCGGTTTTGCAGCACCCATGGACTGAGACTCGGACAGGTCCACGAGGTGAGCTATCCCGGTCTCTCATCGGGCCTCGTGCTCCGTCAGTACCCCCCGGCAGGGTCACCCCTGTCCCGATCCGATATCATTTCCGTGTGGGTGAGCCGATGAATACGCCAATTCGAATAGCCCCGTCCCTCCTGTCGGCCGACTTTGCCAGACTGGCCGAGGAGATCGCCGAAGTCGAGGCTGCCGGCGCTGATCTGCTCCATCTCGATCTCATGGACGGACATTTCGTCCCGAACCTCACCTTCGGTCCGCCGGTGGTGGCGACGTTGGCCAAGGTCGCGACCGTGCCGTTGGATGCGCACCTCATGGTGACCGATCCCGATCCGCTGGTGCCGCAGTTGGCCGATGCGGGCGTCCTGCGGACGGCGGTCCACGTCGAGACCTGCCGACACCTCCATCGCACCCTCGCGGGCATTCGAGACGCCGGTATGGAAGCCGGGGTCGCTCTCAACCCCGCTACGCCCCTTTCATCCGTCGACGAGATCCTCGGGGACCTCGATTTTGTCCTCATCATGTCCGTCAACCCGGGTTTCGGCGGACAGGCTTTTATCCCGTCCAGTCTGAATAAAATCCGTCGCCTGCGACGACTCATCGACGATGGGGCTGTGGACATTTCGGTGGATGGGGGGGTCGATCAAGACACCGCAGGGCCCCTCGCAGCCGCCGGAGCAACCACCCTCATCGCGGGATCCGCCATCTTCGGATCCCCCGACCGCGTCCGGGCTCTGGCGGCGCTCCGGCAGGCCGCACAACGAGGAATCGAATCATGAAACAATCGACCGCATTAGTGCTCGTCTTGCTCTCGGTGTTGTTGACTCTCTCCTGCTCGTCGAAGGCATCAAAGGAGGAGCAACTCCTAGAGGAGCTGTCGAATCTGGACAAGACCACTATTTACGAACGGGCTGAAGGCCTCTACCAAGACAAAAAGTACACCGAAGCGAGGCAGCTGTTTTCCTTTGTCTACGACTCGTTCCCAAACGATCCACAGGGTCATAAGGCCGCCCTCCGAGTGGCTGACACATACGCGGCAAAAACCGATGTGACCAACCTCACAGAAGCCCGGCTTCGCTATCGAGATTTTGCCAATCGGTACCCGAATGACCCGGATCGGGACTATGCTCTACTCATGGTCGGACACACTTTTAGTGCTCGTAAAATGAGAGCTGACAGAGACTTGAGCCCAATACGCGAGGCCCTCGACGCCTACCAGCAACTCGGAAACCTCTACCCCAACTCTCGGTACGCGGGTGAGGCACAAGATCGAATGGGGGGTCTCGAGGAGTTACTCGCAGAACATGAATGGCTTGTGGCTACGTATTACTACCGGAATAAGCGGTGGATTGGAGCCAAGTGGCGGCTTGAATATATCCAGGAAAACTACCCGGATTACACGAAAATCGCTGCTGTGAACGATCGGATTTCAGCCATTCAAGCAAAGCTCGACGAGGCCGAAGCTAGATACAAAAAACTCGTCGAAGAACGAACAAAGAAGATCGAAGATTGACGGCAGTTACGCTTTCGGTTACTCTCGTAGTGTGTTTTCTGGCACTGGGAGAGTACCCATGAATGTGAAAATCCCGGTTTTGGTCGTCGCGCTATTGCTCCCCACTATCGCGTTCAGCCAAGCTGTCGCACCGCCACCTCAACCACTCCATTTCGTCGACGGCCACTGGACGCCGTACGATCCACCTGCGGAGTTCCCCGAGGGTTCGACCGTCCACAGGGTGATCTCGGGCGACACGCTGTGGGACCTCGCTGCGACCTATCTGGGCGATCCCTATCTTTGGCCGCAGATCTGGGAGCGCAATCCATATATCAAGGATTCTCACTGGATCTATCCCGGAGATCCCATCGCCGTCGATGTGGCCGTCCAGGAGCCGCCTGCTGAGGTCGAAGAGGTCTTTGCCGAGGAAACAGTGGCTTCGGAGTACATCGAGGCGGATGGTTTTGATGAGACCATCAATGAAGGGGAGCCACACCCCCTGGGTTCGTCGGCCGATGTCTACTGTTTTGCCGATCTCGTCCAGGACGAGTCGGTCTACCCCTTCACCATCAGTTCGGCTGAACGGGTCGACTTTCAGGACTCGTTCTCTGAGGGCGACATCGTCTATATCGACGGTGGCGTCGAACAGGGTGTCGCCGCGGGAGACCGCTTCTTCGTTCTGAACCGGATCCGCCCGCTCAAACGCCTCGTCAACGACCCCAAGCTCGGCAATGTCTATACCAAAGAAACGCTCGGGATCGTCTATAGCAAGATCGGCCAGATCAAGGTGCTGTGTGCACAGGAAAATTCCGCCATCGCCGAGATCACCTATGCCTGCGACCCCATCGATATCGGAAATGTCCTGCAGCCGTTCCGGCCGATCCCGGTTCCCCTCGTGATCGATCCCGATCCGAGTGACCGTTGCGATCTCCCGAACGGCAAACCCATCGGGCGCATCACCTACACCAGGGACGACCAGCTCGAGATCGGTGGTGGCTGGTTGGTCTTTATCGATCTCGGCGCCGCCGATGGCGTCTACCCCGGCCAGTTCGCGACCATCTTCAGGGACAACCCCACCAAGGGCATGCCTCGTCTGGTCATGGGTGAATTGGGCCTCCTTACCGTCGAGGAGCACTACTCCACCGCCATTCTCACGAGGGGTTGGGCCTCGGTCTACATCGGGGACTGGGTCGAAGCCAAATAGCGCTGATCGTCAACGACGCACAACACCCGGAGGCGGTATCCCGCCACCGGGTGTTTTTTATTGGACCAGAGAGGCCGGGGATCTAGGAGCCTGTAGGGAATAGATTGGTGGCGTCTTTCGGGCGCCGTGAAGGCCCTTTATTGTTGGATTCTCGGCCCGTACTCAAAGTACTGCTCCGAGAATCCGCCGCAAAGGGCACTTAACGGCACTCCGAAATCCATCC
>JASJGQ010000213.1:0-4784 GCA_033791425.1 Acidobacteriota bacterium
GCTCCAGATCCCCGTCGCGTGAAGTGACCGCCGCCGCGATCTTGTCCGGCTCGGGGTCGAAGCACCGGAAGGCGACATAGAGTGCTTCCGAGGTCGAACCGATCAGCACGACGGTGCGGAAACTCGAAGCGGCGCCAAACTCGGGCTCGAACTGGACGAAGCCCTCGGTGACGGCCGCTGCCGCCCACTCGGTCTCGTCGATGACGCCGTCCACCGACGGCGGACTCTCGAAGCGGGGTGCCTGCAACGTCCTCTCCTCGGCGGGCGCCATCGTCGCAAGCAAGGCGACAATCACGGTCGCGATGGCGGCGGTCGTTCCGGTTCGCGGAACAGCCCCGCCTCCACCGAGCCCTTCGCGTTCGGCGAAGAAACCGTTCGACCGATCAAAGGGCCATTCGCCGAGCCATGCCCAGCCCTTTCCTTCGCGGTGATGCGGACGGAGGTGACGCATCGGAGCCAGCAATCACCCGGGTCAACGTCGAACCCGGGCGTTGCCCGCCCAGATGTTCCAGATCTGTTCCTCGTCCGCCGGTTGGGCGTAGTCCGTCAGCAGGGTCGTGACCAGCGCGCCGGTCGCCCACCCGAACTGAATCCACTTCTCGGGCTCCCACCCCTTGAGCATGGCGTAGAGCAAACCGCCGACGAACCCGTCACCACCGCCGATGCGGTCGAGGACCACGATCTCCCGCGGCTCGACAACGTGCCACTCCTCGCCCACCGCTGCAACGGCGCCCCACAGATGGGTGTTGGTGCTGATGACCTCGCGGAGGGTGGTGGCAAAGACCTTTGTTTCGGGGTAGGCCGCCTTGGCCCGATCGATCATGCCCTCAAAGCTTCCGATCTTCGCGGCGAGGTCCCTGCCACCCGCTTCCGGGCCCTCTATACCGAGACAGAGCTGGAAGTCCTCCTCGTTGCCGACCAGCACGTCGGACAACCCGGCAATCTCGTGGAAGGCCCGGTGCAGCTCTTCTTCGCGATTGGCCCAGAATGAGGCGCGGTGGTTGAGATCGAACGAAATACGGCTGCCGCCCTTTTTGGCGGCCCTCGCGACATCCAGGCAGAAGGAAGTCGTCTCCGGTGACAGGGCCGCGACCAGCCCCGACAGGTGCACGATGCGAGCTCCCTCGCTCTTGAAGATCCGATCGAAGTCGAAGTCCCCGGCGTCGAGCGTGAGTCCGACCTCACCCGCGCGGTCGTTGTGGACCCGGGGCCCTCGTGAGCCGTAGCCGGTGTCCGCCATGTTGATCTGGTGGCGGTAACCCCAGGGCCCTCCCTGGTCGACGTCTCGGCCCTCGTAGTCGATGTGACGACCGGCCAGGTCGTCCTTGATCATGCGCGAGATCGGGCTGCCTTTGACGAAGGCCGTCAATACCTTCACAGGCAGGCCGAGAAAAGAGGAGACACTCGCAACGTTCGACTCGGCGCTCGTGACCTCCAGGAGAAATGTCTTGCTGCAGTGAACCCCCTGGCCGCCGGTGGGCGTCAGTCGAACGCCCATGCTGGTGGGCACCAGAAGTGCGTATTTGGCGTCTTCGCGAAACGTGATCATTTTGATTTTCCTTCCCAGCTCATCCGCTTGCGGTGACTCCTGAAAGAGTTAGCGATCCGGATGTCGGATGTTGGATCTTGGAATCCGCCGTTGGCAATCCTCCCGTGGATGGGCAGGCGAAAAATCCGAAATCCGAAATCCGAAATTGTGAGCTCCTCACGCCGTTGCACCTACGCCTGGTATGTCCTAGCGGTAACATCGCCTCCCCGTCCCGTCCAATCGGTATGGAAGAACTCGCCCCGCGGCCGGTCCACCCTTTCGTAGGTGTGGGCGCCGAAATAGTCGCGCTGCGCCTGCAGGAGGTTGGCCGGGAGACGACCGCTGCGATAGCCGTCAAAGAAGGCCAGACCGCTCGACATGGCGGGCACCGGGATGCCCATTTGCACCGCCCTCGAGACCACCCGCCGCCACGCCGCCTGGGCGTTTTCGACCGCCTCCTTGAAGTAGGGATCAAGCAGGAGATTCGTGAGCTCGGGATCGTTGTCGAAGGCCTCTTTGATCTTGCCGAGGAAGGCCGACCGGATGATGCAGCCGCCGCGCCACATCAGCGCGATGCCGCCGTTGTTGAGGCTCCACCCATACTCTTTGGCGGCCGCCCGCATGAGCATGTAGCCCTGCGCGTAGGACACAATCTTGGATGCATACAGGGCTTGTCGAAGATCGCTGATAAAGGCACCTGAATCGCCGTCGAATGAAGCATCCGGACCGGTCAGCACCTTCGACGCCGCAACTCTCTCCTCCTTGAGCGCAGACAGAAAACGTGCCAGGACCGCCTCGGCGATCAGGGTCAAAGGGATCCCCATTTCCAGGGCGGACATGGCGGTCCATTTGCCCGTCCCCTTCTGGCCTGCGGTATCGAGGATCTTCTCCACAATGGGTTCGTCGTTCTCGTCCCTGAAACCTAGAATGTCGCGGGTGATTTCGATGAGATACGAGTCGAGTTCCCCCTCATTCCATTCGGCGAAGGTTGCGTGCATCTGATCGTGATCGAGCCCGAGGCCCTCCTTCATCAGCTGATAGGCCTCGCAGATCAACTGCATGTCGCCGTACTCGATCCCGTTGTGGACCATCTTGACGAAATGGCCGGCGCCGTTTTCGCCCACCCACTCGCAACACGGGCTGCCGTCCTCCACCTTCGCCGATACCGCCTGAAAAACCGGCTTGACGTGGGGCCATGCGGCCGGCGAACCACCGGGCATGATCGAAGGCCCGAGCCGCGCGCCCTCTTCACCGCCCGATACGCCCGTACCGATGTAGAGCAACCCCTTGGACTCCACGTAGGCCGTGCGCCGAATCGTGTCGTTGTAGTTGGAGTTTCCACCGTCAACAATGATATCGCCCTCGTCCAGGAGCGGAATCAGGGAATCGATGAAGGCGTCCACGGGTTGGCCGGCCTTGACCAGCAGCATCACCCGGCGCGGTTTTGCCAACAACCCGACTAACTCCTCGAGGGAGTGGGCACCGACGATGTTCGTGCCCTTCGCGCCGCCATCGAGGAACTCGTCCACGACCGAGGTTGTCCGGTTGAATACAGCCACCTTGAAGCCGTGATCGTTCATGTTCAGTACGAGGTTTTGTCCCATCACCGCCAGGCCGATGAGACCGATGTCCGCTTTCGCCATTCAAGTCCTCCTGATATGACGACCTCAGCCGTCGTCTTTCAATCGATACAGTTTTTCGCCCGCTCTGGGTACGAAGAGGATGTCTTCGTCCTCGCGGCCCTCCCACTCATCAAAGTCCACGCTCTGCGGATCCAGGTAACCGAGGCCGATCCGTTCGCACCGTTCTTGCGGAATCCCCGTGGCCAGGGTGACCCGGATGCGAGGCTTCTCGACTCCGTCGGAGAATGTCCCGTCTCCCCGCAAATGTGTGGAGTGAGCCAACACACCCCACGGGATGTGTTTGAAGCGCTCCCACTGCGCCGTGAAGTAGTCGCGCACGTGGTAGCCCACCTCGTCGAGGTGGTGTCCGTGCACGTAGGAGACTTCGGTGATGTGCGGTGCATAGATGACGACCTCGCCGCCGTCCGCGATCGCCGGCTCCATCTTGTACATCCCCTTGGCGCCGGTCCAGAGGTCATCGTACATTTCTGGCATCACCGACAGCACCCGTTTGAAGGGCCGCTCCACCCACACGATGTCGAGTTCGGCCGAGAGAACGGTCGCCTCCCGCCACGTCGTCTCCATGTCCCCGACAAAGAGGCCGTGCAGGGCCTGTCCGTGCATCACCATCGCGATCAACGTCCGCGGAGTCGGGATCATGGCCGATGCGAGATCGATGAGTCGCCTGACCGGTGTGTCGGCGACTCCGATGATGTGGCGGCTCATCATCAAGGCGCCCACCCAGTGGGTGATGTCGATGATCTCCTGACCGGCGACGCCCGGCACGTAGTACTTGTTGCCACCTGAAAAGCCCGCCACCTCATGCGGGAAGACCGGTCCGCAGACGATGATGTGATCGTATGGCGACTCGCCCCCGGGCTCGCCGAGCAAACGATTGAGACACACCGGGATCTCAACCGACATCAGTCCCCCGGTGACCCGAGCAACTTCCTCGGCAGCGATCGTCCCCATGGTCACGAAGGTCTCATGCCGCTCCCAACGGTGGTTGAAAACGCGGGAGCGCCCCGCCATGCCGTCGGTGACGGGCGTCCCAAGAAGCTTGGATTTGGCAGCGTCATCCATGGGTGGGTGGGTGCCGAGCGCGATCAGGTAGTCGAGCTGATTCACCCTGGGACCGAGGATCTCTTCGAAGAGCCCGAACATCAGGTCTATCGGCGCGGTGCGGGTGCCGTCGGGGATGACCACGAGGACTCTCGCTCCCGTCAGGTCGAGCCGGTCCAGCCCGTCGCGCAGGACCCTTCGGACCTCGGTCTCGGTGAGGCTCCGCTCCGTCTCCGCGGCCCGCAGCACCGGGAGTGCCGTCATTTTCGCGAACCCTCAATCGCGGGCGCCGCCCACGAGAGGCCGTTCATCTCCTGCCCCACCGGGGGGACCTCCGGCAGCAGGGCCTCGAACTCGGCGAGGGGCCATACAGTTTCCGGAACCCTGGTCACGAATACTCCTCCCCGTCAGGCCGCATCAGACGCCGCTGAAGGCGGAGAAGCCACCGTCGACCGGCACCACGACCCCGGTCACAAACGAAGAAGCCTCGGACAGCAGCCAGTGCGTGGCGCCGAGAAGATCTTCGGGTGTGCCAAATCGGGCCATCGGCGTGTGCTCGATGATGGTCCGAC
>JASJGQ010000214.1:0-4687 GCA_033791425.1 Acidobacteriota bacterium
TGGTCTCCATCGTCCGCTCACCACGTTCGGCGGCCCACCGGTTGGTCCTGATCGCGGCGCTGGCGGCGCCCTTTTCCGCTTCGCTGGTGGGGCTGCGGATCACCAGGGTGTTGGCCATGGTGGTACCGGCGACTCTCGCCGCCACTCTCGGTCTCGATCAACTCCGGCGGTGGCTCGCCCGGTATCTTCCCGAAAGGATGATCGAGATCGCTGTGGCAGTAGGTCTGGCTTCAACCAGCATTGCCATGACCCGCGATGCGTTGGTCAACGGCCCGCTGTGGTTCCGGAACTACGGGTTGCACGGCCTCCAGTGGGGCTCGAAGGAGCTCTTCGGCGAGTTGAACCGCCACCTCGCGGAGGCACCGCCAGACGAAAAGATCGCGATCTCTCACCTGTGGGCCAACAACACCAACACGCTTGGTGAGTTCTTCCTCGATCGCGGCGATCTTCGAAGGGTCGAATGGATCGTCATGGACGAAATTTTGCGCGATCGCCTTCACCAGGTTCAACCGACGACCCTTTTCGTGCTCACGCCTCAAGAGTATGCACGGGCCCAAAAGAGTCCAAAAGTATTGATTGAAGACGTTTTGACCACGATTCCCGACCCGGCCGGCCGACCCGGCTTTTACCTCGTAAGACTCGAATACACCACCGAGGCGGACGCGCTGTTCGCCGCTGATCGTGAGCTGCGAAGGCAGCTCGTCGACGGCACCACGACCATAGACGGCATGGCCGTCGGCATCCGCCACCCCAAACTCGACAAGGGCAGGATAGGCGACGCCTTCGACGGCAATCTGAAGTCCCTCGCACGGACTCTCGACGCCAACCCCACCGACCTCGTTCTCTCCTTTCCCGAACCGCGTTCCGTCACGGGCGTCCGACTTCACCTGTGGACCGACAACTACCACGTCGATCTTTGGGCCACCCGCAGCGACGGATCGATAGTCGTGGTGAGGGAGGGCTACATCACCGGGATGCCTCCGGAGTCGTTCGACGTACTGTTTGATGATTCAATACCCGACGTGGTGTTGCTCAAACTTCACATCTTGAAGCGAGGCGATGTCCACGTACATATGCGGGAGATTGAGTTACTGGACTGAGTCCTCGAAAACCGGGAATGTCGTTGCTCTCGGGTGCTTGGTTTTTGATATTAAATCACTCTTGTCCAATACAGCTTCTCAGAAAGGAAAGCCGCGGAGCGGCGACAGAGAATAGCGCGGGGCGTCAGCCCCGGGAATCTAGCGAACAAGAAACAACCAGGCCCGGAGGGGCGACAGAAAAGAACAGCCTGTGCCCCTCCGGGGCTTGGATCATTTTTCTGGCCCTCATCCTGGGGCTCGCGCCCCAGGCTAATTTCTTTCGCCCCTACGGGGCTTTTCCATGCCGGCCCATGTGCTGGTGGCTCATACAGGGTTTTGCAAATCTCATCCCGGAATGCCTCAAGTTCGGGCCGTAAAGTGTGCTTTTTCAGTAGGGCATGCTCTCCTAAGCGTCTGTTTTGGACAGCAATGATATTGGATTTTGGGCGGCGAGGCGTGCCAAAAACTCCTTGTGTGAATCCAATATCGAATATCCAAGATCAAATATCAGATCAGACGGATCAGTGTCTTTGGCCTATCTCGTCACACCGTGACCTGCACGTGTCAGTGCCTCAACCGCCCGCTCGAGATTAGTGGTGCGTACCAGCACGTAGTCGGTATCGAAGGTAGACACTACGAAAATCGCTATCCCCGCGGTGGCCAGAGGCTCGCTGACGGCGGCCAGAACGCCGGTGAGTTCGAAGGCGAGTGGGCCCTGAACCTCGAGGCACGACCAACCGTCTTCGACGGGCACACCCGTAGGCGCCTGATGAGCCGGAGCCACGACTGACAACTCTGCGTGGGTTCTGGTCATGGAAGAGAACGGTGCGTCGACGAACTCCGGCAGCGGCGCGTCCGGCGGCAACTTCCACACCGCGTACTCACCCTCCAGAACCTGCAGATCGACAGGCCTCACTCGGGCTGGTCCGTATCGGTCCCCGCAAGCCGCTCACCCGTGCGGAGGAAGTGATTGAGCTCGGCCTCCCACGTCTTCATGAAACTCTGAAAATGCTCGTCGGTGAACTCGCCGATGGCGCGCTTGCCGTGCTCGCTGAGCGCGGTATAGGCATAGTTGATGTCGGCCGTACAGGCCTCGTCACCGTCGGCGGAAAACGCGACGGTGATCGTTCCAACCACCATCCCGGGGATGATCTTGGTGATCTCCAGGCGGTGTTCGACCGGATCGTGAACCGTTATCAGCCACAGTGCATCTTCAGGGATGCCCGGCGTGACGAA
The DNA here is from genome assembly GCA_033791425.1 of Acidobacteriota bacterium. Taxonomy (GTDB): domain Bacteria; phylum Acidobacteriota; class Thermoanaerobaculia; order Thermoanaerobaculales; family Sulfomarinibacteraceae; genus Sulfomarinibacter. The sequence continues at coordinate 2,316 of JASJGQ010000214.1, forward strand.
AATGCAACCCGGCTCAGCCACCCCAGATTCGGTGACCACCAACTTCGGCCGCCAATCCTTGACCCACTCCATCTCCCGCACCGGGCACAGAAGCGGGAAGACCTCGTCGGCCGGCGCACACAGATGCTGGGTAAAGCTACGGCTGACTCGACAGGGTTTTTCGACCTGCATGATCCCCTCCGTTATTCACTGTCTGTTAGCAGAAGGGTACACTGTCCCGCTCGATCACGGGAGCCGATCGGCCGCAGGCGTCACTTCAAGAAACGCCGATTCCCAACACTTCAGCGAAAACTACACGGACCTTTGGCCACTCCAGTTGGAGCCACGGTGTGTAATCTCCGGCGTTGCCGGACAAAGCATCGTCGAGGTCGGCGGCGGTGATCCACCGTGTTTCGGCAATCTCGTTGGTGTTGGCCCGCACGGGGTCATTGCTGCGACCGATAAACACCGAGCACAATTCGCGCTCGGCCCCGACATCCCCAAAGGGCGCGTAATAGACGAACTTGAAAAGAAACTCGAACTGACTCGTCATGCCCAGCTCTTCGAGCAGGCGACGCTGAACAGCCTCTCCCAGCTTTTCCCCGCGACGCGGGTGGCTGCAGCAGCTGTTTGACCAGAAACCAGGCCACAGCCGTTTGTCCAGGCTCCGGCGCTGCAACAACAGATGACCGTCATCATTGAAGATGAAGAGGGAAAAAGCGCGGTGGAGCACGCCTTCACCGTCGTGGCAGGCCGCCTGGTCGAGATGGCCGATCTCCTCGTCATCTTCGTTGACAAGAATGAGGAGTTCGTCCTCGCTGGAAACGACGGGATCAGGCAATCGAGACCTCGAAGGCCTGATAGCCTCCGGCGTTCATCGCCTGGATCACCCTCTCGGCATTTTCAGGAACGAGCGCGATCATCGAACCGCCGCCACCGCCGCCGGTGAGCTTGGCGCCGAGGGCTCCGTTCTCACGCGCGATCTGGATCAGCTCCTCGAGCTCCCAGCTCGAAACCTGGAGGCTGTTGAGCAGGCCGTGACACACGTTCATCAGATCCCCGAGCAGTTCGAGATCGTGTTTCTTGATCGCCGCAAGCGCCTGGCCGGTGAGGGCGTCGATGCCGTTGAACACCCGGTCGATCACGGGACGGTTTTTGTCCCGCGCGGTGCGAACGCGGGCCACGGTCTTGGCGGTCAGGCTCTCCGACCCGGTGATGCCGATGACGAATCGGATCGGTTCTTTGAAGTACAGCTCCTCGATCTGCGGCGGTGAACCAGCGCGATAGATGATCGGTCGGCCGTAGGTGGCCACCGTATTGTCGATGCCCGAGGGGGTTCCGTGCGCCACCTGCTCGGCGAGGTAGGCGTATCGGTTGACATCTTCATCCGAGAGGTTGAGCTCGTAGTGCAGGTCGAGGGCGCGGATGATCGCGACCGCCACCGCCGCCGATCCGCCAAGCCCCATCGCACGGGGAATCTCTGAATACACCTCGATCCGCATATTGCGGTCACCCAGACCCAGCTTGTCGAGGATCAATGCTCCGATCTCCTCGATGGCGCTGCGGTTCTTCGGGTCGGCGTGGAGCCGCTGCTCCATGCCCCAACGGGGCATCACGATCCACACGCCTTTGTCGGTGTCGACGACCCGCGCGTGCACCGCCAACGGCACCGGGGCCGCGATCGCCCTTTTTCCGTAGACCACGGCGTGCTCACCAAAGAGGATGATCTTGCCGTGGCCGCAGCCGGTCTGTGCGTCCATAGGTTCGGGGGCGCCTACCGGCGGGACCACCGACGACACCTTGACCTCTTCAATCAGTTCCTTGGCCTTCCACACCTTGATCTCGCCGCTCTTCACAACCCGCTCGACCACGTCATCGAAGAGCTCGGGCGGGGCCCCCGCGGCTGAGACTACGCTGCGGGCGTGAAGGGTCATATGGCCCTGCTGGATGCCTTCGGTTGCCAGTGCCCGCAGGGCCGCAAAGTTCTGCGCCAGTCCGACCGCGCCCATGACCTCGGCAAGCTCGCGCGCCGACTCGACTCCGAGCAGGCGCAGATTGAAGGTCACCGTGGGGTTCGACTGCAGCGAACCGCCGACGATGCCGACCTTGAGTGGAATTTCGATCTCCCCAACCAGGGCTCCTTCTTCATCCTTCCGCCAGCGGCTGAGCGAGGTGTAGCGGCTGCCGCGGGCGGCGAATGCGTGAGCCCCGGCCTCCACTGCTCGCCAATCATTGCCGGTGGCCAAGGCCACCGCATCGACGCCGTTCATGATGCCCTTGTTGTGGGTTGTCGCCCGATAAGGATCGATCTCGGCGAATTCGCCGGCGATGATGATCCCGTCCCGAACCTGTTCGCCGTCGAAGCCGTTGGCGGTCAGACCGTCCACCGGCAC
>JASJGQ010000215.1:0-3655 GCA_033791425.1 Acidobacteriota bacterium
CGTTGTGCTTGCCGCCGGCACGCACGCACTTCTGAGTCGAGGTGGCGCGCAGTTCCTCACGTTTTTCGCGGCCCGCGAACACGTCCTTGAACTGATTCATCCCGGCGTTGGTGAAGAGCAGAGTGCTGTCGCCGGCCGGCAACAGCGAGCCCGACGGCACCACCTGGTGTCCCTTGGACGCAAAATAGTCAAGAAAGGTCTGTCGGATTTCCTTGCTGGTCATCGAGCGCATCGTTGTGGTTCTCCCGGAAAGCCGCCAGTGCGTTGACGGCGGCGATTGCGACCTCGGCTTCGAAACCGCGTGTGATGAGGGAGCTTACCATCCGTGCCTGTCGCTGGCCATCCCGCCACCACATCAACGGGGCCCGGATCTCGAGCTTGCGCAACGCAGTGCGCAACGCGTCCTCGGCGAGCTCCGGTTTCAGGGCTGCAAATCTCTCAGCATTTTCGTGGCTCACACCCCTTTGTTGAAGCTCCCCGGCAAGCCGCCGCGGGCCCCAGCCGCGAGAACCCGCACGCACCTCGACAAAGCGCTTTGCGACCCGTTCGTCATCGATCAAACCCAGGTCCTCGCAGCGCTCGATGGCAGCTGCTATTTCGTCATCCGGCAGGTCTCGCCGGCGGAGCTTGTCCTCGAGCTCGCGCCGGAAGTGGTCGCGCCGCGACAACAGGTCGAGAGCGGTCTGATAGACCGATTTCGCAGTCGGCATCGATCACTCTCAGGGGCTCGCCTCAGCTGCCGCCGAACTCAAACGGAGATTCCTCTGAAAACGGGTCGGGATCTGAATCTGCGGCGAGATCGAGCACCCCATCCATTTCCTCCCGGGAGATGTCGGAGGTCGATTGAATGCCCTGGATCTTGAGCTTGAACTCGTCCGGGTTGGTAGCCCTTCGAAGGGCTTCCTCGAGGGTGATCAGACCGTTCTTGTACAGCTGATAGAGCGATTGGTCGAAGGTCTGCATCCCATACTGGCTGGTGCCCTGCACGATCGCGTCGCGGATCAGCTTGGTCTTGTCCTTGTTTTCAACGCAGTCGCGGATGTAGGAGGTGGAAATCAGGACTTCAACCGCCGGCACCCGCCCGAGCCCATCGGCGCGGGGCAACAAGCGCATGGAAACGATGGCCTTCAGAACCGCCGCAAGCTGGATCCGGATCTGTTTCTGCTGGTGGGGCGGAAAGACCGAAATCACGCGGTTGATTGTCTCGGTCGCGTCAACCGTGTGCAGGGTCGAGAGCACGAGGTGACCGGTCTCAGCCGCCAGCAGGGCGGTCTCAATCGTCTCGTAGTCACGCATCTCACCGACCAGAATCACATCGGGGTCCTGGCGCATGGCCGACCGCAAGGCGGTGGAAAACTGTTTGGTATCGACGTCGACCTCACGCTGGTTGATGATCGACTTCTTATCGCGGTGCAAAAACTCGATCGGGTCCTCGATGGTCATCACATGCTCGATACGGCGGGTGTTGATGTGGTCGATCATGGACGCCAAGGATGTTGACTTACCCGACCCGGTGGTCCCCGTGACCAGCACCAGACCCCGCTGTTCCTCACAAATTTTCTCCAGAACCGTTGGCAGCATCAAGTCCTTGAAGGTCTGGATCCGGGCGGGAATGAGCCGCAAAACGAGACCCACCGAACCGCGCTGCTGGAAGATATTGCAGCGAAACCTGCCCAAGCCGGGCACGGAGTATGCGATATCGGTCTCGAGCAGGTGCTTGAACCGTTCTTTCTGCCGCGACGACATCATGGAGAACGCCATGGCAATGGTGTCCTCCTGCATCATGCGCTTGAATTCGGTCAAGACCTGCAACCGGCCATCGATGCGCAGCACCGGGTGAGCACCGACCTTGAGATGAACGTCCGACGCCTTGCGCTCGACAGCCACTTTGAGGATGTCGTTGATATGCATAGAACCCCCTGGGTACCCTCCAAGTGTACCGCAAGAACCCTCCGGCCTTCCTCGGGAGAGACCATCCGGCCCGCACAATAAACGACAATATTTCGAAATCGAAATCGGCGGTACAGCTACACTTCCCCGGATGAATACCCGGGTTCTCATCCTGGTGCTGGCGTATGTGGCGGCACTGCTGCTTCTTTCGGTTAGACACCGCGGCGGCGGGGGAATCGACTATCTCCTGGCGGGACGCCGCCTGACGCTTCCGGTGTTCGTCGCCACGCTGGTGACGACCTGGTATGGGGGAATCCTCGGCATCGGTGAATACGCCTGGCGCTTCGGAATTTCCACCTGGCTGGTTTTCGGAGTCCCCTACTACCTCGCCGCAGTGCTGTTCGCTCTGTGGCTCGCACCCCGTCTGCGGCGCAGCGGCGCCATCACGATCCCCGATCTACTCGCCGACGCCTATGGACGCCCGGCGTCGTTGGCGGGGGCCGCTGCCGTCTACGCCGCGACCGTCCCGGTTGCATACGTCCTGATGTTGGCCGTACTGCTCGCGCAGGTGACCGGATTGCGTTTCGGAACGGCCGTCATCGCAGCTGCGGTGTTCTCCGCGGTGTACGTCGGACTCTCCGGCTTTCGCGCAGTGGTGCGAACAGACATTCTGCAGCTCGTCCTGATGTACGGAGGCTTTCTCATCCTGCTGCCGGCCGCACTCGCCCACACCGGTGGTCTGGCGGGCTTGTGGACCCAACTCCCTGACAGCCACCGTGCCTGGGACGGAGGTCTGGGATGGCAGACGGTGGTCGTGTGGTACCTGATCGCGCTGCAGACCGTCGTCGAACCCGCCTTCTATCAACGGGTGTTTGCCGCCCGCGATCCCCGGACCGCGCGAACCGGGGTCCTGGTGTCGGTGGGTTTGTGGATCGTCTTCGACTTCCTCACCGTCTTCAGCGGACTGGCGGCCCGAGTGCTGTTGCCCGGGCTCGACGACCCGATGGCAGCCTTTCCGAAACTCGCCACACTTGTCCTGTCGCCGTGGATGGCCGCCATCTTCATGGTCGGACTGTTTGCGACCATCATGTCGACTCTCGACTCCTATCTCTTTATCGCCGCCACCACCATCGGTCATGACCTGGCACCACACGAGACCGACCCGGAGAGGGTGCGCCGGAGGACCAGAATCGGTCTGGTTGTATCAGCCACCGTTGCGGCGGCCGGCGCCATGCTCTTTTCCTCCGCCATCCAGGTCTGGCACCACGTCGGGTCGGTCGTCACCGCAGCTCTGCTCCTGCCCGTGCTCGCCGTCAACCTGCCGAAGGCCTGGCGGCCCGCCGGACGGGCGGCAACCGCAGCGATGCTCTCCGCAGCGGCAACCGCCGTCGCCTGGATCGCGTGCTCTGACCCGTCGGGTTATCCGTTCGGGGTCGAACCACTGTTCCCCGCACTGGCGGTCGCGATGGTCTGCCTCCTCGCGGGACCGGGAAATCCGCACAAGGAAACTCATTGACGTTGAAACCGTATAGAATAGGAGCGAAAACAACCGACGATGACAGGTATTCGACTCACCCGGGTGATCTTCGCCGCGCTCGCAGCAGGATCTGCGCTGCTGGCCGGTGCCGCCTTCCCGCCGCCTTCGTGCCGACTCTCGCCCTCGCGTGCCGGCATCGCAGCGGCATCGCCCATCGCCATTGCGGCCATTGGCTTCGCCGCGGACCTTTTCATCACCCCCCCCAGCGACAAGGTCTCGAGTCCTCCC
>JASJGQ010000216.1:0-3208 GCA_033791425.1 Acidobacteriota bacterium
GCGCGGGGGCCAACTCGCGGGGACGGGTGATGTCGACGGCGTGGGTGTGGGGGCGAGGGCCCCCAAGCCCCGGCGTCCGACGCGGCCGGCGGGCCGCCGCGGAGCGGCTGTGAAGAAGCCGGTGCCCGCCGCTCCGACGACCGCACTTGACGATGATGAGGTCGCGCTCTTTGATCGACTTCGTGCCTGGCGTTTGGAAGAGGCGAGGCGGCGCCGGGTTCCAGCCTTCCGCATCCTTACCGATCGCACCCTGACCGCGATCTGCCGCGCCCGCCCCGCCGACGACGAAGAGCTGCTCGACGTTGCCGGGATCGGCCCGACCCTGCTCCGAAAGTATGGCCGCAAAGTCCTCGCCGTCGTCAACGAAAAATCAACTGTCGACGACGACGACGAGTAGACACAGCTCCCGACAGCGGATGGGATGCGAAGACCCCGGCAATTGAACCGATGAGGCCTCAGGTTCCGTGGCATGGTGGAAAATCCGAAATCCGAAATCCGAAATCCGAAATATCGCCACCTCACGAATTGACGGATGAGTCTGTTCAATCCAACCCCGGCCCGATGCTCAAGCGCTCCGCGATCTCCCGCCAGAGATTCGAAAACGCCTTCGCGGCCGGTTGCGAGGGAAGAGTCGCGGCCACCGGTGCACGAGTCACGCCCATCCGTTCGACGACGCTCGCCGAGGGGATCGTTGTTTGCAGAAACTCCTCGTCGGAAAGACAGAGCTCGCAGGTGTCGAGGTGGATCCTTTTTCGGCGATCGACCATCGATATAAATGGGAGGAGCAGCGGCTCGTGTTTGCCGGCCGTCGCGACAAAGGCCCGGACCTGTTCGAGAGTGCGCATCGAGAGCGTGGTGGGGATGACCGGCACGATGAGCGCGTCGGCTGCGCGGAGAACTGCCTCCGAAACGGAAGACACGCTGGGTGGGCAATCGATCAAAATGAGGTCGAACTCGGCGGCCAACGGACGCAGCCTTTTGGCCAGCATCTTCTTTGGCTTCGCGCTTTCTTCGAGAGCGAGATCGAGATGGCGGTAGGAGAAGTCCGCCGGCAGCAGGAACAGATTGTCGAACTCACTCGGCTGGACGAATTGCATGAGGTCCACTGACCGATCGAGGAGTGTCTCCACGCCACCGGGGAGGCGAGGCAAAGCGCGCAGGTAAAAGCTGGTGGCGCCTTGAGGATCGAGGTCCCACAAGAGGGTACGGACTCCCGACATCGCAGCGGCATGAGCGAGGTTGACCGCCGCGGCGGTCTTGCCGACGCCTCCCTTGATGGTCCAGACGGCTAACGTGTGCATCCGTCAGTCCCCGCCAAACGTCTCTTGATAGAGAGCGCGACTCTGCTTGCCTGCAAACAGGTCGAAACGCGCCGCGAATGCTTCCGTGTATGTTTCCAGCCGTGCGGCCATCGCGTCTGCCAACCGGCCCATGGCGAAGACGGTACCGGCCCGGGTCGATCCCTCCGCCATCAGCGTCTCCGCAAACCCGGCGAGGTGGCGCTGCTGCACCGACATATCGTTGGCTCCTCCGAGAATGTCTTGGAAAAGTTTGAGCTCCTTGACCAGACGAGCGATGGTCTTCCTTGGCCACAAACTGCCAAAGAACTCGAGGAGGTAACGAAGCTTCTTGGCGTCGATCCGAAGACGGTGGAGATCCTCCGCCGCCGGCGGGTCGGAGAGGCGCAGGCCTCTTTTGACCATTCTCTTGTAAGCCCTGAGGATCTTCTTGCTCGCGATTTCTGAAATTGGTCGTTTCGCGTCGCGAGCGTCCGCAGTGGACGGACTCGACTCGACCAGTGCAACCCAGTCTTCCATGAGTTGAATAAAGCGTTTCGATCGCAGCGCTCTACGGACCCGCCGCAGGGCCCGGGCACGTTCGCGTCGTAACAGCTTTTCGAAATCGTCAATGGTATTCGCAGAGTCGCCGAGTTGCAGACGATAACCGTCCATCTCGAGCAGGTAGACGTCGAGATCGCGACATGGATTTGTGACCTCGCCGAGCCACCGAAGCTCGGTAGCGAGGTGGTCGGCTGCGAGCGGTGGGAGGACCTTCTTGATCTGACTCAGGACCGCCCGGGCCCGCCGGCACGCGACACGGAAGTCGTGGAGAAACTCCACATCCACATCATCGAGCACGCCATCCACGTTGGCCGCCACGGTCTTCTGGAGACCGCCGAGGATCATCCTCATGACCTTGTCGCTGCGTTGATCCGGGCGGATGGAGAGGCGCGGTTTCGCGCTGTAGTCACCCGGACGCCGTCCGCGAATGGCTGTCGTCGCAGAGAGAGCGTCGAAAGGTGGTTGATCGGTGGCACCGCTGTCATGAAGATGGCGGATCGCGCTCTGGTACGCGCGCTGCGCCGCCCCGACCGGTTGGATCGTGACGGTCTTCAATGATTCTCCGGTGGTTCTGTTCGAGGGGTCCAGCGGGATCGTTTCCTCGACAACCAGGCGTGCGATGGAATTCCCGTCGGAGTCGAGAACTCGCGCATTCTGTCGGGTCACACGAGCAGTTCCGACGATGAGTAATGCTCGGACACCGGAAAGCTTCATCAGCTCGGATCTGAGGAACCCATCGGGCAGATCCCGAGCGAAACGAAACTCATGGTCTGTTGGCACGGTGTATGGAAATGGTCGGGCGGATGAACGCCAATAGATACGTGTGCGTCCGCGTTTTTGCTCACGGGTGAGAAGGCAACCCGCGCCGTGGAGACGCCAGTCAAACGTGTCGAGGTAGTCGATGCGGAAGGTGGATTGGGGTTCGGCCTCGAGGCGGTCACCGATCCGTTCCCCCAAATATTTGAGGGACCAATCGTCCGCGGCGAGTATCAATGCGTCCAGCATGAGCGACGAGGGGTGACGGCACCCTGGAAAGCACCGAGGGTATCACGGACACGAATCTGCAAATCTCACCGACTTCCTGCCGAGGAATTCGGCCGGGCCTCCCTGTCACAAACTCCACCGGGCACGGCACCTCGCCGCCTTCGCGACGAATCCCGGTGAGACCTGCAGGTAACAAAACGGGAGCGTGGAGAGCGGTCGCTCCCACACTCCCGTTGAATTGGAATGATTCAGACACGGGCGAACGGAAGCGTGATCGTCCACGCCCGGCGCCTGCGCGAAGAAACCTATTTCTTCTTTTTGGCGGCTGGTTTTTTCGCGGCAGCCTTCTTCTTTGGCGCAGCCTTCTTCTTAGGTGCAGCCTT
>JASJGQ010000217.1:0-6895 GCA_033791425.1 Acidobacteriota bacterium
GATGCTCTTGGCAGCCTCAACGATGGGGCATCAAACAATGCAAAAGATGGCACCTCCGGTCGGCGCGCCCCGTTTCCGCACGCGCTTCCCGTGAGTACTCGAACCTTTCCTGTCGTCCATCCGTTGCGATGATCATTCCGAATTCCGAATTCCGAATTCCGAATTCGTGCGATGTGTTTGTGTATAGTCCCCAACCATGACCTCCTTCGGTATCTGGTCTCTGCTACCGCCGCTCGCGGCCCTCGGTCTGGCGCTGTGGAAAAAACAGATCTACCCGGCCCTTCTTCTCGGGGTCTGGATGGGTTGGTTGGTGGTGGACGGCTGGAACCCGATTGCGGCGACTGGCTCCACGGTGGCCTCCATCATCGGCGTGTTTCAGGATGCGGGCAACACCCGGATTCTGATCTACAGCCTCCTCGTCGGGTCCGTGCTGACACTGATCAGCGCCACCGGAGGTGTGGAGGCCTTTGTCGCCCGAGTATCGGAACGCCGGTGGGTCACCAATCGTCGTCAGGCTCAGATGGTGCCCTTTCTGCTCGGTGTCCTGATCACGGTCGAGAGTTCCATCACCGCCCTCGTGGCGGGGACGGTCGGGCGACCGCTCACCGATTCCTACCGCGTGAGCCGCGAGAAACTTGCCTACATCTGTGACTCCACCTCGGCACCGGTCTGCATTCTGGTTCCGTTCAACGGGTGGGGGGCCCTGGTGATCGGGCTGCTTGCTGTGCAGGGGGTCGAGAACCCGGTGGCGGTCCTGCTGGCCAGCATCGGTTGGAATTTCTACCCCATGGTGGCCATCCTGCTGGTCCTGTTAACGATTCTGTTGGGTTGGGAGATCGGTCCCATGCGGTCGGCCGAACGGCGGGCACTGGACGAGGGCAAGCTCCTGGCCGATGGCGCCAAACCCATGGTGGCTGAAGAGGTGCTGACAACCCCCCCGATTCCCGGAATCAAACAGCGGGCCCTCTATCTGATCCTCCCCGTCGTGACCATGGTCGGGGCCATCGTCGTAGGGATTCTCATATCCGGCCGACGGGGTGCGGGACCCGATGCCGGGCTGTGGGAGATGATCCAGGCCAGCTCCGGTTCCACCGCCGTCCTGTGGGCGGTGTTGGCGAGCCTGGCGGTCCTGGCGGTCATTTCCCTCGGCCCCTGCCGGATGCCGGGTCGAGATTTTATCGACCTCGTTTTCAAGGGGATGGGCGGGATGATCCCTGTGGTCACTCTCCTCCTGCTGGCCTTCGCTCTGGGCGGCGTCGTTCGCGAGTTGGGCACCGGGGCCTATGTGGCGGAGATCATCAGTGGGGCCGGCAGCACCAAGGTGGCGGTGGCCGGGTCCTTCGTGCTGGCCTCATTCATGGCATTTGCCACCGGCACCTCCTGGGGCACCTTTGCCCTGATGGTGCCCATCGCCGTGCCGCTGGCCGCGGCTCAGGGTGGCTCGTTGCCTCTCTATCTCGCTGCGGTTCTTGGGGGCGGGGTCTTCGGCGACCACTGCTCGCCGATCTCCGACACCACCATCATCTCCTCAATGGCCTCGGCATCGGATCACATGGACCACGTCCGCACGCAGATTCCCTACGCCCTTCTGGGCGGCGCTGTCGCCGTGACCATTTATCTGATAGTGAGCTGACCGCGTACAAGCAGAGGATCTGAAGGTGGGCCAAGGCCCACCCTACGCCGGACCCAAGGACTTTGCTGGATTGTAGTGGGCCTTGGCCCACCTTCAGAAATTGACGAGTGCTACAGCAACCTGCTGAGCTGCTCGAGAATTTGCGCCTCGATGGGTGCGAGCGTATTCGATGCATCACCCTCGGCGTCGAGATCAAAAGCGGAGCCCGTGATGGCGAAGATCACGGAATCGCCCGATTGGGGGTGTACGAAGACACCGGCCAGAAGGCCGTAGGCGCTGCCGAAATGTCCCACCCAGTTGCGGTCATCACCGGCAAAAAGTCGGTCCCCCTCGGTCTCGCCACTGACGATTCGGAACCCGGCGGCATAGGCATTGACCCTGCCCGTGTAGTCCTCGATGTTTTCCAGGGCCGGATCGTAGCGCCAGACCGTACGAAACAGTTCCGCGGTGCCGTCGGGCGAGAGCACTCGGACATCACCCACGGCGCCATCTCCGAGGACCAGCGCGGCCAATGTTTCCAAGCCCTTCAGGGAGAGCCGGGCCCCTCCTTGTGGGCTGAACTGAGCTCCGTTGGTTCCGGGAACATAGTCGGCATCGTCGGGCAGCGCCGTTCGAATCTCCCGGTTTGGGTCGTCCACCTGGGCCACCCACTCACCCTCGGGATGCCAGACCCCGTCCTGATCGCGTTTGCGATAGAGCGTCGCACGGCTCTGTTGATCCGCCTCGGACAGATCGGCGACGTTGAAGCCGCCGGAAAGCCCCAGAGGCTCGAAGAAGCGCTCGTCCATCAGGACGTCGAAGCGCTGACCGGTCACCTTTTCGAGGACCGTGCCCACGACGCCGTAGTTCAGGTTGCAGTACTCGAAGTAGACGCCGGGTCCCCGGTCCCTGCCTTCTTCGGCGATCTGGAACCGCTCGCCGAAGTCAGGGCTCGAGGGGTCGAAGGCTTCCTGAATGACGCGCGGGTAGCGAATGATGTAGGACTCGCCGGCGTCACGGATCGACGAGACGTGGGCGAGCAGGTACCGGAGGGTGATGTCTCGATCGGGGTAGTGAGGGTTGCGGAGTTCCCACCCGAGGTAATCCGAAACGTCACGATCCAGGTCCAGCGTCCCTTCCTCGACCAGTTGCATGACGACGATGGCGGACAGAGTTTTGGAGATCGAGGCCACCCGAAGGAGGTTGTCGGGCGTGAGCTCGCGGTCGTGGTTTCCCGTCGGGTCGATAAAGGCCCGTCCGATTGTTTCCTCGAAGACCACGTCGCCGTCTTGCAGGACGGCCACCGCAAGCCCCGCAAGCTCTCTGGAAGGATCCCCGTCGCCCTCTACGAGCAGAGCGAGCTGCCTGCTCACGTCTTCTTCCACCGTGATTGACGATCCCGTATCTGCGGTACCGCCGCCGCCACACGCGCCCATTGAAATAACCATCAAAAATGAAACCAGCCCCGTCAGTGAGTTTTTCATACCGGGCAATATGGCATATCCCCGACCTCTGGCAGGGCATTTCTCCGCAGAGTCGGGGGCGCCAAAAGACCCACGCGTCACTCCACCACGGTCGACCCATCGTCTCGCCAGATCTTCGGCACCACCCAGGCCAAACCGACCCCGGTGGCCGCAGTCACCACCAGACACACCGCCCCCTGGACCGTCTGCCCGTAGAGCAGAGCGCCGGTGCCGAAAAGTGCCGAATAGACAAAGGTGCAGCCGAAGACCCAACCGAGGAGGGCGAGCGAAAGATTGTCACGGGGCCCGACGGCTTCCGCGGGGTCAACGACCCTGGCCCAACCGCGGCCCGCCGGCCGGATCTTGCGATAAAACGCACGCAGGGTTTCGGTGTCCGTCGGTTTCGTCATGAAAGTCACGACGATCCATACCAGGGTCGTCAAGGCAACCGACCACACGAGGGCCGCGTCGGACGACATTTCGAGCCCAGACTTTCGCGCAACGAAGAGCGAAAACGCGATGGTGAACGACGCCGCCATGGCGGCGATCTCCGACCACGCATTGATCCGCCACCAGAACCACCGCAGGAGATAGATCAGACCCGTTCCGGCGCCGATCGAAAGCAGCAGTTGGAAGGCCTCGCCCGCGGTCGACAACAGAAAGACTGTCGCCCCGGAGACCACCATCAGGAGTGCCGTTATCACGCGCGACAACCACACGAGGTGCCGTTCGGAGGCATCCGGCTTGAGGAATCGACGATAGAAGTCGTGGACCAGATAGGAGCAGCCCCAGTTGAGGTGAGTGGACATGGTGGAGACATAGGCGGAGAGCAGGGACGCCACCAACAAACCAAGGAGCCCTGCCGGCAACAGCGTCAGCATCGCCGGGTAGGCGAGGTCGTTGCCGATGAGATCGTCGGACACGTGGGGCAGGGCGGTCTTGATGTCTCCGAGCGTCGGGAAGACCAGGATCGAGCACAGAGCAACGATGATCCAAGGCCACGGCCGCAAAGCGTAATGGGCAATGTTGAACCACAGGGCGGCGGCCATGGCGTTTTTTTCGTCCTTGGCGGCAAGCATCCTCTGGGCGATGTAAGAGCCGCCGCCGGGCTCGGCCCCGGGGTACCACACCGACCACCACTGGATGGTGAGTGGTATGACCAGGACCGTCAGCGTCAGCCCCCAATCGGAGAAGTCGGGTAGCAAACGCAAGGTCGCGGGGTCGATCTTCGCCACCAGGCCACTCAGACCACCCACCTGTGGTTGGGAGAGCGCAACATATGCCGCAGCCAACACGCCGACCATGGCGATCACGAATTGAATGAGGTCCGACGCGAGGATACCCTTCAGTCCCGCTACAGCAGAGAAAACGATGCAGATCAGGCCACACACGACCACCGTTTCGAGGCGGCTCCAGCCGAGCATGACGTTGGCGATCTTGACCGCGGCCAGGGTCACAGAGGCCATGATGGCGCAGTTGAAAAACAGCCCGAGGTAGACGGCCCGGAACCCGCGCACAAAGGCTGCCGACCGCCCCGAGTAGCGAAGTTCGTAGAACTCGAGGTCGGTGAGGACCCCGGAGCGGCGCCACATTCGGGCGTAGAAAAACACCGTCGCCATCCCGGTGAGCAGGAAGGCCCACCACGCCCAGTTCATGGCCACGCCTTTGGTGCGCACGAAATCGGTCACCAGATTCGGCGTGTCGGTGGAGAAGGTGGTCGCCACCATGGAAGTGCCGATCAACCACCACGGCGCCGACCGGCCGGAGGCAAAGAACTCCGCGGTTCCGGATCCGGCCCGCTTTGCCAGAAAGAGGGCCGGAGCAAATGCCGCACCAAGGCAGATGACGATGACAACCCAATCGATCGCAGCGAGCTGCATGCAGTGTAGCCCTCCGTTGAAAAGATATTAGCCCGTTTCCGTCCAGAGGCTCCGGCTCGAACCGAGCAGTTCTCGAGGCAGAATCCAGTGAGTTTTCTGCAACGTCAAGGAAGACAAGAACTTCCGCGAAGGCCTACTCGGGTACGCCGGACGAGAAAAACATACAGCCAACCGCCGGGAGATCCGAAAAGACGCCACGGCCTACAAGGCCGTATGAGGTCTCACAACGTCATGACGTGAGGGTAAAACGTATCCCCTCAACCTCATCCGGTACCATTTGATGGATGGAGGTGTCCATGTCTCGGAATTTCGGCATCGTCCCAATCCAACCGGGCTCTCTTCTTGATGATGAACTCGAGGCGATCGCGGGGGACTACCTCCGTGCGCTCGAACACCTGGGCGGCGAATGTTGGGCAACCGATCGCCTGCCCGACAACGAAGCGCAGATGGTTCTCCTGGTTGCGACCGGCGGTACCGAGCGGGTCATCCTCGAGGTGTGGGCGGAGCGTCAGCAGACGGTGCCCGGCGAACCCCTTTTTCTGATGGCCCATCCCGGAAACAACTCGTTGCCGTCGGCCCTCGAGGTGTTGGCGCGACTCCAACAGGACGGCGCGCCCGGCCGGATCTTCTACCTCGAGGGACCGGACGATCAGACGGGACTGGGTGAATTGGCGGATGCCCTGCACGACATCGAGGTGCGGCAGGCTCTCCAACGGTCCCGCATTGGGCTGGTTGGCACTCCGTCGGACTGGCTTGTCGCCAGCAGCCCCGATGCCTCGACGGTCCGGTCCGCCTGGGGACCGACCGTGGTGCCCGTCGAGATGGAAGAGGTCGTGAAACGGTTGGATGCCGTTCGCGATGCTGATGTCGAACCGCACCTGAACACGTTCATCGGAGACTCGACCGAGGTGCGTGAGCCCTCTTCTTCCGAGCTTCAGGACGTCGCACGAGTCTACCTCGCGTTGAAAACCGTCGTCGCTGATTACAAACTGGACGCGCTGACCGTCCGCTGTTTCGACTTCGTCCAGCACCAGAAGACGACCGGTTGCTACGGGCTGGCGCAGCTGACCGACGAGGGCGTTATCGCTGGGTGCGAAGGCGACCTGGTCAGCACCGTAGGTTTGCTGTGGGCGCAAGAACTGCTGGGGTCGACGCCGTGGATGGCGAACCCGGTACAGCTCGATCCGAAGAGCAACACGCTTTGGCTGGCGCACTGCACCGTTCCACGCACGCTGGTCTCGAGCTATCGTCTGCGTTCGCACTTCGAGTCAGGTCTCGGCGTCGGAATTCAGGGGACACTCCCCGAAGGACCGATCACCCTGCTGCGCATCGGCGGCAAAGGGATGGATCGTCTGTGGCTTGCCGAGGGTGAAATCCTGCGCACCGGCGATGCTGAAAACCTCTGCCGCACCCAGGTCGAGATTCGACTCACGAACGGCGGCACTGTGGTGGACCTCCTCAATACGCCGCTTGGCAACCACCTCGTGCTGGTCTATGGCCACCACCTCGATCGGCTCCAGAACTGGCGCTCCTTCACCGCCCGCGAGTCCTCGATGTGAAGGATGACAGCTGACGATTCTCCGGGAGATCTGGCCAGGCCCGGATCTTCTCCACAACTAGTGCTTGGCACCGATGGAAATGGTACCCATGGGAACACAGGGTCCCTTCGTTGTGTTTCTACTGTATATGTCGGCAACACGTAGCACCCGGATCCATGAGTCTGCAATTTGCCAAGCCACCAGGGTTTCAAAGCGTCGGCGCGCCCGATACGTCTGGGGGTTCGCGCTCTTTTTGGTGCTGTCGGCTGGACAAGTCCATGCCCACGTATCTCTCGACTACCCGAACGGTGGGGAAGAATTCGATGTCGGGTCCGTCGTCCAGATCCTGTGGAGCGATGAGGTCGAACATGGACCGGCGACCTATGATCTCTGGTACTCGAC
>JASJGQ010000218.1:0-3404 GCA_033791425.1 Acidobacteriota bacterium
GTGTTTTCGAGGAGGCCGCCCTTGAAGGTCTTGAGTGTCTCAGGCTCGCTCCATGCCGCGGCCTCGGCGACCGCAGACAGCAACTCGGTCGCGACGATGAAAAGTGATCCACCGGCACGCACCAGCGAGTAGTCGAAATCAGGGTGGAGAGCGATGGCCAGGTTGGCGGGCAGGGTCCACGGCGTGGTCGTCCAGATCAATGCTGCGGCCTGGTCGCCGGTCGCGATCTCCAGCCGTTCGCGGGCGTCGTCGGCGAGGCTGAACGCCACGGTCACCGACGGGCTCGAGTGATCGTGATACTCCACCTCTGCTTCGGCAAGTGCGGTGCGGCACTCCGAACACCAGTGGACCGGCTTGCGCCCCCGCTCGACATAGCCGGCGAGCATGAAGCCGTGGAGGGCGGATGCGATGTCGGCCTCGTAATCGTTGGCCATCGTCAGGTAGGGGTCGTCCCACTGGCCGAGAACACCGAGACGGATAAACTCGTCGCGCTGCAGTTTGTAGAATCGTTTGGCGTAGGCGCGGCAGGCTGCGCGGATCTGGGAGACGCTCATGTCGGCCTTCTTCGGCCCCAGTTCCTTGTCGACGTGGTGCTCGATGGGCAGACCGTGGCAGTCCCAACCGGGCACATAGGGGCTGTCGAAACCAAGCATGGTGCGCGATTTGACCACAATGTCCTTGAGGATTTTGTTGAGAGCGGTCCCGACGTGGATCGAACCATTCGCGTACGGCGGGCCGTCGTGGAGAATAAAGCGCGGCGAGCCCTTGCGGGCCTCACGGATTTTCGAATAGAGATCCGTTGCCTGCCAGTGGGCCAGCATCTCCGGCTCCCGCTGCGGCAACTTGGCGCGCATGGAGAAGCCGGTCTTGGGTAGGTTCAGTGTTTTTCGATACATCAGGTCTCCGCCTCCGGCTTGCGAGCCTACGTGGCGCGGTTGCGGCCGTCAAGACGAGCCGTGCGTCAATTACGAATCGAGGAGGGACTGGACCCGACGCACAACCTCCTCGGCCGTGAACGGTTTGGTGATGTAACCGGCCGCGCCGATCTCGCGGCCACGGAGGACGTCCGAGGCAAAGCCCCGAGCCGTCAGCATGATGATCGGGAGGTGGCGGGTCGGAGAGTTCCGGCGCAGCTTGGCCGCGAGGTCAAAACCGTTGGTGGGGGTTGCCAGGGCGACGTCAAGCAGCACGAGATCGATCTCGTGTTCCTTAAGAAGGGTCTCTGCATTCTCGGCTGACTCCGCCTCGAAGGTTGTAAATCCCTCGCGGCGAAGCTTGAACGACAAGATGCGCAGAATATACGGCTCATCGTCGACGATCAGGATACGGCGCCCCACGAAACCAATTTTAGGGTCAACGCGTTGCCAGATCAAGACCTGGAGACGTCTTGAGACTCGCTCCCGGTTTGAGGCATCGGGGTCAGGAGGGTCGGCTGCACCAACTCCCAGAGGACGAGCAGCAGGTGCAACACACCAAACGCCGACAGTACGCCGCGGATCCAGGGGAGACCGAAAAACGCCGCAGGTCCTGCAGGAAACATCGTCAAGAGCAGGCCCCAGACCTGGGACCACGGCAGGACGACAAATAGGAGACCGACGTTGACCAGATAGCCGATGTACAGGACCACGGTGAGGAACTTGAGCGGACTCACCACCTCATAGTAGCTGTTTCTTTTTCTCTGGGCGCGGTTGACGAAACCGCCGGCAGAAAAAGCCCGGAACAAAAGGAGATTTCCTGTTCAACCCGAATTATCCATGAAGTCTCTGCTGCAGACGACGATGCACCGCCTTCAGCGGTGCTTTCTCGCCTCGAGGTGCTCGATGTACTTGCGAGTACGCCTCCGCGCCCCTCGGGTCGAAAACCCCATTGTGCACGGCACCTCGCCGCCTTCGCGACGTGACTTCATGAATAATAAGGGTTAGTGTCGGAGGGTGAAGATCCTGTGGGCGTCGCCGCTTCCGCCTTTTCGCTCCGGCGTGAGCGACTACGCGATCGAGATCCTGGAGGCGTTGGGTTCGCGAGCACGGGTCCGGGTCGTCGAACCTCCGGGTTGGGAAGTGCCGAAGGACTGGCCTCTCGGCGACGCCGTGGAACTGGTGCCCACCGGTGCTCAGGCGGCCCCCGACGAAGTATCGCTGCTCCATCTCGGCAACAACCCCCACCACCTGTGGCTCCTCGAACGGCTGGGAAGGCCCCGTACGGCGGTCGTGCTCCACGATCTCGTTCTCCACCACCTTCTGGTCGAGGCAGCCGCGGCAGACGCCACCTCCGGCTCTCTAGAGGAACGGCTTTCCGAAAGTCACGGCGCCGCGGGCGCGGCCCTGGCATCCGCCCGCGAGGTCGGTTTTACGGGGCGTCGCGACCCGTTTCTTTTCCCGGCCTTGAAATCATTCTTGAAGGCCTCGGATGCTGTGATCGTCCACTCGCGGTGGGCTCGCGAGCGCGTACGGAACGAAGAACCGGCGCTTCCGGTCGGCCTTGTCGGGCTGCCCGCTCGAGATCCGGGGGTAGTTGATCGCACAGCGATTCGCCACAGACTGGGACTTGAAGATCACGATCTGGTGTTGATGCACCTCGGCTTTCTGACGCCTGAAAAAGGGCTGCTTGCCATCCTCGGTGGCGTCGCTGCGGCCGTCCGGGCCGGAGTGGCGGCGCGTCTGGTCCTGGTGGGGCAGGGAGCGTCAGGGGAAGGATTGGTTCGGGCTGCAAAGGCTGCGGGAGTGGGTGATCGGGTCGTCGCCACCGGATGGATCGAGCCAGTCGATTTTCCGTCGGTGCCCGCGGCGGCCGATCTCGGGGTCGTTCTCCGCACGCCGTCCGCCGGCGAGACCTCGGCGGCCGCCGTTCGTTTTCTGGCGTGCGGCACACCGGTTGCGGTTGGAGGCCGGCGCCAGTTCCTCGAGTTCCCGGAAGCCGCCGCGCCTCGGCTCACACCGGGCCCGTCGGCCTCAGCGGAGCTGGCTCGGTTGCTCGCCACAGCGGCCGAGGGCGGGGCGGGGTGGGCAGCACGTCGCCGAGCCGCTCGCCAGACCTACGAGGACGACCACACGCCCGAACGGGCGGCCGATCAGCTGCTGGCCTTCCTCACTGAAAAATTTTGACACCGGGCCATCTGGACTCTCCTGGGATGAACGGGATTCAATCCAAGCCCCGAAGGGGCGACAGGCAATGTCGGTGGCTTTTGCCCCGGCGGGGTCCTACCGAAGTGGGGATCCCGATGCTCTCGATTGCATTGCCCGTGGTTGCCCCCTTTGAGGATATTTGCGACCTGGGCACTCGCTCGTGTCGAGGCGTGGTGATCGCAAAAACCTCAAAGACGGCACGCCCGGTGAACGCGGCGTTTTCTCCTGTTCTGTCGCCGCTCCGCGGCTCTCCACTGCAACCTGCAGTTATGTCTCGTCTCG
>JASJGQ010000219.1:0-12418 GCA_033791425.1 Acidobacteriota bacterium
CGTTTCGTGACCAGGAAAGAACAGCTATGAAGGCGAAGATGATCCGTGATCGGTCGGACGACGAGCTCCGCAAAACGCTGGGCGACCTCGAAGAGCAGCTTTTCAAGCTTCGCTTCCAGAAGTCCACGGGGCAGATCGAAAACCCCATCAAGATTCGAGAGGTCCGCAAGGACATCGCTCGGGTGCTGACGGTCATCAACGAGCGTCAGGCCGAGGGGGGTGCATGATGAGCAGCAAAGAAATCACAACCAACAAAACCACCAAGGTCGGACTGGTGGCGTCCAGCGGCGCCGATAAATCGGTGGTGGTGAAGGTCGAGAACCTGGTCATGCATCCGCTGTACCAGAAGTTCGTGCGCACCAGCTCGAAGTTCATGGCGCACGACGAAGAAAACACTTGTAACGAGGGCGATCGGGTGCTCATCGAGGAGTGCCGGCCGCTTTCCAAGCGCAAACGCTGGCGTGTCCGCAAGGTCATCGAGCGGGCGCAGTAGCGGGGAGGCTTGCGATGATCCAGATGGGTACCATGCTGACGGTGGCCGACAACTCCGGCGCGCGCAAGTTGTTTGCGATCCGCCTACTCGGCGGTTCGTCGGCTCCGCAATATGCGGGGCTTGGCGATATCATCGTCTGCTCTGTCAAGGAAGCGACGCCGGAGTCAGAAATCAAAAAGGGCACCGTGGTCAAAGCGGTGATCGTACGGACCTGTGCGCGCGCCCGCCGGCGCGACGGCACCTACATCAAGTTCGATGAGAACGCGGCAGTGCTGGTCAACGCGGAAAAGGACCCGGTCGGCAGCCGTGTCTTCGGCCCGGTCGCACGGGAGCTTCGTGAACAGAAGTTCATGAAGATCGTCTCCCTGGCGCCCGAGGTTCTTTAGGAGCGAAAGATGAAGATCAAAAAAGGTGACACTGTCGAGGTCGTGGCCGGCAAGGACAGCGGCAAAAAAGGCCGTGTGCTGGTGGTCGACAGGGACCGTGAGCGGTTGGTGATCGAGGGCGTCAATATGATCAAACGCCACACCCGGCCCAACCCCCAGAAAAACGTCAAGGGTGGGATTGTGGAGCGCGAGGCCCCGATTCACGTATCCAACGTGATGGTGGTGTCTCCGGACAGCGGCCAGCGATCTAAAATCGGATATCGAATTCTCGACGACGGACGAAAGGTCCGTGTCGCCAAGGTCGACGGCGCGATTCTCGACCGTTAGGAGGGACGATGGCGCGCTTAATGCAGAAGTACCGTGATGAGGTCTTCCCGCAGCTCCAAAAGGACTTCGGGTTGACCAACCCCATGCAGGTGCCGAAGATCGCCAAGATCACCTGCAATATCGGCGTCGGTGAAGCCAGCCGTAACGCCAAGATGCTCGATGTGGCCATGGAGCAGCTCGTAAAGATCACCGGCCAGCTGCCGGAGATGCGGCGGGCCCGCAAGTCCATCGCCGCCTTCAAGCTTCGAGAAGGCACGCCGGTTGGGGCTCGAGTGACCCTTCGCAGGGAACGCATGTATGAGTTTTTAGATCGTCTGATCTCGATCGGGTTACCCCGGGTTCGCGACTTTCGTGGGATCTCGACCAAGGCCTTCGACGGCCGCGGGAACTACACCCTCGGAATTCGCGACATCCTCGTTTTCCCCGAAGTCGATTATCAGAAGCTCGAGAGCACGATGGGTATGAACATCACCATAACTACGACGGCCCCCACCGACGACCAGGCGCGCGCGCTCCTGGCCGGTATGGGAATGCCGTTCAAGAGTCGTTAGGAGGCACCGTGGCACGCAAGGCGATGATCGCAAAAAGCCTGAAGAAGCCGAAGTTCAAGGTCCGTCAACGCAACCGATGCCAGGTGTGCGGTCGTCCGAGGGGCTTCATGCGCAAGTTCCGGTTGTGCCGGATTTGCTTTCGCAAGCTGGCCCTCGAGGGATTCCTCCCCGGGGTCACCAAGGCGAGTTGGTGAGGATTAGAACATGAGCATGACAGACCCGATTTCAGATTTGTTGACTCATATCCGGAACGCAACGTCGGTGCGCCACGATCGTACCGATATTCCGGCTTCGAAGATGAAGCTCGAGATCGCGAAGATCCTCAAGCAGGAGGGTTACATCCGCACCTTCAAGGTGATCGAGGAAGGCCCGCAGGGCACCATTCGGATCTACCTGAAGTATGCCGATGACGGCGAACCGGTGATCCACGGCATCCAGCGGGTGTCGCGGCCGGGCTGCAGGATCTACCGCGGCGTCGGGGATCTGCCGAGGGTCCGGAACGGCCTCGGTGTGGCGGTGATCTCGACCAATCGGGGCGTCCTCACCGACAAACAGGCACGAGGCCTGAGCGTCGGCGGTGAAGTCCTGTGTGAGATCTGGTAGGGGGACGAAATGTCACGGATTGGAAAAATGCCGATTCCGGTGCCCAATGGTGTCAACATCACGGTCGCCGATGGCGCGGTTCAGGTCAAAGGTCCGAAGGGCCAACTCGAGATTGGCTTGCTGCCCGGTCTCAGCGCTTCCGTCGAGGACGGAACGCTGACCATCGATCGAGCCGACGAAGAGGCGCAGACTCGTTCGTATCACGGCCTGGTTCGTTCGCTGATTGCGAATGCCGCGACTGGTGTGTCCGAGGGCTGGTCGAAAGAGCTCGAAATCGTCGGCATCGGCTACCGCGCCGAGAGCAAGGGCAAGAGCGTGCTTTTCAACCTCGGTTACTCACACCCGATCGATTTTGCAGTCCCTGATGGGATTGAAATCGAAGTCGACGGCAAGGCCAACAAGGTCAAGGTCACGGGTTTTGATCGTCAGCAGGTAGGCCAGGTTGCCGCGGACATCCGCGCACTGCGGCCTCCGGAGCCATACAAAGGCAAGGGCATCCGATATTCAACCGAGCGGATTCGCATCAAGGCCGGGAAGCAGGGAGCGACAGTATGAGCCGGGTTAAAGATCGTAAGCAGCGTCGGGTCAAAATCAAACGCCGCTTCCGCGCCACCGTCCGTGGCACAGCGGATCGTCCTCGTCTGTCGGTCTATCGCAGTCTTCGCCACGTCTATGCCCAGGTCATCGACGACGACAAGGGTGTCACCCTGGTGGCGGCATCAACGCTGGAAAAGACCGCGGCGGGCGGCCTCACGGCGACCGGCAACTGCGAAGCCGGCAAATTTCTTGGCAAGCTCATTGCCGAGAGGGCCAGGGAACAGGGAGTGGAGGCGGTGGTTTTTGACCGCAGCGGCTTCCGTTACCACGGTGTGGTCCAGGCCATAGCGAATGGCGCCCGCGAAGCGGGACTGAAGTTCTAGGGGTTGATGAATATGATGAACCGAGAGTCCGAATTTGCAGAATCAGTCGTTCACATCAACCGCGTCGCCAAGGTTGTGAAGGGCGGTAAAAACTTCTCATTCTCCGCTGTGGTGGTCGCCGGCGACGGCTCGGGAAAGGTCGGCTACGGCACGGGCAAGGCTCGTGAGGTGCCGCCCGCGATCCAAAAGGCGAGCGAGCAGGCGCGCAAGGAGATGGTCAGCATCCCCCTGGTCGGCGGGACTGTGCCGCATCTGGTGTGGGGTCGTTGGGGAGCCACGAAGGTTCTGCTCCGCCCGGCTTCACCCGGTACCGGCGTGATTGCCGGCGGTGGGGTGCGGGCCGTGATGGAGTCGGCCGGAGTCGCCGATGTCCTGACGAAAATCGTCGGGAGCCGGAATCCCTTCAACGTGGTGCGCGCAACGTTTGACGCGATCGACCGGCTGATGACCAAGAGCCAGGTCCAGCGCTTGCGCGGAGTCGATGTGGAGGCCGAGGCCGAGAACGCACAGGCCGAAGCGGCGCCCGAGGCCGTTGAGGCCGCCGAGACTGCAACGCCCGAGGCCGTTGAAGCTGCCAAGGCTGCGGCGCCCGAGGCCGTTGAAGCTGCCAAGGCTGCGGCGCCCGAGGCCGTTGAAACTGCCAAGGCTGCGGCGCCCGAGAAGGGTGAGAACTGATGACCGCTGAAAAGAAAGACCCAAAAACAGCCGACGAGAAAAAGCCGGCCAAGACCGCCGCCAAGACCGCCGCCAAGAAGGCCGCACCGGCCAAGGCAGCGGCCAAGAAGGCGGCTCCAAAAAAGGCTGCGGCCAAGAAGGCTGCACCAAAGAAGGAAACTGCCAAAAAAGCGGCGCCGAAGAAGGCTCCCGCCAAGAAGGCTGCACCGAAGAAGGAGACTGCCGCGAAAGCCGCGCCAAAGAAGGCGCCCGCGAAAAAGGCAGCGCCGAAGAAGGACGCCTCGAAAGCGGCCGCCGTCGAGAAGGCACCTGCGGCGACCAAAAAGCCCGCGGCAAAAACCGCTCGCAAGGCCACGGGCTCCAAATCGATGCTCAGAATCACCCAGGTAAAGAGCCAGATCGGGTTCGCTGGGAGACAAAAAAGGGTCCTCGCCGGTCTCGGGCTTGGACGTATCGGCCGCACCGTGATCCGCAAGGACGATGCCTGCATCCGCGGCATGGTGACAAAGGTCACGCACCTGGTTTCGGTCGAGAAATTGGAGGGCTGAGTCATGGAACTGCATGATCTTCATCCTGCTCCCGGAGCCAAGCGTTCGCGCAAGCGCGTCGGACGCGGTCCCGGTTCAGGCAACGGCAAGACTGCGGGCAAAGGCCACAAGGGTCAAAAGTCACGCAGCGGCTATTCGCACCGCTACGGCTTCGAGGGCGGTCAGATGCCGCTCGTTCGGAGGATTCCCAAGCGCGGGTTTACAAACATCTTCCGAGTCGAATTCCAGGTCGTCAATCTTCGTGATCTGGAGAGGGTTTTTGGCGACGGTGACACGGTGTCCGTTGAAGCCCTGGTGGCAAAGGGCCTCGCCCGTGGCGGCAAAAGGCTGGTCAAAGTCCTCGGTGATGGAGAGGTCTCGAAAAAGCTTACAGTGCAGGTGCATAAGTTCTCCGCATCAGCGCGGGCCGGGATCGAAAAAGCAGGCGGTACCTGCGAGGTGGTGGCGTCGTGATCGACAGTTTCCGCAACATCTTTGCCATCCCCGATTTGCGCAAACGGGTGTTCTTCACCTTCGCGCTGTTGTCGGTGTACCGGCTTGGTGCCTTTATCCCGATTCCCGGGATCGATCCGGTGGCCATTGCCGAGTTCACCAAGGCCGCGGAAGGCACAGTGCTCGGGTTCCTGAACCTGTTTTCGGGTGGGGCTCTCGGGCGGATGACGGTGTTTGCGCTCGGCATCATGCCGTACATCTCCTCGTCGATTATTCTGCAGTTGTTGACTGTGGTGTGGCCGTACCTCGAGAAGCTCTCCAAAGAGGGGGAGTTGGGTCGACGCAAAATCACCCAGTACACCCGTTACGGCACCATCATTCTGTCGGTGATTCAGGGAATGGGGATTTCGTTCTTCCTCGAGCGAACTGCCGCGCCCGGTGGCGCGCCGTTGGTGCCCGAGCATTTTCAGGGCTGGGGATTCCGTCTTCTGACGGTACTCACGCTGACCACAGGAACCGCGTTCGTGATGTGGCTCGGCGAGCAGATCTCCGAACGAGGCATTGGCAACGGTATTTCGTTGATCATCTTTGCCGGAATCGTGGTTGGTCTGCCGGCGGCGATCTTCAATACTCTGACTGACATTCAGACCGGTGCGCTCAACCTCATCACGGTGGCCATACTGATCGTGTTCATGGTGGTGGTGGTCGCGGCAATTGTGTATATGGAACGCGCGCAGCGGCGCATCCCCATCCAATACGCCAAACGGGTTGTCGGCCGGCGTGTCTACGGTGGTCAAAGCACCTATCTGCCGCTCCGAATCAACACCGGCGGCGTGATTCCGGTGATCTTTGCGGCCTCCATCATGTCCTTTCCGCAGACTATCGGACAGATGATCGACAATCGGTGGCTGCAAAAGATCACCGAGGCATTGGCGTGGGGCGAGCCCCTCTACAACCTCGTCTATTTCCTTTCGATCGTATTCTTCTGCTACTTCTATACGTCGATTATCTTCAACCCTGAAGATACGGCCGAGAACATGCGGAAGTATGGTGGTTTCATTCCGGGTATCCGTCCCGGCAAGAGAACCGCCGAATTCATCGACAAGATCCTCACCCGGATCACTTTGGTGGGTGCGCTCTATCTCGCGATGGTGGCGATCTTGCCGGAAATCTTGATTGCCGGTTTCAAGGTCTCGACGATCCCATTTATCGGTCCATCGCTCGATGCGATCCTGCCGGCCTGGTTCACCCAGGGTCTCGGCGTGAAGTTCTTCTTCGGCGGCACCTCGCTGCTGATTGTGGTCGGCGTGGCAATGGATACGGTTCAGCAGATCGAATCGCAGCTGGTGATGCGCCATTACGACGGGTTCATGCGTAAGGGGCGGGTGCGCGGGAGGCGTGGTTAAACCGATGATCAGCCTCAAGTCCGAACGCGAGCTGGAGACCATGGAGAGAGCCAACGCCCTCGTCCATCGGGTGCTTCGCGCGGTCAAGCAGACCGCCGCGCCCGGGATCTCGACCGGTGAGCTTGATGAGCTCGCCGAGGAGGTGATCCTGGCCGGTGGAGGCAAGCCGGCGTTCAAGGGCTATCGAGGGTTCCCTGCAACTCTCTGTACATCGGTCAACGACGTGATCGTGCACGGTATCCCGAATATGAAGAAACGACTGTATGAGGGCGATCTCGTCAGCGTGGACTGTGGCGTGCTGCTGGACGGATTTTATGGTGATGCCGCGGTGAGCTTCGGCGTTGGCGCGGTCAGTGTAGAAGCGACACAGCTCATGGAGGTCACGCGCCTCTGTCTTGAGGATGCGGTCTCCGCAGTCAATCCGGACGCTCGACTCGGTGATGTGGGGGCCGCTGTCCAGGCCCGTGCAGAGGCTGCAGGCTTCGGAGTTGTGCGTGAATTCGTGGGTCACGGCATCGGGCGGGCCCTTCATGAAGAGCCACAGGTCCCCAATTATGGACGGTCTGGTCACGGGCAGCGTCTCAAACCCGGCCTGGTGATCGCGATCGAGCCCATGATTACTGGAGGCAGTTGGCGTGTCACCATCGACGATGATGGCTGGACAGCAAGGACGGAAGACGGTAAACTCGCCGCCCATTTTGAATGGTCGGTGGCCGTCACCGTCGACGGTTGTCGTGTGCTTGGTCTCGAGGAGTCAATGAATGCCTAAGGAAGAGGCGATCGAAGTTGTGGCTACAGTTGTGGAGCCACTGCCCAACGCGATGTTTCGTGTCGAGTTGGAAAACGGCCACGAAGTGTTGGCCCATATCTCCGGCAAGATGCGAAAACATTTCATTCGCATTCTTCCGGGCGACAAGGTTCTGGTGGAGCTCTCTCCGTATGATCTGAAGAGAGGGCGCATCGTTTACCGTTACAAATAGGAGGGACGGCGATGAAAGTTCGTCCGTCAGTCAAAAAAATGTGTACGAAGTGTATTGTCATCCGTCGCAAGGGCGTTGTTCGCGTGATCTGCGAAAACCCCAAGCATAAGCAGCGGCAAGGATGATCCTGGAGGTATGTGGTGGCACGCATAGCAGGCGTTGATCTGCCGTCCGGCAAGAGAGTCGAGATTGGCCTGACCTATATCTATGGCATCGGCCGCACTCGCGCAGTCAAGATTTTGACGAAGGCGAAGGTCGAAGAGGGGATCAAGGTCAAGGACCTCTCCGAAGACGAGGTGCTGCGGTTGCAGCAGGTCATTCAGAATGAGGGCATGGTCGAGGGTGATCTCCGTCGCGAGGTCGCTATGAACATCAAGCGCCTCATCGAAATCGGCAGTTATCGAGGGATGCGCCATCGTCGCGGACTTCCGGTTCGGGGCCAGCGTACCCACACCAACGCACGTGGTCGAAAAGGACCGCGGCGTCAGGCGGTCGCCGGCAAGAAGCAGACGGTTAAGAAGTAGGCAGAAGGCGGGAGAGATTTATGGCAACCGAACACAAAGGTGCGCGCAAACCGCGGCGGGAACGCAAGATCGTTCCTCACGCGGTGGCCCATATTCACGCCACCTTCAACAACACGATAGTGACGTTTGTGGACCCGAGCGGTGGAACACTGTGCTGGTCCTCCGGCGGCCAGATCGGCTACAAGGGATCTCGAAAGGGAACACCCTATGCGGCCCAGCTGGCGGCGAAGAACGCGGCCGACCAGGCACAGGAACACGGCGTTCGCAGCGTGGATGTCCGGGTCAAAGGTCCCGGCCCCGGCCGCGAATCCGCCATCCGTGCGGTGGCCGCCAGTGGACTCGACATCAGGAGTATCCGCGACGTCACACCGATTCCGCACAACGGATGTCGCCCGCCGAAACGGCGCAGAGTGTAGGGCAGGGGAGAATTAATGGCTCGATATAGAGGACCGGTCTGTCGGTTGTGCCGCCGTGAGGGCATGAAGCTGTTCTTGAAGGGCGAGCGCTGTTTCAAGGAAAAATGTGCGATCGAACGACGCAACGCACCCCCCGGACAGCATGGTATGGGACGCCGCCGCAAGGTTCGCGCCTATGGCCTGCAGTTGAGAGAGAAACAGAAACTACGTCGAATCTATGGTCTGCTCGAGGCTCAGTTCCGGAGCACCTTTGACGAGGCCAACCGCCGCAAGGGCGTCACCGGCGAGAACCTGCTGCAGCTCCTCGAGACCCGGCTCGACAACGTCGTGTATTCGCTCGGCTTTGCGACCTCCCGGACTCAGGCGCGCCAGCTGGTGCGGCACGGCCATATCCAGGTCAACGGCCGCCGCGTCGACATTCCTTCCTTCAGGGTCGGACCGGCGATGGAAATCGGGGTTCGGGAAAAGAGCCTCAAGAATCCACAGATAACTGAAGCCCTCGATTTTGCACAGGGCCGCGGCATCCCGGCATGGCTCGAGCTCGATTCGAGTGCCCTCAAGGGCAAAGTGTTGGAAAACCCGACCCGAGAAGATATCCGTTTCCCGATCCAGGAGCAGCTCATCGTCGAGCTCTACTCACGCTAATTTGGAGGCCGCATGATCTGGCACGAATTCCAGCGTCCGGCCCAGGTGGAGCCGGACAAAGAAGAACACAGCGACACATTCGCGCGCTTTCTGGCGCAACCCTTCGAACGGGGTTGGGGCACCACCGTCGGCAATGCTTTGCGGCGGGCGCTCCTTTCGTCAATTCCTTCTGCCGCCATCACGGCGGTCAAGATCGAGGGCGCCGACCATGAATTCTCGGCGGTGCCGGGTGTCGTCGAAGATGTCACCGACATCATCCTCAATCTCAAGAATATCCCGCTCAAGATACACGGCAACGAGCCGACCTTCCTGACGTTGGAAGCCAAAGGCCCGGGTGAGATCACCGCCGGTCAATTTGCGGGATCAAGTCAGGTCGAAGTCATCGACCCCGACGTCCACGTGGCGACTCTGTCGGCTCGTGGCAAGCTCAAGATGATAGTTCGCGTGGATCAGGGTCGCGGCTATATTCCGGCCGAGGAGAATCAGACCGAGGATCTCGATGTCGGGTTCATCCCGGTGGACTCGGCCCACTCGCCGGTGCGCAAGGCCAACTTCAGGGTCGAGATGGCGCGGCTCGGTCGGATGACCAACTACGAACGCCTGGTACTCGAAGTCTGGACCAACGGGACCATCACACCCGAGGAAGCTCTCAGCCAGGCCGCCCAGCTGGTCCAGGGCCACCTCGACATCTACACAAGTCTGGCCGATGTGGAAGAGGCGGTATTGCCGCCGGCTGCCGAGGCCGAACCTGTCGAAGAGGACAGCATTCTCGACGCCTCGATCGAGACCCTCGAGCTCTCGATCCGGTCGATGAACTGCCTCAAAAACGCCAATATCCGGACCCTGCGCGATCTCGTGAGCCGTTCCGAAAAGGACATGGTGGAGATCCGCAATTTCGGCGAGAAGTCTCTCAAAGAGGTGCGTTCGAAGCTCGAGGTTCTCGGCCTCGGTTTCGGCATGAACCTCGATCTCTAGGGGCGGGAGTTTCTGATGCGACACCGAATTCGTCACCGCAAACTGGGTCGGACATCGTCCCACCGCAAGGCAATGTTCCGCAACCAGCTCACCGCGCTGTTCACCCACGAGCGCATCATCACGACCCTGGCCAAGGCCAAGGAGCTCCGGCCCATGGCCGAGCGGATGGTGACTCTCGCGGGAACGGGCACCTTGCCTGCGCGGCGAAAAGTCCTCACGATGATTTCCGACAAAGATGTGGTTCGCCATCTTTTTGACGACATCGCGCCTCGTTTTATCGAACGTCCTGGGGGCTACACCCGGATCATGAGGCTTGGCCGGCGCCGCGGTGACGCCGCTGAACTGGCGATCATCGAGTTTATCGACTACGACCTCGCCGATCACGAGGACGGTGAAACCTCTTCCAAGAGCAAGGCCTCGTTGATGGACCGTGCCAAGGGCATGTTCGGGGGCGGCGCCAAGGCGGCAGACACGGTTGATGACGACGAGGCGGAGGCCGCGTCGGCCAAAAGTGATGAGCCATCGGACGTGAAGACCGATGATGAGGCGGTTGCCGAGGAGCCCGAGACGGCAGCGGCCGAAGCCGTCGAGGACGACACAACCAAGGACTCCTGACGCGATACAGTGAAAAACCCCTCAACGCCGCAGCTTGCTGCGGCGTTTTTTTGATCTCTCGGAAGCCTGGTGAGATATGCGGGCTAGAGACCCGGTCCGATGAGTTCGGTGGCGCGGACAAGTTGTTGCAATTGGACCTTGATGTCCTCGCTGTCCGAGGGGTGTTCGAACCGAGAAATCAGGAGAAGGTTGTCATTCGGATGAGCCGCGAACAGCGCGAGCTGGGTCATGGTCACGCTCTCGGCGTCGAAGTTCGCCTACGACCAGTTGACCTCACCGAGTACGTCGCTTTCGACAAGGCCGGCGCCGCGGTGTCGGGACAGGGGCGGGCCGTCGAACTCCATGCGATGGTCATCGAGCATCTGTTGCAGGGATTCGACGGCGATCCCTGGCCCGAAAATCAGACTTTGATTGTATCGCCGAGTTCCGGAATCGATGGCTGCCAGCCAAACTCGTCGTGCAACCGTTCGGCAAGCGCCTCCTGGGCCGGGTACTCGCCGTGCACGAGCACCACCTTTTCGGGATCTCGTTCGCGGCGGCTCAACCACACCATGAGTTCTCCCGCGTCGGCGTGGGCCGACAACCCCGTGACGCGAGAGATGTGCGCCTTGACCGGAATCCACTCGCCGTGGATCTTGACCTCCTGTTCACCCTCGATCAACCGCCGACCCTTTGTTCCCTGAGCCTGGTAGCCGGTAAAGAGGACCGTATTCCTCGGATCGGTGAGACGGAGCTTGAGGTGGTGGAGAATGCGACCGCCCGTGGCCATTCCCGAGGCGGAGATGATGATCGCCGGACCATCCATGGAGTTGAGTTTGCGGCTCTCGGCCGATGACGGCGTCACCTGGAGATTCGGTGGAAAGATCGGGTTCTCGTGATCCGCAAAGAAGTGGCGCATCTCGGTGTCGTGTTCGGCGAGAAACCGCGTGTAGTGTTTTGTCGCCTCGATGCCCATGGGGCTGTCGAGAAAAAGAGGGATCTCAGGGAGATCGCCGTCCACCATGAGCTCGTGCAGCATGTAGAGTATTTCCTGAGTGCGGTCGATCGCGAAGGCGGGAATGATAATGACGCCGCCACGCTCGATTCCGGCACGAACCTCTGCTCCAAGCACTGTGCGCGGATCCGCCTCGCCGTGGAAGCGATTGCCGTAGGTCGACTCCAGAAAGAGCACATCGGAGCCGGGATACGACTCCGGTTCGCGGAGGATCGGCACACCATAGCGACCGACGTCCCCCGAGAAATAGACGGTCTTCTTTTTGCCGCCGGAGACCTTGGTTGCGAGCTCGACGGCCGCCGCACCGAGGATGTGGCCCTGGCGGTGGTAGCGGAAGCGGATACCGGGGTGAAGCTCCATCCAGTCTTCGAACGGGACCGGTTTGAGCATTTTGAGGGCGGCCCGGGCATCGGCCATACGAAACAATGGCAGGGCCGGTTTGTGTTTGGAGTAGCCCTTCTTATTGGCGTACCGCGCCTCCTCCTCGTTGATGTGCGCCGCATCCGGCAAGAGGACCCCGAGCAGGGCCTTGGTCGGCGGCGTGCAGTAGATCGGGCCCGAGAAGCCCTGCCGACACAGCCGCGGCAGATATCCGGAGTGATCGATATGGGCGTGGGTCAATACCACAGCGTCGATGTCGTGCGGTGGGTGGGTCAGAGGTTTCCAGTTCAACTGCCGGTACCGCGCTGGCCCCTGAAAGAGACCGCTGTCGAGCAGCGCGTTGAAATGGTCCCACGACATGAGGAATTTCGATCCGGTTACGCAACGTCCTGCGCCGAGCACGGTGATTTCCATCGGACCTCCGCCCGCGATCCTACCGCGACTCGCAATGCCGCGCCAACGACGGTGCAGGGGAGCAGGGGAGCAGGGGAGCAGGGGAGCAGGGGAGCAGGGGAGCAGGGGAGCAGGGGAGCAGGGGAGCAGGGGA
>JASJGQ010000220.1:0-5802 GCA_033791425.1 Acidobacteriota bacterium
GACTCCGTGCATCCACGGCTCTATGGTACACGCTGGAGGAGCAGGGGAGCAGGGGAGCAGGGGAGCAGGGGAGCAGGGGAGCAGGGGAGCAGGGGAGCAGGGGAGCAGGGGAGACTCGCTCCTTATCACGTTCAAATACAAAAGACTGTCATTTCGACCGAGCGAAAGACCCGGCGGAGTCCGCAGGACGCGGCCAGCAGTGAGTGGAGAAATCTCTGCCGGCTCCCTTTCTCAGTCTTCAGACCAGCTCGAGGATCTGCAGCGAGTGTTTCTCGGCGTCGGGGCCGTGGTTTTCCATGCCCTCGGCGGTGATGACGAAAGTGGCGTGCTCACCGGCGGTGCGTGAGAAGAAAAGGCGGTGGCGAACACCCTGGGTCGCCACATCGAGCGCGCACAGATCCGGCGCGTACTCCATCATCAGGCTTTGCGAGCACACCGGACACGAGAACTCCCACAGCGATCCCTCTTCGAGCTCGAGCCCGGGCGGCAGGTAGGCCTTGTAGTTCCCCGGTTCGGGGTGAAACCCCATCAAAACCCGGTGGGGGCCACACTCGCCGATCAACACCACCGTCTCATCGGGGTTCAGCATGGCATCACACTGAGGACAGGCGTAGATCCAACGCATAGCAGACTGCCTCTCGTTGAAGGTGTCTTTGGGTCTAATATGGGTTCCGGCAGGGGAAATGCCAAGGGCGTTCGGGTCAGATGCAGGTTTCTGGATACTCGATGCTGGATCCGCTCACCCATCTGAAGATCAAGTCTACGATTCCGCAGCATCCAGCATCCAGCATCCTGGATCAGTCGTGTCCAAGACAGCTTCTCTGAAAGGAAAGCCGCGGAGCGGCGAGAGATCGTAGCCTGGGGCGTGAGCTGTTCCGTATCAGGAGATCGGTAACAGAATCGTATCAGGACATAGGTAACACCTCGGGTGCCGACACAGGACGGACCACCGCGGTGGTCCGTCCTGTGTCGAGGTCGATTTCTCGAATGTACATGTGCCGATAGGTGACGAGGAGTCGATTGTCCATTTCACGACACCAGACCCGTTCTCCCGCCAGAGCCTTACAGGCGTAGTATTGCCGGCCCTTGTAGACGAGGTTTCCCGCGTCGCTGACTCGCCTGAGATCGGACTCTTCGGGATACTCCCATTCAGGAGGATTCGGATTGAATGGCCTCGGGCTTGGTGTGTATCTCGCTGATGGCACGTCCATGTCGAGAGCTTCGTGGGGCCGTACCTCGTTGTAAACCTGGCGAAAGTGACTGAGGGCCTTTGCGATGCCTTCTACGCTCTGAGGCACCCCTCGGTGCTTCAATTCCTGTTTCATCGTCCGATGAAATCTCTCCACCTTCCCCTGCGTCTGAGGATGTCCTATCGATCCATTAATGAGCCTTATCCCCTGCTTTATCAGGCTCACGCTAAATCTCGTCAGCCCCTGTGCATTGCTCGAATTCCACCATGGCGTCCCGTGGTCCATCAGCATCGCTTCCGGCACTCCATGGGCCTCAAAACATCGCTCGACGCACGGCTGGACAAGGTCGCGGCTCGTTCGTGTCAACGCAAACAACCCCACCGCGTAACGACTGTGGTCATCCAGTATCGACAACGGATAACACCTACTTCTGCCACCAAGCAGATACTCACCCTTGAAATCCATCTGCCACAGCTCGTTCGGCTGGGACCTCTCGAATCTCTTGGTGGCTGCTTTGCTCGATGCTTCCTTCGACACCAGTCCTCGCCGTTTGATGATTCGATCGATCGTCGCCGTCGACAGCGACACCCCCTCTCTATTGAGCAGCTCGTGGAGCTTCGGTCCCGACCACCCGTACTCGAGCCGAAGCTCCACGACTCGATCCTCTATTACCTTTGGTGTCTTCTTTGGCTGTCCTCTGGGCCGTCGCGATCGATCTGAAAGCAACGGAAACCCTCCCTCTTTGTACCTTCCAAGCCATTTGTGCCCTGTCTTTCGACTTACGTCGAATTCACGGCAGAGATCACTGATGCTCTCATCGCCGCTTCGAGCCCTCACCACGAACTCGATCCTCTGGCTCAGCACATCGGTCTCCTTCCAAGGCATCAATCACCTCCGGCTTCAACCGAAAGCATGCCTCATGGTGTTACCTATGTCCTGATACGAAAGTGTTACCTATGTCCTGAGGTCGTACACGTGAGCCCCAGGCTATTTTCTTTCGCCCCTACGGGGCTTGTCCGGATTGCTAACTCGTGGGCAGGTGGCCCATTCACGGAATCTGAGGACCTCGGCCTGAATCGGTCGGGAAACAGGCTGCAAATTGCTTGTCTTCAGTAGGGCAAACTCACTGTGAGATCTGTTTTGGACAGCACTGATCCTGCATCATGGATCCTGCATCACCGCCGAAGGCGGTTGATCGCCGTTTCCATATCCCGGTGGCCGAGGTCGATCGCACGCCGGATCTTCGACCACTCCATTGTCCACCTGCCCACCGGGAGCTCCGCGCTCGGAGTGACCACCACCAGCCGTTCGCGTCGTCGGTGCACAGTGAGCTCGTGCTCGAGCTCGGCGATACCATGGGGCGAACAGGCCGCGATCCACACCTCGTCGAAACGATCTTCGGGGATCATCGACAACGGCACGCGGTGCACAAGACCCCCATCGAGATAGCGTTCGCCTTTGATCACCACGGCTTGCCGGAACCCGTTGATATACGGCACGAATGCGGTCGCGCGGAGCATCAGACCAAAGGTCTCGTCATCCGCGGCCTGCCGGTTCGACAGGTAGGCCGGTTCGAGCTTGGGCAACGGCAACCCGGGACCGACCACCCGCGCCGCCGCCACCACAACCTCGGCCCGAGCCGTCCTTGCGGCACGCACGTCCATGGTCTGCAGCGTAATGTTCTGAATCAGGCGATCAACCGTTCGGAGGCGGCCAACCGACATCCAGGGATGGGGTGCAATCCGCCACGGATCGGCCTGGCGCCACGAGTCGATCAGGGCCTCGGGATCTCCGGCTGCAAACCACGCGGAGGCGATCCCCCCCGCCGACACACCGGCCAGGAGATCGAATTCGATACCGGCATCCTGCAACGGTCCGAGAAAACCCGCATAGTAGGCGCCGCGATTGGCGCCCGAGGCCATCAGGAACGCCCGCTTCACGCCGTCAACTCGTCCGGTGGGCGTGGACTGCGGCGGCCTGGGCGGATGGCATCAAGATCATCTCGCGCACGTTAGCGTGCGGAGGCCGGGTCGCGCAGTAGAGAACAGCATCTGCAACGTCTTCGGGAGCCAGAGGATCGAGACCTGCATAGACACCATCGGCGCGCTCCCTGTCGCCGTGGAAACGCACCAACGAAAACTCGGTCTCCACAATTCCCGGATCAACCGAGGACACCCGGACGCCGGTGCCTAGGGTATCGATGGCGAGGCCCCGGTTGAGCGCCGTCACCGCGTGCTTGGTCGCACAATAGACATTGCCGCCGGGATACACCTCGTGACCGGCGATCGATCCGATGTTGATCACGTGGCCCGAACCGCGATCGACCATGCCGGGTAGGACGGTCCGTGTCACGTAGAGCAGGCCTTTGATGTTGGTGTCGATCATCTCCTCCCAGTCGGAGATGTCGCCGCGGTGGAGCGGATCGATGCCAC
This sequence comes from Acidobacteriota bacterium, assembly GCA_033791425.1. Lineage (GTDB taxonomy): Bacteria > Acidobacteriota > Thermoanaerobaculia > Thermoanaerobaculales > Sulfomarinibacteraceae > Sulfomarinibacter. The sequence goes on from JASJGQ010000220.1 coordinate 3,623, forward strand.
GGGAGAGACCTGCATTGTTGACCAGAATATCGACGGACCGCCAACCCTCCGGCAAAGCCCCGAACCAACCCTCGACAGCCCCTCGATCGCGCACATCGAGCGATGAAATAAAAACCTCGACATCGTGCCGCTCCTGCAGAACGGCCGAGAGTTCGTCGAGGCGATTCCCGCGACGTGCCACCAATATCAGCCTGCAACCATACGCCGCAAAGGCCTGGGCACACGCCCGGCCTATGCCGCTCGATGCGCCGGTGATCAAAATACTCTTCCCTTTGAGATCGAGCGCCATGCGCAGCTTCTCCCTTCCCTCCACTATTCCGGTTCTGAGTATACGTTTCGAGGCAGCGACTCAGGCAGTCAGTTCTTCGCCCGCGTCGTTCCCACCTGCCCACTCAGGTTGCCACCGCCCCTGATACATGGCTTTGATAAACGGCTCGTAAAAGAAGAGGTCCTCACCACCTGCCGGCTCGAGTTCGTCCAGCCACGCCACCTGCGAGTCGTATCGAGCGAATATCACACGTCCGACCCAACCGGGATCGCGAGCCTGGAGGAACTTGAGCACGAAGACCTTTTCACCGCCAACCTCAGCGAGGCCATCCACCAGGACCTTGCCGGGAGTTGCCGACATTGTGGGGCCGCGCACCGTACGTGAAAGACCCGAGACCTCAGCGACTGCGCCGCTGAATATCCGCAGCGCCCGCCCGAGTGGAACCTGGAAGTACTGCTTCGGCCCGGTGTCGCGCTCGACAAACTGGTAATACGGGATAAGTCCAAGACCTACCTGCCGCCGCCACATTTCCGCCAAGACGTCGGCCCGGTCATTGACGTGGCGGACAACCGGGGATTGACATCGAACCATCGCACCGGTGTCACGAATGCGGCGAATCGCTTCAACGACTGCCCGCGTTCCCAACTCGCGCGGGTGGCTGAAGTGAGCCATGAACGCCAATTGTTTTCCGGCCGTCCGGACTTTTTCAAACAGGCACAGGATCTCGTCGGCGTCACCGTCGGTGAGAAATCGGTATGGCCAGAACGACAGCGACTTGCTGCCGATACGGATGGACTGAAGGTGTTCCAGCGAAGGCGCCAACAGCGGTTCGATCGTGCTCCTCAGCCGGGAGGCGCTCATGACCATCGGGTCACCACCGGTAATGAGTACGTCGGTGACTTCCTCGTGCTCCTCGAGATAGCGGACAAGCTGCCCCACATCCGGCGCGGCAAACCGCAGGTCCTTGTCCCCCACGAATTGCGCCCATCGGAAGCAGTAGGTGCAGTAGGCATGACAGGTCTGGCCTTGAAGCGGGAAAAACAGAACCGTTTCCCGGTATTTGTGCTGACACCCGAGAACCGGTTCACCGTCTACCTTCGGGACGTTGAGGAGCTTCTGGCCACCAGGATTGGGGTTCATTCTGCGGTGAATGTCCCTTACCAATCTCTGCAGACGATCGCCGTCTTCGCCCTGCACCACCATGTCTTCGAGGCGCAGGAAGTCTGCCAGATCGAGCATGCCCGTCTGGGGAAAGGTGAGCTGATAGATGGGGTCATTTGGGATGTCGTCCCAGTCGATGAGCTCCCTGAGAACATAGTCATTGACCCTGAATGGGAGAACCGTCGAAACCGCCTTCAAGGCCACGCGCTGATCCACCGACAGTTGGGCGATTTCGGGCAGACGGTCGAGATGTCGCCGGCCGTACGCCCGGTATCTGGGTCTCTCGACAATCGTCTCTTGAACCACCGGTTTCACCACCTATCTTTTCCCAGCCGAACCTCCAGCACCACACATCCCATTCAATGTGGCGAGACGCACGCACCGCAACGGTAGCACACGCGTTCATTTCAAAAATCGCCGCAAGACACATCCAACCAGTTCCAGATGCAAAAAAAACGCCCCGGATTTCTCCGGGGCGCCGATTGATTCTGAGAGAGACCGACTGATCAGTCGTCGGACTCGTCTTCGGTGATCACCTCGACCCGGATCACCTTCTTGAGTGGCGCATCCATCTTCTTCATGACGCACCCCGTGACCGGATCGAGGTAGGTGTCGAGCAGATGTTCGTCCTTCTTCACGGTCAGGGTCGAACCGGTCTCCTCGCAGCGGAAGACGACATGGTCGCCACCATAGAAGTGGTCGCCGCCGGTTTTGATGATGATCGGATGGCCCTCGCCACCCTCGCTGACCC
>JASJGQ010000221.1:0-4770 GCA_033791425.1 Acidobacteriota bacterium
CGAGCGATGTCCTTGCGTACCTCATGGATCTTGATCGGATTTTCGATCTGCCCCGTCGATTTCTGGAAGCGGAGCTTGAAGAGCTGTTCTTCGAGGTCACTCAGAGCCTTGCGAAGCTCGTCGTCAGATCGTTCACGAATATCCTTGGCCTTCATAGCTGTTCTTTCCTGCTCACGAAACGAGTCTTGATCGGCAGCTTGTGCGCCGCCAGACGCATCGCCTCACGAGCGATGGTTTCGCTCACACCTTCCATTTCATAGAGAATTCTTGCCGGTCTGATCACGGCCACCCACTCCTCCGGGGGGCCCTTACCCTTACCCATTCGGGTTTCGAGCGGTTTCTTGGTCACGGGCTTGTCCGGGAAGATTCGGATCCAGATCTTGCCACCGCGTTTGACGTGGCGGGTCATCGCGATACGAGCGGCCTCGATCTGCCGTGCGGTGAGCCAGCCCCGACCGACGGCTTGCAGACCATAATCACCGAACGCCACCTTAGCGCCGCGCTCTGCGATGCCGCGGTTTTTTCCCCGCTGCTGCTTTCTGTACTTGACTTTCTTCGGCATCAACATGGCGTAACTCCTTACAGACGGGGGCGCGGCCCGCGGGCGCGGTGGCGCTCACCGCGATAGACCCACACCTTGACCCCGATCACGCCGTAGGTGGTGAAAGCGGTCTTGAACCCATAATCGATATCCGCCTTGAGGGTATGGAGAGGCAAGCGCCCCTGCTGGTACCACTCGGATCGCGCGATCTCGGCGCCGTTGAGACGCCCGGCACAGCGAATCTTGATCCCCTGGGCCCCGAAACGAAGCGCATTCTCGATCGACCGCCGCATCGCACGACGGAACGCGATTCTCCGCTCGAGCTGGCGCGCCACGTTGGCGGCGATGAGGTGCGCATCGATCTCCGGCCTCTGGATCTCCTGAATGTTGATGTGGATGTCCTGGCCGTAACGACGCATCAGGTCGTCGCGCAGCTTGTCCACCTCGGCGCCCTTGCGGCCGATGATGATGCCGGGCCGCCCGGACAGGATGTTGACGCGCAGCTTCGATGCCGTGCGTTCGATATCGATGGCGCTGACCGCGGCATTCTCGAGCCGTTCCATCAGCTCCTCGCGGAGCTGCAGGTCCTCGTGCAGGAGATTGGCGTAATCCTTGCCGTCGGCGTACCAGCGAGACCGCCACGTGTTGTTGTATCCAAGGCGGAAACCGTACGGGTGCGTTTTCTGTCCCATAATCCTCCCTACGATCCCCGCACCGACAGCTCGACGGTGACGTGGCACATCCGTTTGTAGATCCGGTGCATCCGAACCCATTTGGAGGCCGGTCGACCACGGCGCAAACGCGGACCGTCGTCAACGGTGATCTTGCTAATAAAAACCCGATCGACATCGACTCCTGGCTGTGCCTGCTCGAGATTGGCTAGAGCGGAACGCACCAGCTTGGCGACGTCTATTGCCGCGTACTTGGGGCTGAGCTGGAGGGAGGTGAGTGCCGGCTCGACCGCCTGGCCACGCACCATGTCCACTACCAGCCGCACCTTCTGCGGCGACGAGCGATAATACCTGAGTTGAGCTTGTGAATCCATCATGCCCCCTAATGTATGCCCTTTTCCTTCCGACCTGAGTGGCCGCGGAAGGTCCGGGTCGGAGCGAACTCACCGAGCTTGTGTCCGACCATGTTCTCAGTGATGAACACCGGAACGAACTTGTGGCCGTTGTGAACGGCGATGGTCATCCCAACCATGAGCGGGGTGACAGTGGATCGCCGTGACCAGGTCTTGATGACCCGGCGGTCGCCGGCGCCGGTGACGCCCTCAACCTTCTTGGCCAGGTGCTCGTCGACGAAAGGTCCCTTGCGGATTGAACGTGCCATCTCGTCCCCCTACTTCTTCTTCCGGCGCGCCACGATGAGTCGGTCTGACGCCGCCTTCTTGCTGCGGGTCTTGGCGCCCTTGGTCGGCCAGCCCCACGGAGACACCGGGTGCCGCCCCTTGTTGCGCCCCTCGCCACCACCGTGTGGGTGATCCACCGGGTTCATTGCCGTGCCGCGAGTCTGGGGCCGCACGCCCAGCCACCGTTTGCGCCCGGCCTTCCCGAGAGACTGATTCGAATGATCGCTGTTGCCGACCTGACCGATGGTGGCCATGCACGACGACAACACCATGCGCATCTCGCCCGATGGCATGCGCAGGGTCGTGTACTTACCCTCTTTGGCCATGATCTGGGCCGACGTACCCGCCGACCGCACCATCTGACCACCCTTGCCGGGTTTGAGTTCGACGTTGTGGATCAGAGTGCCGAGAGGAATGTTCCCGATCGGCATCGCGTTGGCGGGTCGAACGTCAACCTTGGTGCCGGCAACCACGGTATTGCCGACCATCAGACCGATCGGCGCCAGAATATAGCGCTTTTCGCCGTCAGCGTAGTGCAGCAGGGCGATATTGGCGGATCGGTTGGGGTCGTACTCGATCGTCGCCACCCGAGCCGGCACATCGAACTTGTTGCGCTTGAAGTCGATAATCCGATACAGGCGCTTGTGGCCACGCCCGCGGTGGCGGGAGGTGATGTGCCCCTCGCTGTTGCGACCGGAGGACCGTTTCTTGCCCTCGGTGAGCTTCTTCTCGGGACGGTTCGTGGTCAGTTCCTTGAAGTCGGAACTGGTGACGAATCGTCGCCCAGGAGATGTCGGTTTGTAGGACCGGATCGCCATGACAGACTCCTCAGATTCCCTCGAAGAACTCGAGCGTCTTCGAGCCCTCCGCCAGTTGTACGTACGCCTTGCGAACCGCGGGCCGGTGGCTGACGGTGCGCCCATACCGCATGGTCGGTTTGCCCTTGAGGTTGACCACGTGGACGCCCGTTACCTTGACGTCGAAGAGCTCCTCGACGGCCTTGCGGACCTGAATCTTGTTGGCTCGCCGATCGACCTCGAAACAGACCGTGTTCTCACGCTCCTGCATGAACGTGGTCTTTTCCGTGATGATCGGGCGCAAAATGATCTCGCGCGCCTTCATGACAGCACCTCTGCAATCGACCGCAGCGCCGGCTCCGTGGCGACAATCCAGCGGTGGTTGAGCACCTCGTAGGCATTCAGCGAACCGGCGTTGAGCATCTTGACGTCGGGACGATTGCGGCTTGCGAGATGGAGGTTGAGATTTTCCAGTCCCTCCACGAGCAGAACCTTCTCGCCTTTGACTCCAAGCGCATCGAGCCGCCTCAGAAAATCTTTGGTCTTCGGAGCCTCGAGCTCCATCGAGCTGAGCACCAGCAGCCGGCCTTCAGCCAGACGCTGCGACAGCACACCCCTGAGAGCCGCCTTGCGGGCCTTCTTGTTGACCTTCTGCACGTACGACCGCGGACGCGGGCCGAACACCGTCCCACCCGATCGCCACAGCGGGGACTGCTTGGTGCCCGCACGGGCACGCCCAGTGTGTTTCTGCTTCCAAGGCTTGGTGCGGCTCCCCTTAACCTCGGAACGTTCCTTGGTCTTGTGAGTGCCGCGCCGACGGCTCGCGAGGTACGCGCGCACCACCTCCCACACGAGGTGCTGGTTGACCTCGCGGGCAAAGACCTCATCGGGGAGGTCGATCGAACCGACCACCTCGTTCTCCCAGTTTTTGACTTCGATCTTCATGACAGCACCCATCCCCTCACGATGCCTTGACGATTCGGATGTAGCTGTTGCGGGCCCCCGGAACTCCACCCTTGAGGAAGATCAGGTTGCGTTCAGCATCCACCTTGACCACCGTGGCGTTCTTCACGGTGATGCGTTTATTGCCCATCTGTCCAGGCATCTTCTGTCCCGGGAAAACCCGCGACGGCCAAGCCGAACGACCGACGGAGCCTGGCGCGCGGTGAAACATGGACCCGTGGGTGGCTTGTCCACCACTAAAGCCGTGACGTTTGATCACGCCCTGAAAACCGCGTCCCTTGGACTTTCCGACCACATGCACCGCCTCGTCAGCGGCAAAGATGTCAGCCAACACGGCATCGCCGGGCTTGGCCTCGTCTTCGGTGTCGACCGGGACTTCCGCCACGAAACGGGTCGGGGGAACTCCGGCGGCCGAGAAATGCCCGGTCACAGGCTTGGGCACGTTGCGCCGCGGGCTTTTTTCAACAAGCCCGATCTGCACCGCCTCGTAGCCGTCCTTTGCAACCGACTTGCGTTGAACTATGACGCAGGGCCCAGCTTCGACGACAGTCACCGGGACCACGCGTCCCTCGTCATCGAATATCTGGGTCATGCCGACCTTTTTGCCGAGAATGCCGCGTACCATGAGTCACCTCGCCCCGTACGCCTTGATTTCCACATCGACGCCTGCAGGCAGCTCGAGTTTCATCAACGCGTCAATGGTCTGCTGGGTCGGCTCGAGAATGTCCAGCAGCCGCTTGTGGGTGCGGATCTCGAACTGCTCACGCGACTTCTTGTCGACGTGAGGTGAACGCAGCACAGTGAATCGTTGAATGTGCGTCGGCAGTGGGATCGGGCCCGCGATGCGCGCCCCGGTCCGCTGCGCCGTGTCAACGATTTCGGTTGCCGATTGATCCAGCAGGCGATAGTCGTACGCCTTCAGACGGATGCGGATTTTGTCGCTCGCCATCTTCTACTCCAGAATGTCCGTGATCGACCCGGCGCCGACGGTACGGCCGCCCTCTCGGATGGCGAAGCGCAAGCCCTTCTCCATCGCGATCGGCTGAATCAGTTCCACTTCCAGGTTCGTGTTGTCTCCCGGAATCACCATCTCGACGCCCTCGTCCAGGTTCACCGAT
>JASJGQ010000222.1:0-19806 GCA_033791425.1 Acidobacteriota bacterium
CTTCGACCCCAACCCAGAGCTTCTGTCGGCCTCCTTCGAGCTCGACGGTCAGGACGTACGAGAAATATCCGCGGGCCCGGGCCTGGCTGATATCAGTCGCCGGCACGACGATTGGCGCGACGTCGCTGGTGGGTTCTGATTGGTTCCCCCCGGCGTCCTCGCCAAACACGGTGACCGCCACTCGACCGACGAAAGAGTCTCCCTGCTCAACCATCTCGAGACGACCAATTGGGATTTTGACCTGAACCGCTACCCGAACCCGTTTCGAACCGGCGGCGCCGATGCGCAACCGACCTTCTGGCTCGCCGAGTTCGACTCGGACCGCGAGCGGATTGGCGTCGCCCCCGAAAAGCATGGTTGACTGAAGCCGGGTGGCGGAACGATCGGCTGACGACCGATCGACATAGGCTCGGCGATACTGGAGATCAAAGGGCGCCTTGCTTTTCAGCCGCACCTCGATCGTGTGGCGGTCTCCGTCGCCGCTGTGGTCGGCGACGTAGGCCAGTGAGTAGTAGTGATCGAGAGTCGTCGAGACCTGGTCGACGGCAACGGTCGGGTCTGCAAAATAGGCCCGTCCCCCGGTCTCGTCGGCGGTTGAGATCAAGAGATCCTTGCGGACTCGTTCCATCCACGGCCCGATGCTCTCCTGGCTGTTGTCGGAACCAAAGGAGTAATCAGAATCGGAAGGGAGCGGGGCGGCCGCGGGGCTCGTGGTACCGGCCGGCAGGGCATCGTCGGGTCCGGCGTTGAGACTCCCGATTTCGGACCCGTCCGTACCGACGGCCGAATTTGCCTGGATCCCCGATGAATCCACTGTGAAGATGGTGAATCCGAGATCCGAGGCCTCGAGAGCGAGGTCAGTCCACATACCCTTTGTGGGATAATTTGCAGCATTATTTGCGAAGTCCACAGAGGCGTAGGACGGTGCCCAACGGGTTCGCGGGTGGCCGGGCGTGAACGCCACCAGAACCTTCCGCCCTTCGGCACGTGCGTACCGGGCCATGGTGGCTGAGAGTGCGCCTGCAACCCGACCGACTCGGCGCTCGAGCTCGAAGAGATAGTCGTCACTCCGCTGCTTGCGCTCGTAGAAGTACCGGTCGCGGGTGCCGGTCACCGGTCCGTCTGCCAGCCCCTGGTTGAACGCCGACTCGTGCTCCATACCCCGGGGCCTGATGTCTGCGACGTCGTCGAGTGCCGCGAGCACCTCCCTGCGGTCTGAACTTCGATCGGCCAATGTCATCAGCGAACCGTCGAAGGCGACGATCGAAACTTCCTCGCCCGGCGGTATCGAAAACTGGTATCGGGTTCGCAGGGCCTCGACGGCGGCTACCTTTTCGCCTTTGTGCATCAGGAAGAGATCGAAGAAGAACACCATCTCGAGAGGTCTGGGTCGCGAACTCGTCGCGGAAACCGACGCGGTGGAGGCGGCATTGCCAGATGAACGGGTGATCTCCGAGAAGTTCGAGATCTTGACCTTTCGTCCGTTTTCGAAGACCTGAAAGTCTTTGGCACTCAAGCCCATGACCACCGCTCCGGTAGCTGGATCGATGACCCGCACCGGCACTTCGACGACATTGACTGTCGCCTCGCCGCTGAATTCTGCCTGCTGGGCGTTGGCCGGCAAGGCAAGAACGATGATGCCTGTCGCAAAGAGCATCGCCGCTCGCTGGGCGGCTTTCTTCATGAGTCCTCCCGTTGGAGTTCTTTGCGGGCACATGGTGATGGTCAAGCCGTCGCTCCCCTCATGGAGTTAACAACATCGTCACCGCAATGTATTGCAATTCGGATTCCAGATCGACCACAAAACCCCCTTGTTCGGGCCCCGTCAACCATCCTGCGGTGGCCTGGGTCGGGAGTCCCAGGGGAGCGATCCCGGCGACAAAAACCTCCATCCGAAACATCCACCTCTGAGCTTGAACGATCGTCAATCGGGGGAATCGCCGATGGAGCACCTGGGCGACACTCGTCAGTCGAGTTGTCTGCCGGAGTCGGAAGTCCTGCATCGCCTGCGGTGAAACACTGCCTCCGAGGAGGGCGCCGAGACGGCCGTATAGACGCAGGAGCAACGGTCTCTCGGTTAGAGATGCGACGAAAATTCGGCCGGCGTCGCCGGGGCTCAGTTCATCTGCGGCGCTGCCGAGTGCCGTCTCGACGGCTTCGAGCCACAGAGCGTGATGCCGGTCAAAGACCTCGAGAAAGAGTTCCTCCCTGGTGCGGAAGTAGAGGTAGACCGTGCCCTTGGCAATTCCGGCACGCTCAGCGATGCGATCGATATTGACGTCGTCAACCGACCATGCCTCGAGCAGGGCCGCCGCGGCGCTCAGGATATGGCGACGCCTTGCCGCCCGCTCGCCGCTCGTGGTCGCTCTTCTTTTTCCCATCGTTCTCCAATAAATGACTATAAGTCATTTATTACTACTGAATGTACTTTTTTGCCACCGCCACCGGCGCCATCAGTGGCGAAACTTGACACCGACCGCGATCAGGTGAAAAATGAATGAGTAATCATTCATGACGAGGGGGAATGATGCCCGAAAGCGACACCACCCGTGAGTTGTCACCCCGGGAACAGAAATACCGTCGAATCCAGAGGGCGGCGATCGAGGTCTTTGCATCGAAGGGGTACTTTGGAGCGCGCATGGCCGATGTTGCGGCGGCCGCAGATGTAGCGGACGGCACCCTCTACTTGTATTTCGACGGCAAAGAACATCTCCTGATGTCAATCTTTGATGGCGTTTTGGGTCGCTTTATCGAACGCCTGGATGAGGAGATCGCAACCCTTCAAGATCCTATTCAAAAACTTAGCGTCATGGTCCGTCTGCACCTCGAAACCCTCGGGCGAGATCACGACCTGGCCCACGTTCTTCAGATCGAAACCCGTCATTCGAGACGATTCATGAGCCTGTTTACGCGTGGTAAACTCGGCGAGTATTTGAACCGGGTGCGCGACATTGTCGAGGAGGGCCAGGAGGTGGGTGCGTTCCGCCGTGACATCAGTCCCGGATTGGCGACCAACCTGGTCTTCGGCGCCGTCGATGAACTTGTCACGAGTTGGCTGCTGGCGGACAACCCCGGAGATCTTCTTCGGCACCACCAGCCGCTGGTTCGTATGCTCACCGACGGCATCGCGCCCCGCGGAAACAACGAGGGAGACAAGGCATGACCGCACGAACCGTCCTCGATCTCTACCGCCACGAGACGGAAACTCCGAGAGAAGAGCACTATTTCCACTACACGCTCGACGGTCACACGACGCTGAGCACTTCGGAGTTCCTGGCGCGAACCGCGGGTCTTGCCGCCGGTTTGGAAAAATGCGGTATCGGTCGCGGCGATCGGGTGATGCTCTTGACGGACAACCGGCCCGAGTGGCACATGGTGGATCTCGCCACGGTCGACCTCGGAGCCGCTGACGTTCCGGTGTACGCGACTCTGACTCCGGCCGGGGTTGCATATCAGGTGAAGGATTCGGGATCGATCGCAGCCATTGCGGAAAACGCCGACCAGATGGCGAAGTTTCTCGAAATTCGCGGCGAGTGTCCGGACCTGAAGCACCTGATCCAAATCGAGGGCCCCTGCGCGCCCGGCGTACAGCCGCTGGCCGAGATCATCGACTCCGGCCGCTCCGGTGAATCAGTGGATCTGTTCTGGCAGAGGGCTGCCCGGGTCCAGCCCGAAGATCTCCTGACCCTGATCTACACGTCGGGCACGACCGGCAATCCCAAGGGTGTCACCCTCACCCACGAAAACCTGGTGCAAAATGTCCTGCCTTCGGCCGAACGGGCGTTGATCGATCCCGAGGATTTTTGCCTCGAGTTTTTGCCGTTGTGCCATGTGTTCGAGCGGATGCTCGGATACCTCTACATGTTCCGCGGCGTGACCAAAGCCTACTGTTCGGTCTACCACGTTGGCGATTTGTTGACCACGATCAAACCGACTGCGTTTGCCAGCGTGCCGCGGATCTATGAAAAGGTCTACGACAAGGTGATGGACAAGGTGAACAACGCGCCGGCGATTCGAAGGGCTTTGTTCAACTGGGCACTGGAGACCGGGCGGAAGGCCTACCCCCGCCAACTCGCTGGACTGCCGCCCTCCGGTTTGTCGATAGCGCTGGCCGACAAGCTCGTGCTGTCAAAGGTACGCGAAGCCCTTGGCGGCAAGCTGCGATTCTGTGTCTCCGGCGGCGCGCCGTTACCTTTGTTTATCAACGAGTTCTTTCACTCCATCGGCATCCGGATTCTCGAAGGCTATGGATTGACCGAAACTTCCCCGGTGGTTGCGGTCAACGGACTCAACGGTGGAGAGACCAAGCTCGGAACCGTGGGGCAGGCGATCTCCAACGTCGAGGTCAAGATCGCCGATGACGGCGAGCTGTGTGTGAAGGGTCCATCGGTGATGAAGGGTTACTGGAACCTCCCCGAAAAAACGGCCGAAGTCTTCGACGGCGACGGTTTCTTTCTCACCGGTGATATCGCCGAGATCGACGACGAGGGGTTTGTCCGAATCACGGACCGCAAGAAGGACATTATCGTCACGGCAGGTGGCAAGAACATCGCGCCCCAGCCGATTGAGGCCGAACTCAAGCGCTCGACCCTGGTCGACAACGCAGTCATCATTGGCGATCGCCGTCCCTACCTGGTGGTGCTGTTGTCACCAAGCGACGAGGGTCTGGAGAAATGGGCCGAGAACGAGGGCGTTTCCTATGACTCGATCGAGGACCTGACCGCCAACCCCAGGGTCCTCGAGGTATTTGACAACGTCGTCAAATCCACCAACGCCGACTTGGCAAGCTACGAGCAGATCAAGAAACACAAGGTCTTGCCGTTGATGCTGTCAATCGACGACGGCACGTTGACGCCAACCCTGAAGGTCAAGCGCCGGGTCGTGGAAAAGCAGTACACCGATCTGATCGAAGGCCTGTACGAAAGCTGACAGGCGAACTCTCGCACTTTAGCCGTTGAGCCGTTCGACGACCAGCAGGGTCGCGTCATCCTGAAGCGGGGCGCCCCCGGTGAAGGCGTCGACGGCTTCGAGGATTGCATCACACATGCTGTCGGCCGTCGGATCAACGAGCGAAGCGACAACCGAAGCGACGCGATCAACACCGAACTCTTCTTCGTCGGCATCCTCGGCCTCGGTCAAACCGTCGGTGAACAAGACGACCACGTCGCCGGGATGGAGGAGAGCAGTCGATTCGATGTAGGTGGCGACTTCCAGAATGCCGAGCGGCAGGCCGCTGGAGTTGATCTCCTCGACAGTGCCGTCGACGCGGCGAATCAGCAATGGCAGATGGCCCGCATTGATCGCGCGGAGCCCACCGTCGCCGTCGATTCTCACCATTCCGAAAGTGGCAAACCTATTGTCCGCGGTGGCGCCTGCAAGGTAGCGGTTGATGCGGCCGGCAAGGTCTGCAAGATCGCTGGCATGCCCCGCCAACAGCCGCACCGCCGCGTGGACGCCGGAAGCGATCATTCCTGCGCCGACACCTTTGCCGGAAACGTCGGTGACCGTAGCGATCAGAGCATTGTCGCCGAGCAGCACGTCGTAGGTGTCGCCGGCCACCTGTCTGCTCGAAGAGGAGCGTGCTGCCAGGCGGTATCCCGCAAACTCTGGATAACGTTGAGGATGAAGGTGGGATTGGATGACCGCCGCCATCTCGATTTCCCTTTTCATCCGTTCACGCTCGAGCGACTCGCGGGTGAGACGGATATACTCCATGGCGACCGTCACTTGAACCGCAAAGAGCTCGAGCAGCCGAACGTCGTTGGCGGCGAAAGGTTCGGTGCCGGCGCGAGCCTCCTTATCCGCAGCCACCAGAACACCGACGGTGCCGGAGTCCGATGTCAGGGGAAGGGCCACGAGGTCGTCGCTATAGATTCCCTGCTGCCACGCAGACTGCAGGTCGCCGTCGCCCAGGCGCTGGGGACCGAAACCGCCGACGTGCTCCGCGTCGTCAGCCGTCTGTCCCAGGAAAAGGTGGGCGCTGCGAACACCGAGCAGGGAAACCAGGTGGCTGATCAGTTCATCTGCGAGTTCGCTCGTGTCCAGAATGCCGCCGATTCCGGTGGCAATGGAGCGGATGGCCTCGAGCTCCCACAGGTGGAACCGCTCGTCGAACCTTGTTCGCTTGAGCTCCTCGCGAAGCTGCCACGCGCTGAGACCGAGGCGGGTCGCGCCGAGAGCCGACTCGTCGAGGCGTTCGAGGTGCAGCAGACGAAGACACCAGCCGCCGCCGTCCGATCCAAACGGGATTTCACTCCAGCCGTCGGTGGCTTCTTCAACTTGCGCCGACACGGTCCGTGGCCAGCGCGCGAATGCCGTGTCGTTGCGACGCAGCACACCTGCACGGGAACCGGTCTCCTCGACCACCGCCCGAAGGAGTTCTTCCGGGAGGTTGGGTCCGGCGCGACCGCTAAGAGCGATGTCAGCAAGGCGCAATAGATCAGACAGATGCGTCTCCTTGGAGGGCTGCGTGTGCGGCGTCGCGGTCCGGGTAGATTGAAGCGTATTGCACCAGGCCCATGATCTCGAAGGTCTTGGAAATCGTCGGCGTCAGATTACAAAACGCAAGCCGGCCCTGTTCGTCCATCAGCTTCTCGAGGATTTCGAGCAGAATCGAAACCCCGATCGAGTTGATGATACGGGTGCCGTCAAGATCGATCAGTAGGGTTTTGTAGCCCTGGCCCATCAGTTCGGTCGCTGCGTCGGCGATGGCCTGCCCGCCCTCGTTGTTGATATAGCCGGCGGCGGAAATCAGACCAACGCCGTCGGAAAGGAAATCTCTCGAAATCTTGATTCGCTCTTCGCTCATGGTTCACTCTCCACATACTTCCGCATCAATACTACCGTTTTGCCAGGAGAGGATTCGATCTGCACGTCGTCCATCAACTCCCGAATCAGCGTCAGACCCCAGCCCCGCTTCGAGGCGCAACCGAGGACCCGTGATGGACTGTTCTTTGGCGCCCGGTCTGGGTTGAAGCCTTGTCCCTGGTCCTCGACCTCGATGACCAGACAAGGTCTCACGTCGTGGTTGTCGCCACGCAGCCGAACCGTGACCGGACCACCACCGTGTTCCATGGCGTTGAGGCAGGCCTCAACCATGGCCACGCTGGCAGCCTCGACGCGTGTCTGGTGCATTCCGAGAGCTACGCCGAGGGTTTCAACCGCCTTCGCCGCCACCAGTTCCACGTTGGGCACCACCGGAAGGTGCAGCACCACCTCCATGATGAGCCTACAACTGTAGCAGAAATCGTGTGAGCGTCCACGCCAGCTTCAGCTGTTGGACGGGAAAGTCAAGACCGAGGAAGAATGCCTGAAGAGCAGCCGCACTGAACCCCGCGATCGCAAACGCGGCCGAGTATCTCTGGATTGCCAGTGACCTCATCAAACAACCTCCGGACATTTACATGGCAATATGCATGCCAGCACCGGAGGCTGATTTTCGTCAATTGAAATGTCGGATTTTGCATCATTTTTCTTTGAAAATGACGAATGATTTCCTTAAGCTCTTTGTTTTTAATTTTTATATCATGTGTTGCGTTTTGCATCTATTGATGCAAAACGCTGCATTTTTCGATAGAGCGTGGTTCGATCGATGCCGAGAATCCGGGCGGCCTGCTGCCGATTGCCATCGACCGCTGCCAGGACCTGTTCAATATGGCAACGCTCGATTTCCTCCAGGGACATCAGCCCGCCCGGCTTCGCGGGCGGGCGGCCCTCGACTTCCAGCCGCAGATCGTCCAACGAGATCGTGTCGCCCGGCGCCAGGGCGACCGCGGCCTGGATGGCATTCTCCAGTTCCCGGACGTTTCCGGGAAACGGATGATCGATGAGAGCAGCGAGGGCGTCCCGGGAAAGCGGCAACCCGGGGCGGTTAAAGCGATCTCCGTACATCTCGAGAAAGTGGCGCGCCAGCAGTGGGATGTCGGATCGTCGATCGCGTAACGGCGGGACCTCCACGACAACCACCTTCAAACGGTAGTAGAGGTCGCGGCGGAATTCTCCGTCTTCCACCATGGCTTCGAGGTCGCGATTGGTGGCGGTCACGAGGTGAATGTCCACCGGGATGCGTTCGCGACCACCGAGACGCTCGAACTCCCGCTCCTGGACGACCCGCAGAAGCTTGGCCTGGAGGGCGAGCGAAAGGTCGCCGATCTCGTCGAGAAAAAGTGTGCCGCCGTCGGCCAGTTCGATCTTGCCGTGCCGGCGTTGAACACCGGTGGCGACGCCTTCTTCGATACCGAAGAGTTCCGACTCGAGCAGCGTTTCCGGCAGGGCCGCACAGTTGAGTGGGACAAATGGACCGGTTGAGCGTTCCGAGAACGAGTGAAGCAGCTGCGCGACCCGTTCTTTGCCGACTCCCGATTCGCCCCGGAGAAGGACGTTGACACCGGTGGGGGCGGCCCTACGTACCAACTCCAACATTTCGTGAATCTGCGGCGATTCACCCACAAATCCTTCGCGTCGTGCGACGCCGCGCAGCGCGCGGTTTTCGTCGGCGAGGCGCTGGCGTTCGCGTTCGATGGCGTCGACTCTCCGTGCGGTGGCGACCGCGGTAGCCACCATGCTCGCCATCGAGAGCAAAAACCGGGCGTCACCGTCGGTGAATTGCGCCCGACCATCACGAGTCTCCTTGTCCGCCAGGACCACCAGGCCCATCAATCGCTGCTGCCACAGTATGGGTGCGGCCAGCAGCTCGAACGGTGGCTCGTCGACGGCGCGCTGAGCCCTCGCCACTTCACCGGCAGCCAGATCCTCGAGCAGATGAGAGTCGAAATACGAACGTACGACCTCGACGTTTTGCGGCAATCGTTCGGAGTGGACGATGGCCTCCTGACCACCGGGGTGGAGGGTGCAGACAAAGCCTGAGCCCGCGTCGAGAGTGCCCACCGCCCTCTGCAGCAACTCCTCAACCAGTTCTTCCTCGGACAAAACCCCGCCTATGGTCAGCGAAAGATCGACCAGGGTTTCGAGCTGGAGCCCGCGCCAGTTGCGGTCGAAGGAATCCATTCCGGTCCAAGTGTACAGGGTGCAAAAACGTGATTTTGGATTTTGTATTTCGGGTTTGCCACCCCCCTCCCTGCCCTCCGACGACGAATGCCCGCGGTCGTCGGCTGAGAAAGGAAACGGCCCGCGCCAATCGCGGGCCGTCTCGAGAGGTCGTGGGAGGGTGTTCCACGCCTGTCAATTCATCAAAGATGGGGACTGTTATTTCTGCCCTTGCCGGGTTTGGTGGGCTCTTTGCCCTCTTTCCTGGTGCCGTTGGTATTGGCGATGGCGAGCCATCCCTTGTAGCCGGGATCGTCGCCGTCAACCTCGACAACGGTCGGCGAGACCTGGTCCGTGGCATAGATATAGGATCCGAATTGCCCGTGGTCGTGGTTGCAGAGAACGACGAACGTGATGTCAGTCCCGGCGCACGGTGGCGAGGTGCCCGGATTGTCCTCGTCGCAACCGTCGAGATCGTTGCCGTGGCCCTTGTTGGCATCCTGTTCATCAACGATGTAGTAATACTCGCCGTCCTCTGCGTCGGGGAAGCCCTCGGCCCAGAACTCAGTCGGGTTCGGGACGGACCCACTGACGCCGAGATCGTGGGCCACAGCCTTCATCTGTTCGAGTTGGGCAACACAGTTCGACAGATGCGCCTGTTGGTATTCCGCGAATACTGAAGGGATGACCACGCCGCCGATGACGCTGATCACGGCGATCGTCACCAACGCCTCGAGGACTGTAAAACCGCGCCGCTGGATGTTAATGTTTCCAAGGCTGAACGCCTCGGTGAGGTCCGGAATGCCCAATTTCTCCTCCGGAGTCTCCATTCCGCAAGAATTATGCCAGCGGAAATGCGCGAATCGCAGGATCTGGTGAGCGTTGACCTGTTTCAGGTCGATACGATGTGTTTCATGACATGAACAACTCGCCCTTTCGTACCGAGGGACTCTTCGGTGACCGGTGATCAGGATTGGCCCCACGGTTTTCTGACCGTCGTCACCGCGGCATAGGCGCCTCACCGGCCACGCTGCCACACGGCGTGTGACACAGAAGATGTTTCCGTAGCGGAGAGCGGGGTCGGGTACAATACGCAGCCGACCGAGATCTGGAGAGGGTTTTTCCGTGCAAGAACTGAGTATGAATTGGATCGTCCGTAAAGCAGTTTGGATGTCATGTGTCGGATGCGTGGCGCTTTCAGCAGTTCCTCTCGAGGCAGCTGAAACACCTCCTTCAATTCTGGTGATTACGGTTGATGCCCTGCGCGCCGATCATCTCGGTTCCTACGGATACGAGAGGGACACCTCACCCAATATGGATGTGCTGATCGAGGGCGGGCTCCAATTCGAACGGGCCTGGACCCCGGAGCCTCTCACCGGACCGGCCATGTGCTCGATGGTGACCGGGCTTCATCCGCATCAGCACGGGGCCTCGCGCAACGGGCTTCGGATGCAAACGGGGCTCGACTCGCTGCCGAAGATTCTTGCGCGAAACAACTATGCGACAGGGGCAGTTATCGGTACCTGGACCCTGAAGGACAACCTCACCCTCCTGGGCGAACACTTTGACAGCTATGGAGAACGTCTCGAGCGGAGGCGCTGGTTCGGACTGCTCAACTCGGAGGCCACCTGCGAGGATGTCACCGACGATGCTCTCGAATGGCTGGAGGAGGACTCTTCAGTTGAGGCTGGAAATCCGTTCTTCCTCTGGGTCCACTACATTGAACCGCACGCCCCCTATCGCTTTCAAGGGGAGTATGCGGCTCGGCTTGGCGTCAACGACGACCAATTGAGCAAGAAGGATCGATACGATACCGAAATCGCTTTGGTGGACAGCTCCATTGGGCGTCTGCTCGAGGGTGTCCGGCAGATGGTCGATGAACAGAATCTCATCGTGGTTGTCACGGCCGATCACGGCGAGAGCCTGGGCGAGCACAATTATTGGGGTCATGGTCGAAACCTCTATGAGCCGTCACTTCGCATTCCTTTCGGAATGTATTGGAAAGGCGAGATCCTCCCCCGGAAATTGTCGTTTCAAGCCACTCTTCTGGATATCGCTCCGACCCTCCTCGATCTTGTTGGCATCGAGAGGCCGGAAGAACTGCCCGGTACCAGTTGGGCTCGGGCCGCGCGTGGAGGCCAAGCCGAGGCTCCCGGAGGCGTGACGTGCTATCAGGCACATCGAGGCGCTGTTCATGGTGGGACGCACGACAACGAAAAGAAGCGGTCGAAGGGGCTCCTGTCAGTTGGGATCATCGTCGACGATCAAAAAGAAATCCTGGGCGTGGCTCAAAAGGGGCACTTGCTCTTCGATTTGACAGAGGATCCGAAAGAGCTCAATAACCTCGCGCCGGCTCAATCGCGGCCTTCCAATGATCTTCTCTCGTGTCTGGGGGAGGTCTCCGAAGGACTTGGTGCTCGCGATCGTCTGGTGACTCAGAAGCTCGATGCGGAGACCGTCGAGAAGCTGCGAGCTCTCGGTTATCTCGATTAGCAGTCGAGTGTCATCGGTCGAAGCGTCGTGGCGATGAGATCCACACTCCTAGAGGAGGAGCTCGTCGAGGGCGGAGCGCAATTGCACCATCTGCGAGGCGCTGAGCCGTTGCCCGATCAAGCTGATTCCATACAACGCCAATGCCAGCGCCAGGGCGAGTGGTGCACTCCCGAGAGCCCAGGGAACTGTATCCATCGCCCACTGTGCATAGCCCCATGTCAGACCTACAAGAAGAGCGAACCCGAGACCGAAGGCGAGAAAGAGATAAAGAGTCCAGACACTTGGGTGTGGTGCAAAGCGGCCGCGCACCGTGGTGCCGTGATCGCTTTCGCGAGCTGTGACACTCAACCAGGGCGACCACACTCGTCGTTCCGACTCCGGAACAAAGAGTTCGGCATGCGGCCCCAACGACATTCCGGTGCACCGCGGGCATTGCGGCAACCGCCGACGCAGGTTCTCCATCACCGTCTCCGGGTCGAGGTCGACCGCGATCTCGAAGGTCGGGCGGATGAGGGGTGTCGCCATTTGACTGATTCTCCGTCGCAGTTTACACGATGGAGGAGCGGTGACCTGGATCCGAAGGGTTTCCAGCGCCGCCAACTCGCCAATCGCCGGTGGGCGACGCACATTCTTTAAAGTGGGTGAGGAGATCATCATGCTCAAACGACGCTTCGCAAAGGGTTCAGACGAGATCAAAGTGAGTTTCGTCCTCGATCAAAAAGATACCCGGCTGCCGGCCTCGGTGGTTGGTGATTTCAACGGCTGGAACCCGGATGTGGACCTCTTTGTCAGGCGGAGCAACGGAACCGCCAGCGCTGTCGTATCGCTCCAACAGGGTCACACCTATCGTTTCCGATATCGAAGTGACGCTGGTGAGTGGTTCAACGAGGAAGCTGCTGACCGTTACGAACCCAACTCCCACGGCAGCACAGACTGCATCGTCGTGGTGTGATGCTGGAGAAACCGCAGATAACGCAGATGAACGCAGATGCTTCTCGACTAGGGTGCTCGGTGCCACGAGGCTCCAAATGGTCAAAAAATGCCGCCCGAGAGAGCGGCAATGAAATTGACATGGCGGGGCCGACGAGACTCGATGCCGCCGGTGGCTGCGATTCCTGGATCGTGCGAATCGAGGAGCGATTCGCACAGAGCCAGCTCGCAGGCAACGGTGCCACGAGGCTCCAAATGGTCAAAAAAATGCCGCCCGAGAGGGCGGCAATGAAATTGACATGGCGGGGCCGACGAGACTCGAACTCGCGACCTCCGGCGTGACAGGCCGGCGTTCTAACCGACTGAACTACGACCCCGCATAGGGTGGCCCAGAGGTGGTGGGAGGTGGGGGACTTGAACCCACGACCCCCTGCGTGTAAGGCAGGTGCTCTAACCAGCTGAGCTAACCTCCCAATCGGATAACCGTTGGGAAGGTTATGGTAGAGGGCAACACTTCGTGTGTCAAGCCTCGGAGATGGGTGACAATCCTCAGAACTGAATCGTTGAGAAAGTCATCATGGCATGCCGATCGGAGGCGGGCCGCGCCCGGTCCTTGAGGAGCTCTACAAAGGTCTCGCCGCTTTACAATGGAGCCTCGGATGCAATATTCTTTGGCCATGACCGACCCTCACGAAATCTGGCAACTCGGACAGTGGATCGCCCGACAGGAGGGCGGCGCTGCGCAACTGCGGTGGGCCGATGGCGAGTTGATTTTGCGGGTTTATAACGGCCGCATCAGGTTTGTCGAGGGTATTGACACCGAGGCACTCAGTCATCGTTTGAGCTGTGAGCCGGTCGGTCGAATTGATCTGCTCGAGGAAGCACGCGAACTCGCCGCGACCGGTCAGATTGCTGAGACCTATGCAATGGGCGCCGCAAAGGAGCTCTTGCAGCAGCATCTCAGACAGTGGCTTCTCGACCCGGGGCGAGAGCTCGAAATCGTTGAGGGCGAACCCAACCCGGCGGATGGTGCGACGGTATCGATCACGCATACTCTTGTCGAACTGGTGCTTTCCGATACCACGGGTGCAACGGCCTCGGTCATCCTGCCGGACCTCGATGTTTTTCTGAGCAGATCGCCGAATTTTCTCGAGTTGTACTCGCCGCTGCGGCTGTCTGAAGAGGCCGACCTGATCGTTTCCAAGATCAGCGGCGAACGAACGGCACACCAGGTCGCGGATCGTTCAGAGCACTCCGTCGATGAGGTTTCCCGGCTGCTGGCGGCGCTTGTTGTCACGGGCATTTTGGAGCCGGAGCCTTCGCTGGTTGTAGATTCTGAGGTGGACCTCCTGCCGGCCGACGAGTATTCCGAGTCATCGCGACGACGCATCCCGGTGAGCTGGATTGTCGGCAGCGCAGCGCTGCTCTTGATCGTGCTGCTGACGATCGCCTGGCTGGTGAGTCGATCCGGTGACAATGGCGCTACCGACGCAGTCGGCAACGATGGCGCGCTGGCGACAGGCCAGCACTGGTCGTTGGTGGTTGACATGGGTTGCGAACCGCAGGATCTGCAGCGGGTCCTCAAGAAAGCCGATCAACACCCCGACGAGGTGCGCCCCGTGGCGGCCGAGTCGAACGGCCGCGATGACTGTTGGCAGTTGGTGTGGGGCAACTTCTCGAGTCGCGCCGCAGCCGGCGCTGCCGTCAGGGATGTTCCCGCAGCGCTGCAACGCGAAGGTTTTGAACCTCATCCCATCGAGCTCACGGGCGACGAGGCCATGCCCTCCGCGCCGCCGGGTGGTTGAGTCAATGGGTGCGAGTGCTGCGTTTCGGCCCCTGCCGACCCTGATGACCGAACTCGCGGCAGCCCGCGCCACCGGCTCTCTGAAGGCGGTGGCGGGATCCAGCGGGCGCGAGATTCTCTTCACCAACGGCGAGATCCGAGCGGCGCGGTCGCACCTGGAAGAAGAGAAGCTCGGGATGTGGCTGGTGGACCGCAGCAAGATCAGCGAGGATGATCGGGCGCTGATCCTTCTCGGCCAGGGTGGTGGCGCTTCGCCGCCGTTCGGACATATTCTCGTGGCGAGAGGCTATATCTCAGCCGAAGACCTCGAACTTGAGCTTCAGAAGCTCACTCTCACCATCATTCGGCGCGCTTCGGCGGCGCCGCGGACGACTTGTGAGTTTATCGACGGCGGTGGAGAGGGTCAGCTCGACACACTGCCCAACGTCGTCACCTCGCAGATCATCCTTTTGGCGGCCCGTGAATATTCGGACATCGACGCTATTCGGAAGATCATCGGCCCGCCGGCAGGGCGGGTGGTCCTTTCACCGTCTTTCAAAACCGTGATCGAAGACGTGGAGCTGAATCCCACAGAAGGTTTCTTGCTGAGCCGTCTCGATGCGGCGAAGAACATTGGCGAGTTGGTGCGGCTTTCGTCGCTCCCCGAGGCTCAGCTCTACACCACGCTTTACACGTTGTTGCTCTCCGGAACGGTCGTCGTGGAGAGCGAGACGGCCCCCGGCCCGGAACCGGAGCTCGAACCAACGATCGAAGGCGTGGCGCCAGCCGAGGAGCCGGTGGCCGAACACGGAGATTTTAGCGAGAGCCAGATCGAAGAGCGCAAGTACATCCGCAAGCTCTCGGAAGCGGTGACAAAAGTCGATCACTACAAGGCCCTTGGGCTTTCGCAGGAATCCAACCGGGCGGAAATCAAAGACGGATGGAAGAAGATCAGGGAGCGATTTGCGCCGGAGGCAGCCAACGGACCCCACCTCAAGGACATGGTTGGGCACCTGGAACGAATAGTCGAACGCGGCCGAGCCGCCTATGAGGTCCTCTCCTCTCACAAGGCGCGGGAGCGTTACGACGGAATTTTGAAGACCATCGAGGCCGAAAGCAGCCGGATCGAGAACCCAACACGGGGGCTCGTGGATCCGCAGGCCCGCAAGACGCTCGTCGAGGCCAACCTGAAACGTGCCGATGAACTGATCAGGGACAACGAGCTCTATCTCGCGATCCAGCTTCTCGAGCGAGCCTGTGCCCTCGACCCGCGGCCGGATGAACTCCTCAAGCTTTCGCGGATCCTGCAGAGAAACCCGCTGTGGGCCAATCGTGCCCTCGCCTGTTTGCGGAGGGCCATCGAGGCGAACCCCAAGCATGTCGATTCGTGGCTCGAACTGGCCGACTTCTGGCGCCGCCGCAACCATAAGGAACGGCAACGGAAGTCCCTCGAACGGGCTTTGGCGGCCGACCCCGACAACGATGCCGCCAACCGTTTGTACGCAGACCTCGCAGGTTCGCGCGAACTGCAGCGCGTGCTGCGGCGAGCGCGGCAGATGCACTGAAGATGCCCGTCCTCATCGACGGGAATAACCTTCTGCACAGTCTTCCTACAGCCCATCGGAAACGCGCCGACGTCCGTCAACATGCGCTCGAGCAGGTGCGGCATGAGGCGCTGCAGGTCTTTCTGATTTTTGATGGCCCGCCGCCCGATGGTTCACCGGTGAGGGAGCACCTTGGTCGGGTCACGGTCCAATACTCCGGCGCTGTCACTGCAGACGACGTCATCATTGGACTGGTTCCCGGCGGCCGATCTGCATCGCAGTGGGTGGTGGTGACTGATGATCGTGCGCTTCGCAATCGAGCCCGCAGCAAGGGCGCCTCTGTTAGGACGTTGGCCGAGTGGCGAGGCCGCCGGGGCCCCCGAAAGCGACGGTCTGCCTACGAGTCGAAGTTGTCGTCGCGCGACATCGCAGATTGGGAAAACTACTTCTCGACCCCGGGCGAAAGCGAAGAAACCTGAAACCTGAAACCTGAATTGTTTTCTCAGGGTTGGCAGGCCGTCAACGGGAGGGTACACTCCCGCCGCGGCGACGAAATGCTGGAGGATTGCAATGACCGATATCCTGCGTGAAATGAAGAAATTTTTCTCCGACCTCGGGCTTCACCTCGAGCTCGGAATCAAAGATTCCAATCTCGGTGCGTGCACCGGTGAGTGGATCATGCCTGACGACCGGCACGAATTGGTCTCAATCAATCCGTCAGACGGCGAACCC
Source organism: Acidobacteriota bacterium (assembly GCA_033791425.1). GTDB lineage: Bacteria > Acidobacteriota > Thermoanaerobaculia > Thermoanaerobaculales > Sulfomarinibacteraceae > Sulfomarinibacter. The sequence goes on from JASJGQ010000222.1 coordinate 16,468, forward strand.
ATCGCCTCCATCATTCAGGCGGATGAAGCGGCCTACGAAAAGGTGATGGCCGCGGCGACCGAGGCGTTTGAGACTTGGCGCATGATGCCGGCACCCGCGCGTGGGGAGGTCGTGCGCGACCTCGGCAACGAGTTGCGGGTCTTCAAAGAACCCCTGGGGCGCCTGGTGTCGCTCGAGATGGGCAAGATTCTCTCCGAGGGTCTCGGCGAGGTCCAGGAGATGATTGACATGTGCGACTTTGCGGTCGGGCTGTCTCGCCAACTTTACGGTCCCAACATGGCCTCGGAGCGTCCGCTTCACCGGATGTACGAGCAGTGGCACCCCCTGGGTGTGGTCGGCATCATTTCGGCGTTCAACTTCCCCGTGGCTGTCTGGGCATGGAACGCGGCGCTGGCCGCAGTGTGCGGCAACACGATGGTTTGGAAACCATCCTCACAAACTCCGCTAACCGCGGTCGCCGTCCAGCACATCTGTAATCGGGTGATGCAACGGCACGGGTTGCAGGGAATCTTCAACGTGGTCATCGGCCCCGGCCGTACCGTGGGTGAGCGGATGATCAATGACCCCCGGGTCCCGTTGGTTTCCTTTACAGGTTCAACAAAAATGGGCCGCCACGTCGCCGAGGTGACCGCACGCCGTTTCGGCCGCAGCATCCTCGAGCTCGGGGGCAATAACGCCATCATCGTTGCCGAAGACGCCGACATCGAGCTCGCCGTGCGCGCGATCCTGTTCGCCGCGGTCGGCACCGCCGGCCAACGGTGCACGAGCTTGCGCCGCCTGTTTCTCCACACCAGCATTGCCGAAGCAGTGGTGGCTCGGCTCCTCAAGGCCTACCCGTCGATAACCATCGGTAACCCCCTTGAAGACGGCGTCCTCATGGGACCACTTGTCAATGCCGGTGCCGTTACCGAGCACGAGGCAGCTCTCGACGCAGTTCGCGAGCAGGGAGGCGAGATCCTCTACGGTGGCGGCCGGCCCGATGGCCCGGGGTTCTTTGTCGAACCGACCATCGTCAAGGCGCCGGCGGACCTCGCGATCGCTCGAGACGAAACCTTTGCGCCGATTCTCTATGTGATCGAGTACTCGACATTTGACGAGGCGATTGCGATGCACAACTCGGTGGACCAGGGTCTCTCGTCTGCTGTCTTCACGGACAGTCTCCGCACTGCCGAACGCTTCCTTTCACACGAGGGCTCAGACTGCGGAATCGCCAACGTCAATATCGGCACCTCCGGGGCTGAGATCGGTGGCGCCTTTGGTGGCGAAAAAGAGACCGGCGGCGGGCGGGAGGCCGGCTCCGACGCGTGGAAGGGCTATATGCGGCGTCAGACCTGCACCATCAACTGGGGCGGCGAACTTCCCCTGGCACAGGGCGTCAGGTTTGACATCGACTGAAGCTGACAGAATTCGGGGCGCATGACCATGGCAAGGGTCAGCCGCGACCCACCACAAGCAAAGAGTGGCCGATCGCCGAAACCCGTCTCCCCAGCCGATCCGATCTCGGCCACGGATTGCTGGCGGCGGTGGCTTGCCTCATTGGCTCAATGGGTGACGACTCGAGTGGCGTAGTTGTTCAATCCATCTGGCGTCAAGCTCTGAACTTCAGGATGAAGGTTTCACTTGTGCATGTCTCCCAATGCACGTCGCAGGGTCCATCCCCCCATGTGCCTTGCTGGTACCATGGGGTTCATGGAAGGCACAGTCCTGATCATCGATGATGATGCCGGTGTGCGGAAGGTTCTGCGACGCATCTTGAGCGGGGCCGGTTACGAGGTGGAAGAGGCGAGCGACGCCTTTCAGGGCCTCGATGAGCTCGATGCAAACCCGCCCGACGCGGCACTGTTGGATATCAAGATGCCGGGGATGGACGGCTTGTCGCTGTTGGAAAACCTGTCTCAGCGAGGGCTCGAAATCCCGGTCGTGATCCTCACGGGGCATGGCGACGAGTTCACCTCGAGTCAATGTCTGGAAGCGGGGGCCGCGGGCTACCTGACGAAACCGCCCGATCGTGCCGACCTTTTGCTGGCGGTGCGGGGTGCAGTGGCACAGGGCAGGGTCGCGCGGGGCGGCGCTGCCGCCGTTGAGCCGCCGCCCCTTCTCGGCGAAAGCACCGCCATTCGCCAGCTGCGCGAAGAAATCTCCCGCGTCGCGCCGTCGCACGCCACCGTCATGATTCAGGGAGAGTCGGGCACCGGCAAGGAGTTGGTGGCGAGGCGTCTCCACCACCTCTCCGGGCGTGCCAGAAAACCGTTTGTCCGAGTCAACTCGGCGGCGATCCCCGAGGAACTCATCGAATCAGAGCTCTTTGGACACGAAAAGGGCTCGTTCACCGGCGCCCACAAGCGGCAGCTTGGAAAATTTGTTCAGGCCGACGGCGGCACCATCTTCCTCGATGAAGTTGGTGACATGAGTCTGAAGACCCAGGCCAAAGTGCTCAGGGTGTTGCAGGACGGTGAAGTGGAGCCGGTCGGCGCCGGCCAGAACTTCCGGGTTGACGTGAGAGTGATTGCCGCCACCAACAAGGATCTCGTGGCGGAAGTGCGGGCAGACAGGTTCCGCGAGGATCTCTTCTACCGGCTTGCCGTGGTCGTGCTTCGAACTCCGCCGCTGCGCGAACTCACCGGGGATATTCCGCCCCTCGTCGAGCACCTCACCGAGCAGTTCTGCCGCGAATACAATCGGCGCCCCAAGAGCTGGAGCGAAAAAGCCCTCAGTCAGCTCATGCAGCATCCCTGGCCGGGCAACGTCCGCGAACTCAAAAACGTGGTCGAACGAGCGGTCATCATGGAATTGGACGATACGGTGCAACGGGTCGATCTCCCGTCTCAGCCGGTCGACGGGACCGTGGACTCGATGCTCGACATCGGTTCGCTTTCCGAGTTTCAGCGTCAGTCCGAGATTGCCTACTTGTTGCACCACCTCGAACGCAACGGTTGGAACGTGGCCGCTACCGCGCGGGTCATCGGGACCCCACGGTCCAATCTCTACAAGAAAATGCGCTCCTACGGAATCGAACGGAACCAGGATTGACTGAAGACATCACGCGTGCCGACTTGACCGAATGCGGCGCCCATCAGCGCGGCCATTTTCTTCTTTCCTCGGGCCTCCATTCGGGAGACTACCTGCAGTGCGCCCTTTATCTCGCCCATCCGCGGCGCGCAGCGCGCGCCGGCGGCCTGTTGTCGGCTGCGCTGCGGGAAGCGGGCCTTGCGCCTGACGTGATCGTCGCACCGGCGATGGGGGGGCTGATCATCGGGCACGAGACCGCGCGCGCATTCGACCTGCCCTTTCTCTTCACCGAAAGGGCCGACAGTGAGATGGTGCTGCGGCGTGGATTCG
>JASJGQ010000223.1:0-5408 GCA_033791425.1 Acidobacteriota bacterium
CGGGGGGGGGGGGGGGGGCCGGGGGCCCCCCCCCCCCCGCCCGCCCAATTCCTAATTCCTAATTCCTAATTCCCAATTCCAAACAACGAGCCTACCGCTGTTTCATCCTGTGCCGCACCGCCGCAGCGCACCACCGTGCTAACCTCGGCCCCATCCATGACGAATCCCCACACACTCGATCCCGACCTGGTTTTCAAACGGCTCGGCGAGCGGATGGTCCTGATCCGTCTCGAAACCAACCAGGTCTTCGAGTTCAACAGCACCGGCGCCCGCATCTGGGAGATGCTGGACGCTGGCGCCCATGAGGACGAAATTGTAGAACGTCTCTCTGCCGAGTTCGAGGTCACGCCCGAGCAGCTGAAACAGGACTTGAACGATCTGTTGCGGGAGTTGACGTCACAGGGCCTGATTTCTTGAATCCGAGCCCCGGGATCACCACGGATCCGCGGTCATCAAGCGTTCGATCACGTCGAGATAGCTCTCGAGCCCGTCGAAACCGCGGGGCCGGCCAATCTCCACCACGGGCACGCCCACGAGCAACCTGAGATAGTCCGACGCCAGTTCCCGCTTTGCGGTCTCGAAGTTGTAGCAGTAGGCATGCTCCAGGACTGCCGTGAGCGCGTGGCCTGACGTCAGCGGCCGTGGCTGCTGTGCCGATGTCGATGCAACAGGATCGGCGTTCAAAATCGGTGCCTGGCACCTTTAGGATTACTTCCCGTACTTAACCGCGAGTTCCCCCACCCGGGTCAAGGCTTCCTGCCAGTCCCTGAAATGTTCGGGCAGGCGGTCTACGGTGCGGCGGGCTATCTCGCCAAGGGTCGTCATTCCGTCCATCTGAGAGAGGATGAAGCTGTCGATTTGTCCTTCGACGTCGAGTGCCGGAGTGGAGTTCGCCTCGCGCCGCCGTAGCTGCTCGGGTGAGACCAGGTTTGCATAAAAGGTGGATTGGTCGAAGACCGTCCCTGGGCGTTCTGGGTCGTCGTTGCGGCAGATTCGTGAGCGCCAACTCCAGGTGTAATCATCACCGGTGAGGTCTGCGCGCAGGTCTACCCTGACCCTGTCCCCTGCAACCAGGTCCTGTGGTTCCGGCCAGGGGAAGAATGCCTGACCATAGACCAACTCCGGTTCGCCCGGGGCATTCGAAAAACCGATTCCGCCGGTCAGCTCGGTATCAAACCAGACGACGATGCCGCTGGCGGTGCCGGCACTCTCGATCGTCCAGGCGAGCTCGCCGGCGGCGTTTGGCTGATCGATCGTTCGATAGTCCAGGGTGGCCCATTGCTTCGCCGGACACAATAATTGACCTGGGTCGGTGACCACCCGTTTCCATCGACTGGAGACAGGCTTTTGAGCGGCACTCAGGTCGAGATCGAACTGGTTTCCAAGCCACGGTTCTCGAATTGACTGGTAAACCTCAGAGCCGCTGACGAGGGCCGCCCACAGAGTATCAACCTGCGGGATCAGGAGGCCCCCGTCTTTCAAAAACCGCCCTCTGGCATCGATGATCGAAGGGATGTGTTGTTCGAAAAGCGGGAGGACCCCGCGTAAATCGGAGACGATGACGTCCACACGTTCGGGGAGTGTCACCGCCGTCGAGAGAGCCTGGTACGCGGTGATCCGGTCTGCAAAACCATTAGCTATGGCGAACTCGTGGATCATCTGGATGGTGTCATCGGGCTCGATAGCGAATACGTGTGCGGCGCCGAAACTGCAGGCCAGAAGAGAGAAGATGCCGGGCCCTGCACCGATATCGAGAACCTTCGCCTCAGGACGGATGGCTTTTTGCAGTGCGCGTGAGTAGGCCTCGATTCGGGGGCCGTCCGAAATCATCTCGCCGTGGGCGAAAAGACTGTAGGCCTTTGGGGAGGTCATGGTTGAACCGCCGCACGGCCGGTCCCCGCATCGGAGGTGCCCGGCCCCTTCACCTGCCGCAGGATGGTCTCCCGAACCTCCGGCAGCCGCGCGTGGTCGCGAGGGTAGGCCAGTGCGATCGTCGGCAGGGTCTTGACAACCTCTCCGGCAACTTCCAGAAGGTTGGCGGCTCGGCGCGTATCGGAGACGTCGAGGTGGAAAGAAGAACGAATGACCTCCATGCAGGCGTCTCGCGGGGTCAGGTTTGAAGCGGTGATCGTCCCGCCGCCGGCAGGCGCTTCGGTGAGAAAGAAGATTGCTGTGAGCGTCCGCCCTGATGACATCTTCAATTCCGGCAGTTGAACTCGGCGCTTGGCGGAGTTTTGAGCCACGGGAGGAGCGTCGCGCTCCCCGTCCGCAAATGAAAACAACGACGACGGCCAGAGCCTCAGGCCGGGGTAAAGGATGCCTGCCGTGAACTTACCCCCGCCCCCGGTGACGACCAGACCGTCATCGGTGAAGGCAGGGAAGCCGGCCACGTGAAAACTCGCGGCCAGGGTTGACTTGCCGATCCCGCTCGGGCCGGCAAAAGCGACGGCCGAACCGTCGATCTCGACAGCGCTGGCATGGAGGACGAGCCTCCCGCCGTGAGCGATGATTCGGGGTAGGACCTGATCGAGCAACAGGTGGCGCAACGTTACCGGTGAGCAGTTCGGGCCTGGGCGTGCAGTCACTCGATCGCCGGCCGCGGAAACGTCGAAATCGGCCAGGGACGGGAAACTCAGGACGAATCCGGCATCGGTCCTCGCTACCGAGAGCAGGATGTCTCCAGTGGTCGGGTGCCGGAGGTGATCCCAAGATTGCGGCGCCCGTTCGGCGCGGGGAACGTCTTCCACTTTGAAGAGAATCTGTGGGGTCGTTTCGACGGGTCCATCGGGTTCACAGAGCTCCGGCAGGGACTCAGTGCTGGACACAATCAGATCGGCATAGAGGTATTCCTTCACGCGCGACCTTCCGCAATTGGATCGTGGCGAGGTTGTGATCTTCCGGCGAGAAAACGGGGTGGCACCGGCCGTTCTACGGTCTCTGTTTGTTTTTGGATTGGCTTGCAAGCTCGGGTCTGGCCCCTGAACCACCGGTAGTGAGGTCCCTGAGAACGCCGTAAACCAACAAGCGCGGCGCGTGATAAGCCCGGCGGACCGGCCTTTCACCTCCCTTGGTTTTTTTGTCGTCCTCTTGAGCCATCGCTCGAATCCTCTCCCGGGTCCTTATCTGATCCTTGGCAGATTATATAGGAGACGTTACTTCGGACAAATCTGCAGGGGCTCGTGGTCGTTTCGCGTGACGACGCAACCACGTAGAGAGTGCAAGGGCTTCAAAGACGGTGTCAGCCCGATCGGAACTGCCGTCTTCGAAGAAGGAGCGCCAGGCCGGTCGCACCTTCCCCATTTCTACGAATGGCGAGAGATGCTCCCATCGATCCTCGAACGATTGACCGAGATTTTCGCGCTGACTGTGAAGTAGGGCCTCGGTAAAGGCCCGCCCCAGATTCTGTTTGCCGCGACGCCGGCGAACGGCATCGGGCAGATTCCCTTTCATGGCGCTTCGAAGAATTGCCTTCGGCCAACCGCCGGAGAGTTTTTGGTTGCCGGGCAGAGCCACACAAAATTCCACCAGGCGCCGGTCGAGGAAGGGGTGGCGGGGCTCGATGCCAAGGGCCGAGGCAGTCCGGCCGTAGCGTTCCACTCCAACGGTCAGGTAGGGGTGGCCGATAGCCCGGGCGCTTTCGGCCATTAGGTCTGCCGGCAATGCAGGGTAGCTGTGCGACCCGAGGCTTGCGAGGCGGTCATTCAGGTGGATGCGTTCTGCGAAGTCCGCGGAGATCATCGATTCTTCGATGGTCCTTCGCAGCCGGTCGGTACCGAATGTGCCTCGCAGACCGCGGAGAGCTCGCAGCGCGGCCCCCGGCACGAAAGCCTGAATCGCACTGCGGCCCAACTCTCGCCAAGCCGGGTAGGCCCCCAGCCAGAATCGATTCTGACCTGCAGCTTCGCGATGGGCGGTCAGCCAATGGCCACCACGCATCAGACGTGTCAGATAGCTGCCCTCGCTGAGGACAATGTCGCCGTCAATACCGTCCAGTACCGCCTTGACTCCGTTCCTTCGGGCGCAGAGGTAGACGGCGCGCACCAGGGTCATGTGGCAGTCGAATGGTTCGTCGGCACTCCAGCCCAGTTCGAGCAGTTCCGGCAGGAAATCGTCGAGTTCGGCGTGATTCACCGGGTGTGGTTCCAGGCCGGGCATGGTCTGTGCCGCGAGGATAGCCTGTGTTTCGACGCAGCTCTCGGAATCGGGGCCGATTGCCGAGAAAACGGGGAGTGGCCCACTCCCGTTCTCCCGTCGGAGCCCGCTTGCCACCGCCACGATCGAGCCCGAATCCATACCGCCGCTGAGCATGGATCCGACGGATTCCGAGCCGCGAAGCCGGCAGCCCACGGCGTCTGTGAAAATTTCGAGAAAGGCATCCGAATAGGCGTCATCGGAGCTCAACCGCATTTCGGGGCCCGGTTCCAGACTCCAGTAGCGCCACTGCCGTGTTCCGCCCGCATCAACCAGAATTGCGTGGGCCGGCGGCAGACGGGAAATGCCTTCGAAGAAGGTGCAGCTTGTGTCGATCCCTTCGAGCTGGGTGACGAGGAAATCGGCAATGCGGCCCTCGTTGAGCCGGTACGGCACCTCGGAAAGCGAGAGGATCGCCGCCGGTTCCGAGGCGAATGCGAAGAGCCGGCCCGGCTGATGGTGGACATAGAGGGGCCTGACTCCAAAACAGTCCCGTGCACAGAAGAGCCGTTGCCGGCCGGCGTCCCAGATTGCAAAGGCGAAATCGCCAAGGAGCTCTTCCGGGCAGCGCTCATTCCATTTCTCGTAGGCTCCGGCAATCAGTCTGGCATCGCTGATGAAGCTGGTCTCCACGTCGTGCAGACCGAGCCTCGCCATAAGATCCTCGCGATTGTCGAGACGCGCGTCGGCCGTGATGACCAACCTTCCGGAGCCAAGGACCAGTGGTTGCTGTTCATCTCGCGATTCCGGCGTCGTCTGGAGTGTGGTGTTGCCGAGACCTGTGGAACCGTCCCGCCAGCCGCCTGAACCGTCCGGCCCTCTTCGGAGCAGCGGCGTCACCATAGCCGATATTTGGGGTGGTTCGACAGGCCGTCCGTCGAGATGGAAGAGGCCCGCGATGCCGCTCATGGGCCGCTCAGGTCTCCGACGTCAGCGGATCCGCGAAGACCTCGTGTCGCTCCACGACATCGGCGGTGTCGTTGACGGGTGTGCCGTCGACCTCGACCCAGGCGTGAGCGGCGAAATCGTCGCTGTCCTTGAACACGCCAATGCGGATCTCCGCGTCGGTGCCGGAACGAAGCAAGAGCGACCAGAGGACAAGCGATTTCGAAAGACAGGTGCTCGGAAACGGGCTGAAATTGGCGGCGCCTCCCTCCAGTGGCGCCGTGCTACGAGCTTTGTTCATCGGAACGCCAGCGCCGGGCGAGGGGATCGGG
>JASJGQ010000224.1:0-19624 GCA_033791425.1 Acidobacteriota bacterium
TACCCCGGCCCGCGCGGGGGCGGGGGTGTAAACCACCTGGCGGTGGGGGGGCGCCCCCCCGGGGTTTGCCGTAAAAATCCCGGTCTGGGATTGGTGCGGGGCGGGTCGGTTGTAGAGCCCCCCCCGCCACCAGCGCGGCCAGCCGGTCCTGGTCGGCACGGTTTCCATCGAAAACTCCGAGCGCCTTGACAGGTTGCTGCAAAAACGCAAGGTCAAGCATGTTGTCCTGAACGCCAAGTACCATGAACGCGAGGCCGACATCGTGGCCCAGGCCGGGCGGATGGGCGCGGTCACCATTGCGACCAACATGGCGGGGCGCGGCACCGACATCGTGCTCGGTGGCAGCCCCGAGGGCCTTGCCAAGATGGAGGCGACCGCGGAGACGACGCCCGAAGAGTATGAGGTTCTGCTCGAGAAATATGAGGCGCAGTGCGCGGCGGAAAAACAGCAGGTTCTCGAAGCCGGAGGGCTCCACATCCTCGGCACCGAACGCCACGAATCGCGTCGGATCGACAACCAGTTACGCGGCCGCAGTGGCCGCCAGGGCGACCCGGGTTCGTCGCGGTTCTTTCTTTCGCTCGAGGACGATCTCATGCGCATCTTCGCCTCCGATTGGGTGCGCAAGATTATGGATCGTCTGGGGATGGAAGAGGACGTCCCGATCGAATCAAAAATGGTCTCGAAGTCCATCGAACGCGCCCAGACACAGGTCGAGGGACGAAACTTCGAGATCCGCAAGCACCTCCTCGAGTACGACGACGTCATGAACAAGCAGAGGGTCGCGGTCTACAAGCTGCGCCGTCAGATCCTCGAAGGCTCCGAAGGCCGCAACTACATCCTACGGGTGATCGATGAGGTTGTCGGTTCGTTGATCGACGAGTTCTGCCCTGAAGAGGCGGAACCCGAGGATTGGGATCGCGATGCGTTGGCCCGTGAGTACCGATTGTATTTCGGCCTCACCACCGAGCAGATCGGAGTGGACTGGGATTCCATCAACCGGCCCGACCTCGAAGAGTTGATCAAGCAAGCGGCCGTCGACCACTACGAGACGAGGGTCGAAGAGTTTGGTGACGCCGAGTTTTCGCGACTCGAGAAGTTTCTTCTGCTCGACACCGTCGACCGGCAGTGGAAGGACCACCTGCTGGCTCTCGACCACCTGCGCGAGGGCATCGGTCTCAGGGCGTACGGCCAGCGCAACCCCCTGGTGGAGTACAAGCGGGAGTCCTTTGCCCTCTTCCAGGACATGTGGGAGCGCATCGAGGACCACGTGGTCAAGTTCCTGTTCCACGCCGAACCGGTGGAGGACCTGCAGCACAGGCGCCAGGGCGTCAGCACAACGCTGTCCCACCCCGAGGCACGGGGCCTGGCCGCATCTCATGCGCAACAGGAACGTGCGGCCAACACTCCGGTGTCGGCCCCCGACGCACGGCCGGTGACGATCCGTCGCGACCAGCCGAAGGTGGGGCGAAATGATCCCTGCCCATGCGGCTCCGGCAAGAAGTACAAACGTTGCCACGGCGCCGCGGGCGCGGCGGAAGGGTAGAAGATGAGCGGAGATATTCCCGTCGGACTGACCTTTGACGATGTTCTTTTGGTGCCGTGGCGCTCGGAAGTCCATCCGAACGAACTCGACGTGAGCACCAAGCTGACGCGCAACGGCATCCGGCTGGATCTGCCGATCGTCTCGGCGGCCATGGACACCGTGTCCGAAGCCAACATGGCCATCGCCATGGCGCAGTTCGGCGGGCTCGGCGTGATTCACAAGAACATGAGCATCGAGCGACAAGCGGAAGAAGTGGACAGGGTCAAGCGGTCGGAATCGGGCATGATCGTCGACCCGGTGACCGTCCATCCGGAACAGTCCGTTCGCGAGGCCCTCGATGTGATGGCGAGATATCGGATCTCGGGCCTCCCTGTGGTTGATGCCCAGGGCCAGCTCGAGGGCATCCTGACCAATCGCGATCTGCGTTTCTGCTCCGAGTTCGAACGGCCCATCGCCGACTTCATGACCAAGGACGGCCTGGTGACAGCGCCGGTCGGGACGACTCTCGAAAAGGCCAAGAGTCTGCTGCACAAGAATCGTATCGAAAAGCTCCTGGTCGTCGACGACGCCGGGAACCTCAAGGGTCTGATCACGGTCAAGGACATCAAAAAGGCCCACGATTACCCGCACGCCTGCAAGGATGAGCTCGGACGGTTGCGAGTCGCGGCCGGTGTCGGCGTGACCGGTGATGTCCTCGACCGGTGCGCGGCCCTCATTGCCAGTCACGTCGACGTGCTCTGTCTCGACAGCTCCCACGCACACTCCCGTGGCGTGATGGAAGCCACCGGGCAGATCAAAAAGGCCTTCCCTGAGACGCCGTTGATCGTCGGCAATATCGCGACCGAGCAGGCGGCGCGGGACCTCATCGGCCTTGGCGCCGACGCCCTCAAGGTCGGCATCGGGCCCGGGTCAATCTGTACGACGCGGGTCGTGACGGGAGCCGGGATGCCCCAGATCACGGCCGTGATGGACTGCGCCCGCGTCGCCAAGGACGCCGGTGTGCCGATTATCGCCGACGGAGGCATTCGCTTTTCAGGCGATATCACCAAGGCCCTCGCGGCGGGTGCTGATGTGATCATGATCGGTTCGTTGTTTGCCGGTGTCGAGGAATCGCCGGGCGAGCAGATCCTGTACCAGGGCAGGACCTTCAAGGCATACCGCGGTATGGGTTCGATTGGGGCGATGAAGAGCAGTGAGGGATCGAGAGACCGATATTTCCAGGAGGGCGGCGAGCAAACAAAACTCGTTCCCGAAGGCATCGAGGGCATGGTTCCATTCAAGGGGCCCGTATCGGACCAACTGACACAACTCGTCGGCGGGCTTCGTGCAGGAATGGGGCTTTCCGGGTGCTCCTCGATCTCAGATCTTCACGAACATGCGCGTTTTATTCGGGTCACCGGCGCCGGTCTCAAGGAGTCCCACGCTCACGACGTGGTGGTCACGAAGGAAGCTCCAAATTACAGGATCGATTAGTTTTGAGTTCTTGGTTTTGAGTTTTGAGTTATCCCCGCCAGTTCGCGACTTTCGAAAGCCCGGGATTAGAACTCAAAACTAAAAACTAAAAACTAAAAACTAAGAACTTGATTCAGCCGCCCCTTCGCGTTCGCCCCTCTGTTAGAATCCGCGCCATGAAGAAAGCACTAATCACGGGCATTACCGGCCAGGACGGTTCCTACCTTGCGGAGTTCCTTCTCGAGAAAGACTACGAAGTCCACGGCATTGTTCGTCGCGCCTCGACCTTCAACCGGCAGCGCATCGACCACCTTCGCAAGGCGAGAATGGGCGAGCGTCACGTCAGACTGCACTATGGCGACCTCGGCGACGCGGAGTCGCTGGCGACAATCCTCGAAAAGGTCCGGCCTGACGAGGTTTACAATCTTGCGGCCCAGTCCCACGTTGGGATTTCGTTTGACATGCCAACCTACACCGGCGATGTTTCAGGCTTGGGTGTGGTGCGACTGCTCGAGGCGGTGCGAAGGGTCGTGCCGGAGACCCGTTTTTACCAGGCATCGTCGTCGGAGCTCTTTGGAAAGGTCGCCGAGGTTCCGCAAACGGAGGAGACCCCGTTCCACCCGCGCTCGCCTTATGCGGTTGCCAAACTCTATGCCTTTTGGGCGACGATCAACTACCGTGAGGCGCACGGCCTGTTCGCCGCCAACGGGATCCTGTTCAACCACGAATCGCCCCGTCGCGGAGAGAACTTCGTCACTCGGAAGATCACCCGTGCGGTGGCTGAGATCTCCGCCGGGCGCCGCGATTGGGTATCCCTCGGGAACCTCGAAGCGCGGCGTGATTGGGGCTTTGCCGGCGATTTTGTCGAGTCGATGTGGTTAATCCTCCAGCATGACCAGCCCGATGATTGGGTGGTCGGTACGGGTGAGGAGCACTCAGTTCGTGAATTCTGTGAGCTCGCTTTTGCGCACGCCGGTATCGAGATCGAGTGGAAGGGCTCGGGCCTCGAGGAGATCGGTGTCGATCGGGCGACGGGAACCCAGCGCGTCCTGGTCAATTCGCGCTACTTCCGGCCGGCCGAGGTGGATCGTTTGTTGGCGGACTCGTCCAAGGCGAGGCGCGAGCTCAACTGGCAGCCGCGGGTCGGCTTCGATGAGTTGGTGCGCATGATGGTCGACTCGGATCAAGAATGGGTGGCGCGTCAATAATTTCAGCGGGCCGGCGGTTCTGTAAGCCGCGACGTGGCATTGAATCGTATGTCGGCATCACCTCGGCCGAGTAGCCTTCAAAACGTGGAGAAGAAAATATGAAGATCGTCGAATGTGTTCCAAATATCTCCGAGGGCCGTGACCCAGAGGTCTACAACGCCGTGGCCCAGGCGGCCGCCGCGGTGCCGGGCGTCAAACTGCTCGATGTGGACCCCGGTTTCGAAACCAACCGCACGGTCATCACCTTTGTCGGCGAACCGGAGGCCGTCCTCGAGGGCGCCTATCAGCTGGTGGTGGCTGCGCGTGGGCTGATCGATATGCGGACGCATCACGGTGCCCATGGCCGGATGGGGGCTGTCGACGTCTGTCCCTTTGTCCCGGTGGCCGGCGCCACGATGGATGATTGCGTTGAGCTTGCCAATCGCCTCGGCAGGAGGGTCGGAGACGAACTGTCGTTGCCGGTCTTTCTGTACGAGTTTGCGGCGACCCGTCCCGAGAGGCAGTCGCTCGCGGCGATCCGCAAGGGCGAGTATGAGGCCCTGGAACGAAAGCTCGAAGACCCCGATTTTGCTCCTGACTATGGTCCGGGGGTGTTCGTGCCCGAGTTCGGAGCCATGGTGACAGGCGCCCGTAAGTTCCTGGTTGCCTACAACGTGAACCTCAACGTGTCTGACAAGCGGTGGGCGAATCGAGTGGCTTTCGACGTTAGAGAAATGGGCCGCACCGTGATGGGCCCGGACGGAAAAAAGGTCGCGCAGCCGGGGATGCTCAAGGCGGTTCGGGGCATGGGCTGGTACATCCCCGAGTACGGGTGCGCCCAGGTCTCGATGAACCTGATCGACGTCGATGTGACCCCGGTTCACACTGCCTTTGACGCCTGTGAAGAAAGCGCCAGAGAACGTGGGCTGCGGGCCACGGGCTCTGAGCTCGTAGGCCTCGTCCCGAAGAGCTCGATTCTCGCCGCGGGTCGCCACTATCTCGAGCGGATGGGACGGTCACAAGGCGTGCCCGAATCAGATATCGTCCACACCGCGACCCGTTCGCTTGGACTGAACGAAGTCGCTGCCTTCGAACCCGGAGAAAAAATCATCGAGGACATTCTCGCCCCGGCCCGGCCGCTGGCATCGATGACCCTTCAGGAGTTTGCCGACGAGACCTCGCGCGACTCTGCCGCGCCGGGTGGTGGTTCGGTTGCGGCTCTGGCGGTCGCTCTGGGGGCCTCGCTGGCCGCCATGGTCGCCAACCTGCCCCATCCGAAATCTGACTTCGAGGATGTGCGCGACGATCTAGAGGAGGTCGCGATCAGGGCGCAGGAGCTCAAACAGCAACTCCTCGACGCGATCGATGCTGATACGTGGGCCTTTCAAAAGGTCATGGAGGCCAATCGATCGACGGGCGCCGATCGCGAGGCCACCATCCGGGAGGCGACCCTCGGCGCCGCGCAGGTGCCGCTCGAGGTGGCTGAGGCCTGCCCCGAGGTGGTCGAGCTGTGCCGGCGATCGCGGGAACTCGGGATGGCCGCATCGGCATCCGACGCTGGAGTCGGTGCCGGCATGGCGCGGGCGGCGGCCCTCGGCGCCGCGATGAATGTTCGCATCAACCTCCAGGAGATGGCGGACGATCCGGAGGCAGCCGGCATGCTCGACCGGGCGAACCTCGCAGTGAAGACGACCAGAGATCTCGCGTCTGAGGTCGAAGGGGTGGTGTGGGGAGCGCTGGGGGGCGACGTCAGCGATCTGTAAAATCTGGCCGGCTTCCTGGTGAGGCGCCGATTTCAGAGGTAGAACTAGAGGGGCAGAGGGGCAGAGGAGACAGGGCAGCTATGAGTGGAGTTCCTGAAAAGCGGGGTTCGGGTCCCTTTGGGACCCTTGCAGTGGTTTTAGCGCGGGTGGTCATTCCGCTGTGGTTATTCATCGGCGCGGTGCTCAAGCTCGACGGTCTCAGTGCGAGCCACCTTGCGGCCTCGATTATCAAGTGGGCCGGCGGGCTCGGTCTGGACCTGATGTTCGTGCTTCGTTTCGGCATTGCCGCCGAGCTGATCGTCGTGGGCGTCATGGTCCTGGTGCCGCCGCTTGCGCGGTGGATCGGCATCGTCATGCTGGCGTCATTCATGCCGGTTCTGATCGGTGATCTGGCACTCGGCGCCTCGAGCTGCGGGTGTTTTGGCGCCGTCGCCATGAGTCCGTGGATCACTTTGGTGACGGATGTCACATTTTTCCTCGGATTGTTGCTGTTTGGGCGGCGCGAGCCAAGGCTTGCCTTGACCTCGAATCTCCCGACCTGGCGGGTGGTCGTCGCCGGGTTATGGATGGTGGCAAGCGTGGCGCTTGCGTTTGGGCTGCGTGCGCCGGTGCAATCTGCTGCGGCGACAGGAGCCGGCCCGTCAGATGCCCAGGTCGAGACCGCTCTCCCCGCCGATGGCTATTACCTCCCCGACTACCAGTCCTGGGAGGGAACATCGTTTTTGGATCTGGACATCGTTTCGTGGGTCGACGGCCTCCCAGACGACATCGTAAGTGGTTCACACTACGTGATTTTCTACCGCAAGGATTGTGAACACTGCCATCAACTCATGGAGCTCTATTTCAGCCAATCGCTGGCGGTGCCCACGACCGCCATCGCGGTTCCCGAACGGTGGGGGTTCCCGACTGAAAACGTGCAGCCGTTTGCCTGCCCCGAGTGCCGAATGGCAGAGCTGCCGGCGGGCGTAGACTGGTTCCTCCAAACACCGGTTCTGGTCCGGCTCTTCGACGGCAGAGTCGAGTGTGTTTCGGAAGTCGATCCCGAAACGCCGGAGTGCCTGGAGTTGTAACGTGGCAGGCTTTTTCGGGGGGTGTTTGCGCTCGCAGTTGTGTTATAGTAACGCGGTGTTCGGTCGAAACAGAAAGAGATTCCTAGATTAAACGGAGGTGGATGATGCGTAAAGTTCTTTCCCCGGCGCTCGTGGTGGTTTTGGTCCTCGGACTGTCGCTCACCGGTTGCGCTACCAAGAAATGGGTCAACGAACAGGTGTCGGAATTCGGTCAGGTGACCAATACCAAGATTCACGAAGTCTCGGATTCGGTGGAGAAGAACCAGAAGGAAATCTCCGACCTGTCGAAAAACCAAAAGATGATGGCAGCCGACATCGCCGCGCTTTCAGAGACGACTCAGGAAGCGATGATGCGGGCCGATGCCGCGGGTGTGCTTGCCATGGGCAAGTTCGTCTACGAAGTGACCATCACCGACAACGACGTGATGTTCGGATTTAACAAAGCTCAGCTCTCCGACGACGCAAAGGCTCAGCTTGATGAGTTTGCTGCTGTCGTGATGGCCGTCGACGGCCACGCCTACATCGAGATTCAGGGCCACACCGACAATATCGGCAGCGAAGGCTACAACCTCGAGCTTGGTTACAAGCGCGCCGAGGCTGCCATGCGCTACCTCAACATGGAGATGGGCATTCCTCTGTTCCGGATGAACGTGATCTCCTATGGCGAGTACAAGCCCATTGCTGACAACTCGACCAAAGCCGGCCGCGCTCAGAACCGCCGCGTTGGCCTGGTGGCGATGCAGTAATCAGATCAGACGGATCTCAACAGACGCCCGGGCTTCGGCCCGGGCGTTTTTTTTGGCGCAGTGCTTTAATCCTCGGGGTGGTTTCGACGATTTGGGCTCTTGGTTATGATGGCCGGGACGAGGTGGGTCCGTGAACAATGTTGCTTTTCCTATTCTGGCGGTGCTGGGGCCTTCCGAGGCCTCGGCAGATGAGCTGCAGGTCGCAGAACGGATTGGTGCGATGGCCGCGCGCGCGGGCTGGGTGGTCCTGACTGGCGGTGGTCCCGGCGTGATGGAGGCGGCCAGCAGGGGAGCCGCGGAGGCCGGTGGGATGACGGTTGGGATTCTCCCCACGTCGTGCTCGTCCGGCGGCTACCCGAATCGGTGGGTGCGAGTCCCGGTTTTCACCGGGGCAGGCAGCGCGCGCAACGCCTTCAACGTTCTGTCGGCCACGTTGGCTGTCGCCGTTGGCGGCGGCTGGGGGACCCTGTCCGAGATCGCCCTGGCGATGAAGGTCGGCGCGGAGGTGTGGTGCTGGAGAAGCTGGGACATGAAACCACCACCCGGCACCGATTTGACGCTGCCGCGGATCTTCGACGAGCCGGAAGCTCTCTACAAAGCCCTTGAGGTTCGATTGTCTGAACTGTGAACCGGATCGAGTCCTGAAACGAGATCTCGAAAGGGGATCCCGATAAGAAATGATGCTCGACCGACGTCATGAGCCTGTGCTACGTTTCATCGCACATTGAGTCCTGAGGATGGAGGCCTGATGGAAAACTCGAAACCTGTGAAGTCGAAGCTGCTGCCGGCAAACGCCTACCGCAAACTGACCCCGGGTGCGGTCTAGGAGCCGGTCGTCGGGCCCGACGATCTTCGCCCCGAGGTGACGATGTGGTCGATCGGTGTCGGCGTCGCGATGGTTGTGGTTTTCACGGCCGCCGCCTCCTACATGGCGCTGCGCGCCGGCAACGCGATCGAGGCCTCGATACCGATCGCGATCCTGGCGATCTTCTTCGGGAAGCTGCGTGTGCCCAACAGCACCATCCTCGAGAACGTCATGGTGCAGAGTGTTGGCCAGGCCGCGGGGGTCGTGGCCGCGGGTGCGACCTTTGTCGTCCCGGCGCTCTACATCAACCAGCTCGACATCAAGTGGTGGCAGATCTTTCTCGCCTGCTTCATCGGCGGTTCCCTCGGCGTGGTCCTGATCATTCCGCTGCGAAAGTACTTCGTTCAGGAGCTTCACGGTGAGCTTCCCTACCCGGAAGCGACCGCAATCAACAACATTCTGATCACGGGCGAGAGTTCGGCGGGCGGCGCGGGCAAGATCCTCTTGATCTCATTCATGCTCGGAGCTGTATTCGACTTTTCGATCGAGGCCCTCCACCTATGGAATGCCAACCTCTCGAGTTCCACTCTGCTCGGGGGGGTCGGTGAGGGTTTGCGCATCGAGGTCCAGCTGACGGCGATCGCAGCCCTCTTCGGTCTCGGTTACATCATCGGTATCCGCTATGCATCGATCATCGCGGCGGGCTCGGTGCTGGCAATGGTTGTGATGGTGCCGCTGATCTACCTCTTCGGGCGCAACATCGCCGAGTTCCCGTACGCCGGGACCAACTTCGAGATCGCCGAGATGAGCGCGATCGCGATATTCGGTGCCTTTGTAAAACCGATCGGCATCGGAGCGATAGCGGTTTCTGGAATTATCGGCATCCTGAGCATGTGGAAGATCGTGGCGTCGTCGGTGACCCTGGGTTTCAAGGGTTTCTCCAAGGAGATGCACGCCAGCGTTGACGCCACCGAACGGACGCAGCGGGACATGGCGCCAAAAGACGTCTTGTTGATAACCGCAGCGGCCACGCTCGCCATGGGCGCCCTCTTTTTCATCGTCGCGATCATCACACCCGGCGAAGGGGGAGTGGCCGCCTACGGTTTCACGGCCAGCCTCAAGTTCGGTCTCGTCGGAATGGTTGTTGGCTTCTTCCTGTCGTTTCTCTTTACTCCGGTTGCGGCCCAGGCGATCGCGATTGTGGGCGTCAACCCGGTGTCCGGCATGACCCTCATTACGGTGGTGTTGGCGATCGGCTGCATGATTCTGGTTGGACTCGAGGGCACGGCCGGGATGATCGTCGCCCTCATCATCGGCATTGCCGTGTGTACGGCATTGTCGACATCGGGAGCGCTGATCACCGACTTCAAGATCGGCTATTGGCTCGGCAGCACCCCACGGAACCAGGAAAAATGGAAGTTCCTCGGCATGTTCGTCGCCGCCCTGGTGGTCGCAGCGGTCATCCCGATCATGGACAACGCCTACGGATTCCTCATCACCGACCCTGAAACCGGTCTCCTGGTCTCGAACGAGCAGGCGCTGCCGGCCCCTCAGGCGAATATGATTGCAGCGGTGTCGCGAGGCCTGATGGACAATCCGGCCAATCAACCGTGGCTGCTCTACGGTCTCGGTGGTGCGGTCGCGGTGATGTTGTGGATGGCGGGGATACCGATGCTCGCGTTCGCGCTCGGGATGTACCTACCGATATCAATCAACATGGCGGTTCTCGCGGGGGCGGTGGTCGCCTGGATTGTGGGCCGCACCGGCGGAAGTGAGGAGGTCCGAGAGGCGCGAGCCGAACAGGGCACGTTGATCGCTTCGGGGCTGATGGCTGGAGCAGCGATCTTCGGCGTGATCACCGCGATTCTGCGAACTCCGGATGTCGGTGCGCCGATCAGGTTCCTGAGCTTCGGTGTAGATTTCACCCTGCAGGACGGTGTGCTTTCGGAGACCGCCGCCCATTGGTATGAAGGGTTCCAGGGTCAGATCATCGGGCTCGTGATGCTTTTGTTGCTGGGTCTTGCGTGCTACTTCCTCGCCCGTCTCGGCGCTCGGTGGCTCCTCGAGGCGCAGCAGAGCGAGGACTCGTAGGATTCAGGGTTCAGGATTCAGGCCACTGGCCTCAAGCCTCAGGTGCCAAGCCTCAGGCCTCAAGCCCCGGGTCCCAAGCCTCAGTCCAACGTGATCACGGCGTCGCCGACGCCGACTGAAACTTCGATGTGGAAGGTGCCGTCGCCCTCCCAGGTGGCCGAGTGGCTGACAAACCCGCCGCTCGAGATCTTTTCACCGCGAATCGTGAGTCTGGCGTCGCCGACCCCTCCGGTGCCTTCAGCCGAAGCGTAGGGAGCGGCAACGGAGCGGACAACGGCTGTACCGACACCGAGGTCGATGGAGATGTCACCCTTGGCGACTTCGACACGGACCTCACCGACACCCGAGTCGATCTCGACCCCCGAATCAGAGCCGCGGATATCGACGTCGCCGACGCCATGGTTGAGCTTGACGGCGACGGTCGCCGGTATCGTGATACTCCAGTTCTCCTCAAATCGGCGATCGTCATCTGCCTCCGGTGTGATGGTGAGCTCGAGACGATCACGCTTGACCTGGGCGCTCAGAACGGCTGCATCGACCTCTTGTTCGGCCTTGCGCTTGGAGGAGAAAAACCCACCGCGACGAGGCGTAAGAACGACCTCGATGGTGATCTCCGTGGCCCCCTGGGCTGCCCGGATATCGATGTCACCGATACCACTGTCGAGAACCAAACGGTTGATTGACCCGGCCGCCATCGACTTGGTCAAAGTGCGGCTTTCGCCTGCCTGAGCGGCGACTGCTGCCGTCGAGATCATCAATGCAACGAGTGCGACGTGCGTTTTCACGTTCGGCTCCTTTGGTGCCGTCTACCACGGCTCATAGGGAGAAACGTGATTTATCGCAAAAGGTTCGCCCGATCACTCCCGGATTTGGGAAATGCTGAGCACGATCTCCGCCGAGGCCGTTTCGACGTCGAAAATTGGCCCGTCACCTGACAGGCGAAGGGTGCTGCCATCGCCGACGACCTCGCCCGGAAGCTCGCTGCGGATGCTCCCCGTGGTTGTGGTGAGCGTGCCTTGAGGGTGAACGCCCTCCGGGACGACGAGCTGGACCTGGCCTGATGATGATCGAATCCTGACCGTTGCGTCGGGAGCGAGACGATCCCAGGTGATGTTGACTTTGCCGGTCGAGGTGCTGATGTTGACCGATCCCGAAAGATTTTCCAGCCAGATCTGGCCGGAAGCTGTGCCGACTTTCGTTTCCCTCGCCCCACCCACCAGTCTCACGTCGCCCGACGATGTGCTGGCGTTGAAGGCCTCGAGCGGTCGGATGACCTCGATATCGGCGTCACCGTCCGCCCCATCGATCCGCATTCCTCCCGCGGCGCCGACAAAAGTTATATCTCCTTTCATCGACCGCAGCTGCAGTGGGCGCGCATCGGGGAAGTCCCCACGCACCTGGATCGCCCCCTTGGTCGTTGTGATGTCGGGGATTACGCCGGCGGGCACTAACAGGCCGAGCCGGGCGCGCGCAGAAAACTTTCCGAAGCCCAGGAAACCTTTCTTCCCGGGGTTTACGGTGATCTTCAGCACGTCCTCGGTGTCGGTGAAGATCGGGGTGTGACCGTCGATCCAGCCCTGACCCTTCTCTTCGCCTGTACCGCTGATGTGGAGCCGGATCTCCGCCTCGATTTCGGCCACATCTGCGGTGCGCAGAGTGAGATCGAGGTCGGCGGCATCGACGACGAGTTTCTTGCCCTCAGCTGACGGATAGCGCTCGGTCAGGTTGAGGTCCTTCTGCGCCGCCGATCCAGTCGCCACCCAGAAAACGGTGACAATCGCGAGTGTGAGCGTTTTCAGACGCCTGCCGGAGAGCATATTCGAGCCCCCTTTATGAGGTTGGAAACTGCAAGATTTCGGCGGAGGGGGTACCTGAACCCTTCGGCCGATGTGATGCTTCGAGCCGCGGATTGGCTTTTGCAGCAAACGCGCGCCGGGCAAATTCGGGATCGAGCGATTCGACAAACGCCCGGATCCGGCGAACGACCGTGCGAACGCTGGCCGGGCTGCAGGCGACGGACGCCGCGACCGCAGCGATGGTCGTCTGGTCGCCATCAAGTTCGAGGACCATAGAGATGAGCGCAGCGCCCCAGACGTCTGGAGCTTGTGGACGGACGATGCGGTGGTCGAGGAAGGCCCGCCACAGTCTCCGGGCCGCGAGAACCACAATTTCCGAATATTCGTTGACCGCCCCGCACCGAATCACAGATTCGTCGACCTCCCGGGCACTTCCCGTAAGGGCTGAGAGGCCCTCGGTCCAGGACTCTGCCAGTGCTTTTTGAGCACGTGTCCTTTTTCGAGCCCCGGTAAGGGCTGCGTGGGCCTTCGAAAGCACGTCGGAGGCGGGGTGTTGGTTGAGGCCCGTTTGCAAAACGTCATCTGCCTCCGACCATCGTCCCATCGAGGCCAGAAGATTCGACCGCATACCAAATAGGAACACTTGAAAATCGGGTGGCATGCGGTGATCGATCGGGACCTCTTCGAGAATGCTGAAGGCCTCGGGATAACGCCCCTGATCGGACAGCGTGACGGCCAGTTGGACGGGGATGTGGACCGCGTCGGGGAAAAGACGCCAACCCATCCGTAGAAGGTCCTCTGCTCCTTCGAGATCGCCGAGAGTTTCCTTGGCGTTGGCGGTCAGGTGGCAGGCGTGCGGGCTCGGTTCCAGGTCCCACGATTGTGAGGCCACCGGGAGTGCGCGTTCGGCGAGCCCCATCGCGAGAAGAGCTTGAGCTTGCCAGATCAGGAGAGAAGGCCTGTGCGGTGTGTCGTCGTCCAATCGGTCGAGGTGTTGGTCCATTTCGGCGACGATCTTGCGGTGTTGTCCGGCCTTGCTCCATTCGACGCATTGCCGCAGTGCGTGCTCGACCCGCGCCGCGGTGTCGTCCGAATCGTTGCCGGTGCTCCGTCCCATGTGCAGATGCTAGCACGGGGCATCTATCCTGCATCGCTGCCGGAGGCTCCGGAAATACAGAGGAGCACGGAGGGCCTTTGGGCGCTTTCCTTTGGCAAAGAAATGGGGGCGGCCCGAAGACCGCCCCGATGAGCCGATGATTCAGGCTACCGCTTTTTGATCCTTTGCGACCGGGGCACGGGTTTCTCGGCCGCATCGGCCTTCTGATCGTCGCGCGGAGCCACCCGTCGTCGGGCCCCGGCGTTCGTGCGACCGGAAGCATTGTCGCCGGCCGCCGACTGGCTTGGCCGTGTGGAGCGACCGGTCTCAGGGTGCGACGGGGTTGCACGTCCCGAAGTGCGTGCCGAGTGGGGGCCGGCTGACGACCCTGACCGGACAACCGATCGATCCACGGTCGAACCGCTTCGCGACGAGGGTTTGATCACGGGTCGTGTTGAGGAGCCCACACTGCTGCCTCGGGTGGTTCGTGGCGATATCGTGTTGCGGCGTGGTCCGATCGAGTTGGACGAGGCTCCGCCACCGCTGGAAGCGGACGAGTCGAGCGGTTGATCATCGTGCCACGATCCGCCGGAAGGTGCTCTCTCGGGAGATTGACGGAACTGCCCCCCATGGAGGCTTTCGTTGGACTCCAGACGTCCACTCGGCCGAGCGTCGACAGTGGCCGCCGAGCTGCGCTGTGCCGGTTGTCGTGGTGACCGGGAGCCGCCGGCGTTCAGGGGTTGACGATCAGACGATATCTCCTGCGAAGAAGCTCGGACCCTCGACTCGGCCGGTGCTGCGGACGAGACGGGTCGGATCGACGGCTGACGGCGCTCCAGAGCTCGAGGTGACAGAGCTTCTGCAGCGGTTCTGGACGCGTGGTGTTCGATGCTTCTCGCGACCCCATCGGGCCTCGCGACGGTGACCTGCCGACCGTTCATGGTGACGGTCCGTTGGGAAATGCTCGCCTCGGCCACCGACGCTCCGCCGCGACGTCGCGCCTCATCGGCGGTCGGCGCGGACGCATGATCCTGGATCCGGCTGCGAGATACGGCGGTGTGTCTGACTGCGTAATGCGAGACGTTGTCCGAACCCAAATGGTGCCAGTCGACGTAGGTTGCATACCGCGCGTCGTGCCAGCCATCGCGGTAGCCGTCCCGATAGCCGTGGCGATAGCCGCGCGCGGCGTGACTCCACCCCCACGGCGGCCGTGCGTACCACCCGACGTAGCCGCCGCTACGGACCCACACAACGTTCGCAGAGACGTATGAGTAGCCTGGGACCCATACCCAGCCAAAGTCGCACATTGCCCAGCTGCCGTAGTGGTGCGGCACATAGCCCCAGGGTTCGTAGGCGACCCAGGTCCACCCGAGAGTGGTGCGGACCCACCGTCCGTGCGTGTAGGGCCGCCATCCCACCGCGACCCAGGGTCGCCAGACCCTGCCGAGATCGCCTGCCCACACCCACTCTCCGTAGCCGGAAAGAGCGGCGTTGAAATCCAGGGAGAACTGCGGATTCGCCCAACTATTGGTGTATGGCCCCCAGTCGCCGATGCCGACCGAGACACCAAAACCGCTGCTGCCGATGTGGACCCCGAACGACCCCCCGGCCTCCGCCGGCGGGGCTACGAAGACCAGGGATGCGGCCAGGGTCGTGGCGAAAGTTGCGATCTTCAGATGCTTTCTCATGGCTGCCTCCCTGACGGCGAACAAGCCGTCACAGGGGTGAAGAGCAACCCTCATGCCAGATCAGCGGCTCCATCTGAAAACCCATCGGGGCACCAACGATTTACTCAGTCGAAGGTGTGCCATGGGGCGAGCCCCAACGTCCAGCCCTGGAGTTGACTGTCCTCGTTAGAGGACGATGGGTGCGCCGCGCGGACCCGCTCGCGCAGCGCGTCCTCCGGTGGTCAAGGGCTCAATCGTCTTTGAACCAGGGTGGCCTGGTGGGGTAGAGCGAGGCGCACGGCTTGAGCGCCGGGGCTTCGCCGCCACGACACATCGCGTACTCCGCGCCGGCCCAGATAGCTGCCCCGGCGGCCTCACCGGCCTTGTCGACGGCGTAGAACTTGACATCGAAGGTCGGCCGACCGGCGCTGTCCAACAGGTATGGAACCCTGGTCGCCCGTACCAGCCGATCGAGGGCGCCGAGACACGCGTCTCTGGGTGAGGCACCGGCTCGCATCAGCTCGACGATGGTGTGGGCGCCGGCTATCTGGATCACCGATTCGCCGCGGCCCGTCGATCCCGCCGCTCCAACCTCATTGTCGACAAAGAGGCCGGCTCCGATCAGGGGGGAGTCGCCGACCCGGCCCGGGATCTTGAAGAACAAGCCGGACGTCGTGGTCGTACCGCCGAGATCGCCGTCGGCATTGACAGCGCACAGGTTGATGGTGCCGGTGGGGGGGATCGGCCCGTACTTCTCGATGTACCACTGGACGTCCGGATCTTCGATCAGATCGGGGGGCGCAATCCAATCATCGACCGCCGACATCTGGCCCTTCCAGTACAGCCATATCTTGCGCGCCCGTTCGGTGAGGAGATCTTCGACCGGGAAACCGAGGGACTCCGCAAACCGTGCCGCTCCGTCACCAACCAGCAGGACCCGGGTTGTGCGTCGCATGACCTGGAGCGCCACCTGCGCAGGGTGCATGAAGCCTTCTATGGCGGCGACGGCGCCAGCCCGCATGGTGGGGCCGTCCATGCAACAGGCGTCGAGTTGGACCACACCCTCCGAGTTGGGCAAGCCCCCGTAACCCACGGTCACGTCCTCGGGGTCGGCTTCCACGACCGCCACACCGTCCACTGCCGCATCCACAGGCGCGGCCCCCGCCTCCATCCGACGGACGGCGAGGCCCACCGCTTCGAGACCGTTTTTCGAGGCCACGGCGACCGGACGGCCGCCGTTTTTGGCTGGAGGCGGTGCGGACGCTCGCGCAACCGATGCGCCGACCGCGGCGGCTGCGCCCACCGCCAGCGCATCTCGTCGGGTCAGTCCGTGGGGAGAATCCTGTCGCGTCAGGCTGTCTTTGGGAGTGGTCATGCGGCTCATGGTGGCGTTCCGCCGTTGAACTGTCAAGAACGCAGGTCCCGGGAGACGCTGAGCATTGGCAGGCCGCTGATTGCCGGTGTGAGACGTTGGGTACGCGAGTTGCATAAGAAAACCGGGGATACGCACTTTGGTGAAAGGCGAGCGGTTGTTCTAACATGATCATTGAACGTGAGATTCGCGACACGATCAGGCTGATTTCGGCCGCCCTGGTGCGCCGCACTGAAGCCGGGTGGGTTTGTGAAGGGCGGAAAATGCGATGAGGCGAGGTGGTGCTCTGTTCTCGGTGGTGATCGCCGTCGCAGCCCTGACGGCCGGTTGCAACTCACACGGCGGGCAGGCGACAGATCCTGTCGATTCGGACTGGCAGATGCAGCGCGAAGACATGGTGAGGCAGCAGATCGAGGCCCGGGGCATCAAAGATCCCGTGGTGCTCGCGAGCATGCGGGCGGTTCCGCGTCACTTCTTCGTGCCGGAAATCGGCCGCGACGGGGCCTATCAGGACTCGCCGCTGCCGATTGGCGATTCTCAGACCATTTCCCAACCCTATATCGTTGCCTTGATGACCGAGCTCCTCGAAGTCGGTCCCGGTTCCAAGGTCCTCGAAATCGGCACCGGCTCTGGGTACCAGGCGGCGGTGCTCGCAGCCATGGGCGTCGACGTGTACTCGATCGAGATTCGCACCCGCCTGTGTGAGAAAGCGCAGGCGACCCTCACTGAACTCGGCTACGACTCGGTCCGGGTGAGATGCGGAGACGGCTATGGCGGTTGGCCTGAATACGCGCCGTTTGACGGCATTATCGTCACGGCAGCCCCCGAACTCGTGCCGGACCCCCTTCTCGATCAACTCGCACCCGGCGCTCACATGGTGATCCCGGTCGGCGATTTTTATCAGGAGGTGAAGGTCATCACGCCCACAGAGGGCGGATTCGATGAGCGGGCCGTGATCCCCGTCCGCTTCGTGCCAATGACCGGCGAGGTCGAACGCCAGGGTGGCCACTAGTGCGTTTGCGAGGGCCGCTGGTTTTGCCCTCATGAGTCCCTTTGAATCGAAAATTCGAAATTCGAAATTCGAAATCCGAATTGCCCGGGGTTGTTCTATAGTGTCCGCCTCGGGGGAGGGCTGATGTGCGGCATAGTCGGCGTAATCAGTAAGGGTGGCCGGTCGGTCGTATCCGACCTCGGAAACGGCGCCCACTTTCTCCAACATCGCGGCCCGGCGTATGCCGGGCTCTTTGTGTTCGACCCTATTCATCGTCAGGCCGCCATCCGAAAGGGCGAGGGCCTCGCCGATGACATCTTCAAATCCGTCGGCCATTTGATGGGCGATGTGGGGATTGCCCACACCCGGTACAAGACCCACGGTGGTGGCGGGGTCGACAACGCCCAGCCCTTCTTCGATCCCTTTTCGGCGATGGCCATCGCTCACAACGGCCATATCACCAACGTGCAACAGGTCGAGACCGAGCTCGTAGACCGCGGTCAGGCGCTGACGGCGAGTTGCGACGCAGACGCCCTCCTGCGGGTGGTCTGTTTGTGGGTTGAGCGCTTCCATCGCCTCGAACCCGCGAATGGAGAGCGCGAAAACGTCTTCAAGGCCATCGCCGAGGTCCAGCAACGGTTGACGGGCGCCTACTCCGCAGTGCTTGCGACGGCGCAGGGGCTGTACGCGTTCCGCGATCCCCACGGCTTTCGGCCCATGGTGATGGGACGGCGCACGCTAAAGGGGCGTGAAGGCGTCATGATCGCCTCGGAGACGCTCGCCCTCGAGCAGAATGGTTTCGCGGTCGAACAGCATGTGCCGCACGGCGATGCCCTGTTTATCGATCGCGACCTCAATATCGACCAACGAACGCTGGTCCAGAAGGACCCGAGACCGTGTGCATTCGAGCTCATTTACTTTGCCGATGTCGAGTCAAAAATGATGGGTGACACCGTCCGTAGTTTTCGGTGGCGGGCCGGGCGCACTCTGGCCATGCACCTGATGGAGGTGGCCCCGGAAATCGTCCCCGAAATTGACCTGGTCGTGCCCATCCCGCATTCGCCGATTCCGGGGGCGGAGGCCTTCGCACAGAAGTTGGAAAAAGAGGTCGACGCTGCGGCTCTGCAATATGCAACACCGGTCTCCAAATACCGCTTTGGCGGGCGCATCTTCATGGAAGAGACCCAGGAGGCCCGGGACGAGGCCGCCATGCTCGACTTCAGGGTCGACGCCAAGGCCGTGGAGGGGAAGAACATATTCCTGGTCGATGACAGCATCGTCCGCGGGACCAATGCGACCCGCATCGTGCGCGCGTTTCGGGCGGCCGGCGCCAAAAAGATCTTCTTTGGCACGCTGTGGCCGATGGTGATCGACTCCTGCTTCCAGGGCATCAATACACCGACCCAACAGGAACTGATCGGCGCCCGCTTTAACGGCGATACCGACGAGGTCCAGGTGGAGCTCGGGGTCGATGCGCTTTTCTATCTGCCCGAGGATGTCTTCGTCGCCAACGTCATCAGAGGCGCTTCGGCGTGCATGGCCTGCACCAACGGCAAGAGAGCGGTCAAGTTCGAGCACTCCGGCAAGATCCTGCCGCCAGCCGCCTGAGACTCGCCGTCGTCGTCGTTGTCGTTCCACTCTTCGTTCAAAAATGATGGGAGAGGCGAGGGTTGCGCTCAGCGAGCGCAGGCTCTTGATCTGGGCAACCGCGTCAGACGCTGGCGTTTGTCGCGGGGGCCCGGATCAACGGCCCCTGGCCGTCGTTCGGCGGCCAGGATCTCGCCGGGGATTATGTCATCCAAAAACCCTCTGCGTCTCCGCGCCTCTGCGCCTCCGCGTTTTCTTCCGGGGTCAGAGGGCTGTCTTTGCGCCTTTGCGTTAAGAACTGCGTGCCGCTTCTTTAACCCATCCCCAGTTCGGCGCGGCAAGCGTCCAGGACCTGGTCGTGGATGGCGCCGTTGGTGCAGACGATGCCGCGGCTGTTGCCGAGCAGACGCCCCTGTGAGAAGTCGAGGGGTTGGCCGTCGAGGTCGGTGACCCGGCCG
>JASJGQ010000225.1:0-7854 GCA_033791425.1 Acidobacteriota bacterium
GGGCGAGTCTCCCTTTCTCCCTTTCTCCCTTTCTCCCTTTCTCCCTTTCTCC
This sequence comes from Acidobacteriota bacterium, assembly GCA_033791425.1. Lineage (GTDB taxonomy): Bacteria > Acidobacteriota > Thermoanaerobaculia > Thermoanaerobaculales > Sulfomarinibacteraceae > Sulfomarinibacter. The sequence goes on from JASJGQ010000225.1 coordinate 53, forward strand.
TCTGCTCCTCCGCCACTCTGCGTCTTTGCGTCTCTGCGTCTTTGCGTTTTCTTCCGAATTCGGGTCTTCGACCCGATTTTCACATGGAGTAAATACAGCGTAAGATTGAAAAGTGACAGATCAGCCCGTTCTTCGCCGCATCCTCCACTGCGACATGGACTGCTTCTACGCTGCCGTCCACATGCGGGACGACCCTTCGCTGGTGGGCAAGCCGGTGGTGGTGGGCGGCGACCCTTCGGGGCGCGGGGTTGTGGCGGCGGCCAACTACGAAGCGAGGAAGTTCGGCATCCACTCGGCGATGCCGGCCGCCGAGGCCCGTCGGCGATGCGCCGCGACGATCTTTCTACGACCTGAGTTCAACCGCTACCGCGAGGAGTCGCGGGCCATCTTCGACATCTACCGCAACTACACACCGCTCATCCAGACGCTCTCGTTGGACGAGGCCTTTCTCGATGTCAGCGAGCACCTGGGTGAGTTCGGCAGCGCCACCGCCATCGCCAAAGACATCCGCCGACGGGTGCAGGAGGAGCGCCGGCTGACCGTCAGCGTCGGTGTCGGGCCCAACAAACTGGTGGCCAAGATCGCCTCCGACCAGGACAAACCGGACGGTCTCACCATTGTCCGCCCTTCGCAGGTGGCCGCCTTCCTGGCGCCGCTGCCGGTACGGCGTCTGCACGGTGTCGGTCCGGCCACCGAGAAAACCCTCCACGCCATGGGTGTGAAGACCATCGCTGATCTGCGCGAGGCATCGGTTGATCTTCTGGCGACCCGTTTTGGCCACTGGGGCCGATCGATGCAACGGCGCGCATGGGGCATCGATGACCGGCCGGTTCACAACGACCACGTCCGCAAGAGCCTCAGCACCGAAAGGACGTTTGAAGAAAACATCAGCGACGCGGCCGCAATCGACGAGCTCCTACAGTCGATGGCGGAGGAAGTGGCGCGGGGGCTCGAAAAAAGAGAACTCGCTGCCTCCACCATCACGGTCAAGGTCCGCTACCCCGACTTCACGACCCCGACCCGGTCCCACACCCTCCCCACTCCAACCGCCGACACCGGCACGATCGCCGCCGTCGCGCACGAGCTGGTTCGCCGCACCGAGGCGTCAAAAAAATCGGTACGACTCCTCGGCGTCGGCGCCAGCAACCTCGTCCCCGCCGAGCTCGGGCAACGGGCGTTGTTTGAAGAGAGTTCTTAACGCAAAGACGCGCGGCCCACACACAGGAGAAACCGCAGATAGCGCAGATGACATGACGGCGGGCTGACCTCGGCAGCCCAGTCGGAATGTCGTCCTGAGCGAGGGAGAGAAGCGACCGAGTCGAAGGATCTCAAGTCGGTAGAGTGACCTCGATAGCCAAGAAAACCAACGCAAAGGCGCGAAGCCGCAGAGAGCCCAGCCGCTCAATTCTGCCCGCAGATCACGCAGATTGACGCAGATATTTTTGCCGGAGTGAACATCACGGTGTTCATCGGCCGTCCAAAATACAGACACGGTTCCAGAAGGAAACGCAAAGAGTATCCAAGGTAACTCGATCGCCCGGCAAGATCTCGGCCGCCTGACGTCGGCCGAAGAGCGCAGGCCTCGCCTCACACACTTTCACTCTTAGGGATGGGGCTCCGACATCCGCGTTCGAGCAGGCACGACCGAGGTGGAACCGACGCGCCCTTGGCGCGTCGCCGGGGGGCAGCGGGGCGCCGACGGACGCTGGCGTCCGGAGGTGACCCACTGCTCACCGGGAGCCGGCGATTGAAGATCGCCGGGTTGTTCCGCCTTCCACTCCAGGCAAGCGCGCTCGAGTCCGGACCAAACCCTCTGCGACTTTGCGCCTTTGCGTTTTCTTCCGTCCGGCCGGATCTGCGTCTATCTGCGTCATCTGCGGGCAAACCAATGCGATGGATCGGACGGGTTCTGGCACACTATCGCTTGCCGATGAACAACGACTCACCCACTCCGCGACCGCCGAGCAGGCTGGTGCCGGCTATTGTCACAGCGTGCGCCCTCCTGTTTACGATGGGGGTGGTGGCGGTACCGTGGCTGGCGTCCCGGGATTTTCTCTTGGCGCCGCTCCTGCGGCTTGGCTATAAACCAGGGTGCCACCAGATCCCCGAACGTTGTCTCGACCTCGGCTTTGGCCCGATGGCGGTGTGCGCACGGTGCGCGGGGCTGTACCTCGGTGGATGCGTCGGCCTCCTATGGACCACCCTCCGCAACCGGTCCTCGCGGCCGCGGCCCCTGTGGCTCGCCGTGGTCGCCATACCCACAGTGCTCGACTTTGCGGCCGGTCAGATTGGACTGCCCAGTCTTGGCAACTGGCCCCGCTTCGCCCTTGCCGTTCCATTGGGTCTGCTCGCAGGACTCTATCTCGGCGACGCTCTCATCGAGATCGTCCGTCAGAATTCTCGGTCGTACACTTCTTCACCGGATTCGGTAGGATAGGCACTCACAAGGAGGAGACGATGAACCAGGCCCCTTCAATGTTCAAACCAGCCGTGATCTCGGGTGCCGCTTTCGGAATCGCGGGCTCGATCCCGGTCATCAACTGGATCAACTGCGCTTGCTGTGCGTTGATTATCGGTGCCGGTCTTTTTGCCGCCTTTCTCTACTCCAAAGAGAGTCGAAAGATAGGCGTCTCCTTTGGTCCCGGCAACGGCGCCACGGTGGGTGTGTTGGCGGGTCTGGTGTACGGCGTCGTGGCGGGTGTGGTCGGTGGTGCGATCAACGCCGCTTTCGGCATGGGCGACTGGCAGCAGGCCATCGAGCAGATCCAGGCGAGCGGCGCCGACATCGATCCAGCAACCCTCGAGCAGATTTCGAGCTTTATGGAAAGCTCTGGCGGCGCCATGATGTTCCTCATCGGGCTCTTCTTTTCCCTGCTCTGCGGCGCGATCTTCGGCGTGATCGGCGGGCTTATCGGCGGTTCCGTCTTCAAGGTGGAAGCGCAACCGGGCATGTATACGGGGACTCCACCACCGCCACCGATTGGATAGCGCTCCAATTCCCGTGAGTCGCGGCCCCACCGGGGCCGCACATCACAGGTCGTAATACAGCTCGACCTCGTAGGGATGGGTGCGAATCGCGACCTCGCGGGCCTCGTCGCGCTTCTTGGTGATCCAGCGCTCGATCAACTGCGGTGAGAAGACGCCGCTTTCAACCAGGAAGTCCGAATCACGCTCGAGGGCACCCAGCGCCTCGGTCAACGAGGCCGGGAGGGCCTTGATGGTGCGACGGCGTTCCTCGGACCAGGTGAAGATATCCTCATCCACCGGTCCGAACCCGAGGTCGGAGGGATCGAGCTTGCGCCGGATGCCGTCGAGACCGGCGAGCAACTGGACCGCGATGCTGAGATAGGGGTTGGCCGTGGCGTCGGGAGGCCGGAACTCGATCCGGGCCGTGTCCGGTTTGTTGGCGTAGGTCGGGATGCGCACCGCGGCCGACCGGTTGCCGGCCGAAAAGATGGCGCTCACCGGGGCCTCGAATCCAGGCACCAGACGGCGGTAGGAATTGGTGCTCGGGTTGGTGAAGGCGAGCACGGCGGCGCCATGCTCCAGCAAACCGCCGATGTACCACCGCGCCTCGTCGGACAGACTGGCGTAGGCGTCGGCTGCATAAAACAGGTTGCGCCCGCCCACCTCCAACCGTTGGTGGAAGTGCATGCCCGAACCGGCCTCGCCAAAGAGAGGCTTGGGCATGAAGGTCACAGTCATGCCGTCTTCCAACGCCGTCATGCGGGCCATGTACTTGACGATCATGCAGGCGTCGGCCGCCTGGGTCGGCGGCAGGAGCGGCGTCTCGATCTCGCATTGGCCGGGACCACCGACTTCGTGGTGGTGGTACTTGACCGGGACGCCCGCGCCGTCGAGCCGCCGGCAGATCCTCGATCGCAGGTTGTGGAGGTGGTCGCGCGGCGGAATGGCGTGATAGCCGCCGTGCACCGGAGCCGAGTAGGCGCTGCCCATCTGGTGATTCCGCCAACCGCCCTCGTCCGACTCGATCCGGTAGCCCGCGGTGTTCATTCCGTTTTCATAGGTGACCGCGTCGAAGACGTAGAACTCGAACTCCGGCCCCCACAGGCTGGCATCGGCGATCCCTGTCTCTTTGAGCCACATCTCCGATCGTTGGACGATGCTGCGCGGATCGAAGGGATAGAGCTTGCGGGTATCCGCCTCGAGCGTGGTACAGATAAAGCTCAGGGTCGGCATCTCCCAAAAGGGGTCCGGAAACGCGGTCTGAAGATCCGGAACCATCACCATGTCACCAGAGCTGATCCCCTTGAACCCGACTGAGGATCCATCAAAGCCGATACCGTTGGCCATGAGCTCGTCGCCGAAACGAGACGCGGAGATCGTCACGTGATGCCAGCGTCCCCACAGATCACAGAACTTGAGGTCGATCTGCTCAATGCCCTCATCCACAATGTAGCGCTCGGCGTCTTCCAGACAGTCGAACATCCTTGCCTCCAATAACGACCCGACCCACGGCGCAGCCGCCGAGCCGGGATCGTCCATGTTACCAAATTCACAAGCTTTCACCGGCGTCTTCGAGAACTCTCGACATCGCCGCGCCGACAGGCTAACCTCGCGTCAGGACATTTGGGAGGACATTTTGGAAGGGACCTCATCACCCCCACCCCCGCCACCGGCGTTGGCCCCGCAGCCGATCCCCTGGGAAGACACCCGCACCGCCGGAGCTGTCGCTCGGCTCATCGAGACCGTCAAGCTGCTGGCGACCGCGCCCGGTGAGGCCTTTGCGCGAATGCCGACAGTCGGCGGCATCGGACAGCCTTTGCTGTTTGCCATCATCGTCGCCTGGATCGGTATCGCCATCTCTGCAGCCTGGGGTCTTTTGTTCGGCGGTATGTCGTTGCCATTTCTCGACAGAGATGAACTCGGCATGTTTGGCGCCATGATGGGGATGTCGACCGCGATGACCCTCGGCATCGTCATTCTTGCGCCGATCATCACCGCGATCGTGGTCTTTGTTCAGGCGGGGATTCTCCACCTCATGCTGATGCTGGTCGGCGGCGCCAACAAGGGATTCGAGGCCACCGCGAGGGTGTGCAGCTACTCTCAGGCGGCACAGCTGGCCCAGGCGATCCCATTTTGCGGCGGACTCTTGTCGATGGTGTGGTCACTTGTGCTGCTCATCGTCGGTCTTGCAACGGCCCATGAGACAACTCGAGGCAAGGCGGCGACCGCGGTGATCCTACCCGTCGTTCTCTGCTGTTCGTTCTTTGCCGCTCTCACGATGATGGGCGTACTGGCAGGGATCGCTTCGTCACGCTGACGACCGGTCCCGCGTCTTCGGAGGAGCGTCAGTTGGCCACCCTGTGGTTGGTTGCAGCAGCGTCCTCCTTTGCCCTGCGCCCACTCTGGATCGCGATGGCGCCCCACCTGCGACCCTGCACCTTCAAGGCGTGGACCGGCGTGCCCTGCCCAACCTGCGGAACGACCCGCGCAGCCATGTCATTTCTCAGCGGCAATCTTGGTGAGGCGTTTGCCACCAACCCACTGGCAACGGCGTTCGGTCTCGCGTTTTTTGTCGGAGCGCCCCTTGTGTTTCTGTGGACTTTTTCGAGGCTTCCGGTGCCGCGGGTCTCAGGACCACTGCCGCTCTGGCTCCGAGTGGCTGCTCTTTCCGTCATCGGCGTAAATTGGGGCTATCTGATAGCCACCCTCTGAACTCGAGTCATCCAAAACGACCTCAGGCCATCCAAAAGTCATCCATTTGTTGAGAAACACTCTCTAAATACAACATTCTTTCATTTGAGAGATCTTGACAATATCGAACCTGGAGCATATCCTCCAGGAGTTATACGGCTGTATTGGAGTCGATAAATAGATCCAATAGTTTGTGAAACAAGGTACAAGGAGGTAACGATGTCTCGATCCCGTTTGTTTGTTGCGACCGTTCTGCTCGGAGTCCTCGTCATCGGTCTCGCCAACGTGGCGACCGCGGCGAAAAAACCAAAGGGAAGCGATCTCTACAAGGAGTACTGCAAGCCGTGCCACGAGGCCGGCTCGCCCAACGAAGAGTACACCCCGATGACCCTAATCCAGGATCAGTGGGAGCGTTTCTTCGACGAAAAGTACGAGAAATCGCACTCGGAAGTGTTGGATCCCAACCACGACAACAAGCCGGTCACCGAGGTCATCACCGAAGACGACCTCGAGCTGATCAAGAAGTTCGCGATCGACCATGCGGCTGATTCCGAACAGCCCATGACCTGCGGTTGATCCGCCGAAATCAAGGAGGAAGACGATGTTCCGCAAAACTCTCGCGGTGCTCGGCATCACCATGCTGTGCCTTACAAGCGTTGCGTTCACACAGGACGCGGCGACCCAGGAAGAGATCGACAAGCTCAAGGAAGAGATCAACGACCTCGAAAAGCGGGTCATGAAGAACGAACGCAAGACCGCGCTCGACAAGATCAACTTTTCAGGCGACTTCCGCTTCGAGCTGAACTCCATCAACTCGACCTACGACGACTACTTCGACGGCATGCAGTTGCAGCGGATGCTGGTCGACACCCTGTTCTACCTCGGCGCCACCGGGATGCCCCCGCAATCGCCCGACGCGGTTCAGGGGTTCATCGCCGAGAACTACGCCAACTACCTCTACTACCTCGACAACGTGGTCACCTTCGACTGGCTGAAGGACGTGATGGGCTCGTTCCCACCCGAGATGCAGCAGGCCCTGTTGGGCCAGCTCCTCCCCTACACCCTCACCGAGGGCTACGACTACGACAACGACATTCTCTACACCAACCGCCTGCGCCTGCAGATGGATGCAAAGGTGTCGGATAGCGTCGACTTCTCGGGCCGCCTCTCGATGTACAAGGTATGGGGTGACTCCACCGGCGTGCAGATTTTCAACGGTTCACCGACCTCGATCAACATCGACGGAACCACCGCTTCGGTCCCCAACTCCGACATCCTTCGCGTCGAACGCGCCTACTTCACCTGGCGCGGCCCCAAGTTCTATCTCTCGATCGGCCGCCGGCCGTCCACCGGAGGTGTGCCCCTCAACTTCCGCAACGATGAGCCCCGTGGTGGTTCACCGCTCGGCACGTTGGTGAATTTCCAGTTCGATGGTGCCACCTTTGGATGGCACATCAGCGACACCTCGACCTTCCGCATCTGCTACGGCGTCGGTTTCGAGTCCGGTTGGGGCAACGCCGAAAACCTCAAGCAGCCCGCCGACCGGATCAAGGATGCCTCGTTCCTGGGCCTCAACTGGGACATCGTGAACACCGAGGATCTTTTCATTCAGACCACCATCATGCGGGCATTTGACGTGACAGATGGATTCGCTGGGCTGGTGGTGCTCCCGGTCGACCCGGTCACCGGCCAGGACGTTCCGGCCCCGGTCGTGCTGCGGTACACACCCTCTGCCACCTTGGGCGATATCAGCTGGGCCTCCCTGGTCGCCGTCGCTCATCCGGGCGCGTTCGACGTCTTCGCCAGCCTCAGCTATATGGAATCCGACCCCACCGACGTCACCACCCCGTTCGGCGGTCTCTTCTCTGATCCCTTCCAGACTCCAGAGAAGCAGGACGGCTACATGTACTATCTCGGCGCACGCTACAACTTCGCCAACAACAAGACCAAGATCGGTCTCGAGTACAACCAGGGTTCCGAGTACTGGTTCAACTTCACCCCGGCCCAGGACGATATCATCGCGCCCAAGACCAACACGCGCGGCAGTGTCTGGGAGGGCTACGTGACGCACCGCATCGCGCGGCGCTTCATCGCCAAGCTCGGCTTCCAGTCCTACGACTACGACTACTCGGGCTCGGGCTGGC
>JASJGQ010000226.1:0-3959 GCA_033791425.1 Acidobacteriota bacterium
GGGACGCCCGTTTTCGAGATCGTCTACGTCGTCTGCGAGCATCTCGAGCGTGGCGCGCTGGCCGAGAACGTTCGGTGAGGACGACGTCGCGCGGATCATCCGTGGCAGCCACTCGTTGGTCAGCATCGAGTCGCAACCGATCAGGTAGCCGGTGCGTGCCCCGGGGATCAAATACTCCTTCGATGCCGCACCGACCACGATCGTACGCTCAGGAGCAAAGGCCAGGAAGGTGCGCGGTGAGGCATCGTATCGAATCCAGTTGTACACCTCATCGGCGACGATCACGAGATCGAGACGGCGAGCCAGTTCGGCGAGCTCGGCAAGCTCCCCGTCGTCAAGCACATCGCCGGTGGGGTTGGCCGGCACGTTGACGATCAAAACCCGGATCTGGTGGTCACGGACCGCCGCCGCGAGTCCGTCGGCGTCGAATCGCCCGTTGTCGGTGAACAGATCGACGACGACCGGTTCGCCGCCGGCGTGGGCGATGAGGTTGCGGTAGTTTCCCCAGAACCAACGTTGCACCGCCACGCGGTGACCCGGAGCAAGCAGCCGCATGAGAATGGCGATGCCTTCGGTCGCGCCGGAAACCACCGCGACGTTGTCGGATGTCAAACCTCCATCCGGGATACCGGGGCATCCGGCAAGTCCGTACGCCAGCGTCCAGAACCTGGCCACAGCGTGGCGGAGTTCGGGCAGACCGGACGAGGGACCGTAGTAGATCTCGAGATCCGGCCGCACACCGACTACCTGTCCCTGGTCTCCGCGGATGAACCCGGGATGGGATGCCGCCACCGCTTTGGCTCGCGCCGCGATCACCGGGATAACCGGCGGTGTGTCCAGGGTGCGCAGGACCGCAGGCGACACGGTTCGGAGAATATGTTCTTGGATCAAGCCTCGAGAGCTGCTGGTGTTCATGGAACTTCCTCCGATCGCATCCACCACCGACACAAGTTGTAAAACATCATCATTTGGGCAACCGCCGTCGCCGGGTGCCGACGCAGCATCGGTGCCGCCCATTCCCAGGTTCCACGTTCACAATTGTTGATTCGATCGGCGATGCGTGACGCCCATCAGGCAATCATCTCGCTGATCTTCTTCAGCAAGCCGTCCTCGTCGATGGGCTTGTCGAAAACCGGCACCGTTTTGCCCACCGCCACGTTGCGGCCGGCCAATCCGCTGATCACGATCACCGGAATCTCCCGCAGGTCTTTGTGGTCGTGCAGCATGCGATAGAGGCCCGTACCGGTCTGCTCGGGCATCATCAGGTCGAGCAGGATCAAATCCGGCCGCTGCTCTTCGATCGCCCGCCACGCCCGGTTGCCGTCCTCGGCTGCATCAACCACATATCCATTGTCTTCAAGGAGCGAGCAGAGAAAACCCCGCACGTCCTCCTCATCGTCAACTACCAGAATGCGTGCTGCCATGACTTCGTACCTTCCTTTCTCGGGATCCGGTCGGCTAGCACCAACCCTCAGTCCGCGCCCTTGCTCTTGAGCAGCTGCAGCATCTCGGCCAGTTGCTCGGCATCCGCACCGTCGAGCAGACCATCCACCTCACCGCGCAGCTTCTCCACCGGAATCTCAGCGCCCTCCAGCGACGTAAAATCGACACCCATGGAGCTGCACACCATGCGCACGTAGGCCTCCGGTTGCACCGGTTTCTCGAGGTACCCTCCCGGCGCCACCAGGCCCTTGCCATCGAGGGCGTCCCTGAGGTCCTCCCTGCCCAGGTCGTCGTGCGCATGTGCGGTGACGATGATCACCGGAATCTTCGCCCACTGCTTGTGGTGCTTCATCTCGTAGAGAAACCTGATGCCCGATTTCTTCGGCATCACCAGATCCAGGGACACCAGGTCGGGAGGATTTACCTTCACCTTGGCCAACGCGTCCTCCCCGTCCACGGCCGTTTCGACCTTGAAGCCGGCGTCCTCGAGGATCGCCTCCAGGTACTCCCGCACATCCTCTTCATCGTCAACCACCAGAACGGTCTTGTGTTCGGCACCCTCTGTCATTGTGTCTCCTCCTCTCCAGAAGCGCTCTCGGAGTCGGTACCCTCGACGCCGATAGCCGGCAACCGCTCGCGGGGAAGATCGATGCGAAAGACCGACCCCTGACCGGGCGTTGACTCCACCTCGATTCTTCCGCCGTGCTCGAGCACGATCTTGCGGGTCACCAGTAGCCCGAGCCCAGTACCACCAAGACCCTTGGTGGAAAAAAAGGTTGTGAAAACCTTGCGCTTGACCTCGTAGTCCATGCCGCACCCGGTGTCGGCCACCTCATAGCTGATCACCCCATCTCGCTCGAGAACCCGGATGGTGACCGTGAGCTCCTCGTTGTCCGCCACCTGGCACGCATCCATGGCGTTGGAAACTAGATTTTCGATGCAGATTCGCATGTCTTCGGCGTCGAGATTGGCCGGTGGAAGCTGTGGCGGAGCCTGCAGCTCGAGATGCACACCGCTTTCTTCTGCGGCGTCCTTGTAGAGTTCGAAGACGTCGCTGGCGATGGTGCAGGGATCGGTGGGCCGAACGTCGGGCACGTGCCCCTTGCTCAAGCTGAGGAAGCCCTTGACCAGTTCGGTGATGCGGTCCACGTTCCGCTCCAAGGCCGCCCAGCCCTTTTCGACTCTTTCCGTAGATCCCTGCTTCATGCCCGTCTTCACCCGGTACATGCCGCCCTGAAGACCGGTGAGGATGTTCTTGATGCCGTGGGCCAACTGCGACACTGTCTGCCCCACCGCGGCGAAGCGTGCATTGTCGAGGTTTTCCTTTTCGATGCGCTTGTGCTCGGTACGGTCGTGGAGAAAAACGGAGATGCCGATAAAGTGGTCGTCGTCGCGCAGGCAGGTCGCCGAGATACGTACCGGGATTTTCTCTCCATCGCCGCCTTCGATGGTGGTCTCCGGCAGCTGCAGGTTCCCCTCGTTCTCGGTGATCGCGTCCACCACCTCGGCCGGAAGGACCTCCTTGATCTCCCGGCGCCCGACCACCTGCTCGGCGGCGATCCCGAAAAGACGTTCAGCAGCAGGGTTGAAGACGTTGATCAGACCGGAGGCGTCGCAGGCGACCAGGGCATCCAACGCCGAGTCGGTGATGATGTGGGACAGGCGTCCCTGTCGCGCCAGCTCCTCCGACAGGGCCTCGATTTCGGTCACGTCCATGGATATTTCAATCACGTGCTCCACTTCTCCACCGTCATCGCTCAGCGGTGCCGTGGAAACCATGTACGACCTCGGATTGCCGTCCTTGTCGAGACCGCGCTGTTTGGCCGAGTGGCTGCGCCCGTCCTCGAATGTCATCTGGGTGGGGCACTCCTCACAACGCGTGTCACGGCCCTTGAAGACCTCGTAGCACGGCCGGCCGCTAGGATCGCCGAAGGTCTGCCGTGCGAGCCGGTTGAAGCGCACGATCTGGAGGTCACGATTGAACACCGCCACATAACACGGCACCCGTTCGAAAAGCAGGTCGAAGCGTCTCCGCATGTGGGTGGTCTCGGTCATGTCATAGGACATCTCGATGACGTAGGCCACCTCTCCGATGACGTTGAATACCGGCGCCAGGTGAACCACGTAGTGGGCCGGTCGGCCGTCCTTGTCGATCCCGGTCTCGTCGGTGATGTGCGCCTTGCCGTCGCGGAAGGTGGCCGCGGCCATGCAGTTTTCGCACACGGAGTCGCGACGCTTGTATGCCTTGAAGCAGGGCTCGCCGACCGCATCGCCGAAGGTGTCGACAAAACGGCTGTTGGCGGCTATGACCTCGTAGTCACGGTCGATGACGATGATGTTCGCGGGCACCTGCTCGAAGAGCTGCCAGCCAACCCAGCGCTGGACCTCCGGCGGCATCGTTTCGACGCTGCTCATGCTGCTTTCGCCCAACATCGGGTCACCTCCCCTCGGCATCCGAAACGGAAAAAGCCCCGCGGCTCATAACCAACTCTGCCATACCGCTTCGGAGATCGCCG
>JASJGQ010000227.1:0-5149 GCA_033791425.1 Acidobacteriota bacterium
TCGGGCCAGAGCTCCAACCCTCGACCCATCGCAGGGTGCCGTCAGGCGTCACCTCGACGCCCTGGCCCCGCCCCGCGAGAAACCCGTCGGCCGTGTCGACGATCCAGCGTCGGGTTTCGGTGGCACTGGCAAGCTGTGCGACCAGGAGCAGCGCAACGCACGGCAGCAGGGTCGGGAGTCGGTCGATCGTCTTTTTCATCATTGCGTTCCCTTGCGGACGGTGAGCTGAATTCTCTGTGCACCCGTCACCGCCATCGGTACATCGAGTTCTTTCTTTGCAAAGACCGCATAGGACACGGTCTCGAGATTCGGTCCGAGGGCCGAGCGGAGTTGGAGGACGATGCCCGGCGGCGCCGACAGGCTCCCACCGGCCACCGCAATACCGAGATCCTTGCGCTCCAAGGCCGCCACCAGCGTCGTCGAAGGCCGCAGACTGTTGACCAGCCGCACCTCGTCGGCAAAGGTCGCCGGCATCAGGGGTCTCATCTGGAGGTCGTAGGCGGTCCACGCCGCGCCATCCGCGCCCACCAGATCGATCCGGCCCTCGGAAAGCCCACGGGGAATCACCACTTTCAGGGTGTAGACCACTTCGGGGCCGCGGTACGGCTGGATTCGAAAGCGCACGTCGAGCTCGTCGCCGGGGCTGACGAACCAGCGGTCGGGCACGACCTCGAGGATAACGGCCGCCTCGATCTCCTCGACACGCTCGATTCGGATGTCGATCGACTCCACTTCGGGCCGATCGAAGGGCGTGTTCTCGAGATAGGCAACGACCGCCGCCACAAAAGCAGACGCCTCGGCAGCGGCCTGGGCGCCCGAAAAAGTCGACACCACAACCACCGGGTCGTAGTCCGGGTAGGAGATCTCGACCCGACTTGCGACCGTCTGGTCGCCGAATGTCCTGCCGTCCACACCCTGACCCGCCTGAGAGAGAAAGGCCGTCAGAAGCGGGAGGAGCACGGGGTGGCGGATGGCGCGAAAGGCGTACCTTTCGTCGCCGACCGTCATCTTAACGGGAACCATCGGTGCCTCGTATCCGAGCCGGCCGACGATGCCATCCTTGCGGTCGGCGACCACCGCGCCGATCGGTTGGCCGGCGGTAAAGAACTTGAACGACGACATGAGGCTCGGCAGCACCGCCACCACGTGCGCCCGGGCCAGGGGCATGAGGGTCGCACCGGCTCCCAGAAAGGGGTGGCCGAACGCCCATAGGCGGTCGCCGCGGACCTCGGTCACCGTGCCGCCGGCGGCAAGCGTCGCATCACCGTCGACCAGAATGCTCGCGACCATCGCACCCGGAGCGATCTCGGCACCATTTTCGGGCATGGACCTGGTCGTTGAGCCGCCCGGCGTCGCCATCCAACCCATCCGGCGCCAACCCTCTGCCAACCAACTCCCGTCCGCCGGCAGCGCGAGCCCACCTGCGGAAACCGCCAGCGGCAAAGGCTGCAGCCGGCTTGAGCCTGCCGGCAGCAACCAGTCGATAAGCAGCAAACCAAGGGAGCCGTCTGCGGCGGAAGCGAGCATCTTCGACATTTCCGGCCGGTCTCCGACCCCTGTTGGGCCACTCCCGGAAGGCTCGATCTCCACCATCCGTTCGAACGGCGTCACACCGCCGATCGGCTCTTTGGAAAACGGCCACCCATAGGCCAGGGCGCCCAACAGCTGTCCATCGAGGTACACCGGCGATCCGCTCATTCCGGCGATGATGCCGGTCTTCTCGAACCGGGGATCATCGAGCCGGACCAGCACGATCTCGCCCCTGGGAGCTCCGGAACCGATGGTTCCGAGGACGGTCACGGGGATCTCGACCCGCTCTCCCCCGTCCATTTCGGTGACGCAAACTCCCGTCCTGCCGGGGGTCGCGTCGGCAAGCTGCACCATCTCCACGGCATGCGCCGCGACCGCGAGAACGGTCACCACGCTCGTCAGTACGAAGTTCTGAAAGATCTTCATTGAACGGTCATCCTACCGCGAACCTGTCCGAGTCCGGTACGTATTCCAACACTGAAGGGTTCCCGTTTGACCCACGAGGCCGGTGTTCACTACAATGAGGGTTCGGAGTCACCAATGAACGAAACCGTGCCGCACCCCTCGATGGTCGCAAGACTCGTTGAGCTTGCACGCAGGCTGCGGACCCTGCGCCGGCCGTCCGAGGCCGCCGAGCTCCTCAAGATTGCGGCGGCTTTGACGCCGCACGGCGCGGATCTCAGGGAAGAGGCCGCTCGCCTGCACGGCGAGGAGGGCATCGACGACTTCGACCGCGAATTCAAACGCCGCAATCTCGAGGCCTCACACGCCCTGGGCATGGCGCACATCTTTGAGACTCGGGGAGAGTTCGAACGCGCAATCGACATGATCGATCTCGCCAAGCTCCGAACCCCTTTCAACTACCTGGCCTATGCCGCGGCCGGTTACCTGCATATTCGGCACGGCGACGCCGCCACCGCCCTATCGGAGTTCACCCAGGCCCGTAGGCTCAACCCCCTCGATTACCGTTTGGCCATCGAGTCCTCACGTGCGGCTCTCGAAAACGAGAACTTCGACGCCGCGCTCAAGGCCGCGATCGATGCCATGCTCCTTGCAACCTGGCGCTCCGAGCGCGAACAGCACCAGGAGCGGCGCCGGGTCGAGACGCTGGTCCGGCTCAGCAAGCAGGATCCCGAACAGGTCGAAAAGTTGATGGCGGCGAGGATCTCGACCCTGCAAAAGGCCTGCGATCACGTTGCGCTCAGTCACGCCAAGATCTTCTCGCACGCCGATCTACCCAGCGGAAGGGATGTCTCGTCGCGGAACGAACCGATCAGCGATGACCTGCTGCTGCGCGCCAACGAGCTCCGCACAATGGGTCTGTTCCGTCACTTCAGCGACGAGCTCCTGATCCCCCTCGCGAGGATCGTGGTGCCGGAATCGGTGGCTGCCGGCGAGGCCGTATTCACCGAGCGGGATGCGAGCCGGGACCTCAAGATCATCCGGCAGGGATCCGTTCACATCACCCGGTCGACTCCGGTCGGCACGCAGGTGTTGACGAGCCTCTCAACCGGCGCGCTGTTCGGAGAGGTGTCCTATCTCGACAGCTTGCCGCGCTCGGCGACCGCTCTCGCGGTCGGTCCGACCAGCGTGTTCACGATCCCTGCGGAGGCCCTCGATCAGGCGGTCTCTGAAGACCGCGAGCTGGCGGTGAGCCTTTTGTGGGGGTTCTGGCAGACGCTGGCCGACAAGGTGCGGTCCGCCAATCTGCAGATGAACGAGCTCTTTGGAGCGCCCGCCACCCCTGCGCCGGCCCAACGCGTACCGACAAACGTCGGCCAGAGGGTCCACCTCACCGAGGAATCCAAAGTGGACATCCTGCGGGAGCAGGGTCTCTCCGCGCAGGAACTGCGGTTGCTGGCCAAGTACTCACGCGAGCAGAGCTTTCAGACAGATGCCATGATCTTCGCCGAAGGCGATCCGGGGGACTCCCTCTACATCGTGGTTGACGGTGCGGTCCGCATCTCGCGGATGGTGCCTGGGATGGGCGAAGAATGTCTCCTCATCCTGTCGCGGGGGGAGGTCTTCGGAGAGTTGGCCCTGATCGACGACCGGCCGCGTTCGGCTGACGCCCGCGCCCACGGCGGCCCGTGCACGGTGTTCGCGGTGAGCAAGTCGCTGCTCGAGGAAGTGCTGTCGATGGATCCCGATGCCGCGGTCCAGTTTCTCAACCTCCTGTGCCGCCTCCTCTGCCGGCGCCTGCGCGCCATGAACGAGCGCCTCGTCGCCTGGAGGGTGATGGGCAGCCACATGTAGGTTTTTGAGTTTTCAGTTTTGAGTTCTTAGTTTTGAGTTCCATCCCGGCCACTTGCGTATCATCTGAAACGCTGCGCAGCTTTTAACACCAATTGGGTTGAGGCGGACAACTCAAAACTCAACATTCAAAACTCTTCTACGGCACCGTCACCACCATCCGCTCGTAGGACGCCCGGCGGGTGAGCTGATCCATCAGGCCGATGGCGATCCTCTGCTGGCCCTCATCGAGCAGGAGCGTGACGTCGATCCCGAAACGCTGCCGAACAGCGGTTTCGTAGTCGACCGCCGGCACACGAATCTCGTGCTCCTGGCGCTGCATCTCAGCTGACCGCCCCTTGAGATCCTGGGCGCCAATGAACAACACCACGTGCCCGACGTAGTCCTCCCCCACCGGCAGCAGGGCCACCTTGTCGAGCGGAAAGGAGAGGTGCAGCGGCACCGTCCACCGATTGTTCGATACGGGAGTCGGGTCCGCGTCGGTGAGTTTGAGGTCCATGGGATTGTCGTCGACTTCGACCATCAAAGACGTGAAGACCCGATCCTGGACCTGCGTCTCCAACGATTTCTCGACAAAGCGGCGGCGGTATCGGAGGTCGTAGCCCGGGTGGCCTGGGATCTCCACCTCGAGACGGTGCACCCGATCGACATCGACCGCGCCCAACGTATAGCCGAGGGAGTAATAGTTGAAGAGATCCTCTGAAATCAGCGCCAGACCGGCCGTCGGGTCGTTGGTGTTGATGATGGCGATGCCGCCGGTGGCATCGGCCATATAGCTCAGAGAGTCCTTGAAATTCTTGGAGGCCACCGAGGACGACCCCGGGTCACGACCATAGGCCGACTCGGCGCCACCACCATCGAGCGTGTCGAGACCCTCGGCGTCGATCGTGTACATGCTGACTTCCTGGGCGTTGGCCGCCGCTGCAAGATCGTGGAACGAGCGCGTCCGGTCGAGAACGCTGCGATTGGCCATGATCGAGTTGTCCTTGAAGACGGAGGCGTACTCCTGCATCAGGCCGTAACCTGGAGTCATGGGCAGACCGCTCGAGATATAGATTATGGACTTTCGGCCTTCGACTCCGGACAACATGGCGATCATCTGGCGAAGAGCGGCCAGGGTGAAGCCCAGGTTGTTCGCCTCTTCCTGGGCGTACTGGTAGATCTGCTGACGGAGACTGGCGGGGCCATCCCGTCCCTCCTGGCCACCGGTGCCCTCCTTGACCTCCTGAAGATCGTCGATCAGCGCCCGTCGGGTGTTGTCGAATTCAACGCGCCCACCGGTCATCCTGCTCATACCGCGCAGCGCTTCGTTGACGGCGCGCGAATCCTGGGTAAAGGGCTGCACCACCTTGAGTGACCGCTGGTA
>JASJGQ010000228.1:0-21929 GCA_033791425.1 Acidobacteriota bacterium
TCGTCGGCTCGGGCAATAAATCTCAGCCGCCGGGCCTGATTCTCGTCAAGCAACGCCATAAAGTCATCGTGATAGACGAGGTGGACCGCAAAAAGGGCCTCGGCGAGACCACGTCGTTCGATTGTCAGTGCACCGACCTCGGCCGGGTCGGGATCTCCCGCCTCAAAGAGGGCGTCGATCGCATCCTGCACCGCAGCGATCTCATCTTTGAGCGGCTGCTCGGCATCGCGGTGAATCTGATAGATCACATCCCAGTCCGCGATCTGCTGTTCGCTCAGTTGCAGGAATGCGGCAACCCGGTTGTGGGCAGCCTCGACGATCGGCGGCGGCTCCATCTCCTGCGCTCCAAGGGGCGCCACCAGACACAGGGCAATCACAGCGATCAGAAACTTCTTCATCTCGTTCATCTCCTTTCGGGACATCTTGGTTGGAATGAGCGAAAGCGCTTTCAATCTCTCGCCGTTCAGACGCAGTTGTCCTCCATTGGTTGACATCGCGCGAGCCTGAAACCGGTGACACCCGATTCCACGCCCCCTCCCGTCAAGGCGCGAAGGTCAAAGAACCGTCAAACGTAGCGATTTTCACATCGTAAACCACTCACACCTACCGGATTAGGATGGAACAGGGGGTAGGATAGTTGTATCGATATTGTCCCGGAATCGGGCGTTATCGACGTGCAGAGTTTCGGTACTCTGCGCAGGATCAGGCATCGTTTTTGCGGACTATTGACTGAATGAATATCTGGCGGCAACGGACGACAGCACCGTCAGCGCCTTGCAGGATCGGACAAAATAGGGGGCAGCCCATGGCATACAGGCCATCATATTCGGAGATCAGAACCGCACCGGCGGCTCGATCAAGGCGGCGTTGCGCCGGTTTGATCGCGCTCGCGATCATGACCGCCGCCACGCTTGGCGCGCAGAGCGTGCCGACCGGGGTCCAGGAGTACTACGTCCTCGGCTGGGAGCAGCACATCTGGGACATGATGCAACGGGTGAACCTCGGACAGCCCTTCCCAGGCACCTTCGCCGACGGCATGAACTCGGTGGTCACGGCCACCGCATCGGCCGACAACCAGGTGGTCTATTACGATCACTGGGAAGACCTCCCGGACAGTGAGCTCGACAATTTCCCCAACGTCGACCCGATCATGCTGCAGGCATCGACGCTGGTAATCGGCGACGGTGATATCACCAACGGCGATATCTGCAACTTCAACGCCAACATCGCCTGCGGCACGGACATCCTGACGGCCGGTGACTACGTCAATTTCAACTCCGACCGCGGTCTCGGCGCCGGCTGTACGACGCCGGGCACGCCAGAACGATGTTCGGTGCCCCTGAACCCGCGCTCCTCGGCCGACATCCGCTTCGACGGCGGTGACCTCATCGAGACCACCGGCGGTCCGCTGACCCTGATTCACAGCCAGTACCCACTGACCAACTTCATCGGTGGCTCGATCGAGATCCTCTCGCGGCAAGCGGTCGAAGCTGCGGGCTCATACTCCGTGCCGATCGGCGAGGACCTCTATATCGCCAACACCCCCACCGAGCCCTTCCACTATGTCGAGCTCGAGTTGGTGGCCTTCGAAGACACCTCGATCACCGTCGAAAGCCCGGGGGCGGGTTCGGTGTCGTTCACCCTCGCCCGCGGCGAGCACTGGAGCTCGATGGGATTCGTCGATGAATCTCCGTTTCCGGCCCTCGGTCTGACCATTAACGCCGGTACCAAGGTTTCGACCACCGCACCGATTTCGGGCCTGGTCTTCACGGGCGGCGACGGCAACTGGGCCACCCGTCTCTACACCCTGCTCCCCGACATCCTGCACTCCACCGACTACGTCACCACAGCTCCCGGCGACGACCCTACAGCCGGGCCGACCACCAACGGTACTCCGCAGGATCGGCCTGCCAACATCTACATTCTCAATCCGGACGTACTGACCGCCATCGACGTCACGATCACCGACAGTTCGGGCACCTACTCCGTCAACATCCCGCCCAATGCGATGCGCTCGATGGACGATCTGGTGCCAGGCCGCGACATCGCCCCCAACTCGACCGTTCGCTTGACCTCGGACCACAACTTCTGGGGCGTCACCGCCTATGATTGGGACACCAATATCAGCGACTGGGGCCACTCGTGGCTCGCCAAGAAGTTTCTCACCGGCACGTATACAGTGTCCTTCGGGCCCGGCAATCAGAACCAGCCTCCCGACGCCTCGCAGTATGGCAACCCGGTCTTCGTCGCCGCCACCGCCGATCGCACGCGGGTTCAGTTCGACCTGGACAACGACGGCACATTCGACCAGGTCGACCTCGACGGCGACGGCGCCGCTGACGCCGCCCCATTCCCCGACAACACCTACGAATTCGATATGCTGTCGGCACTCAAGGTGATCGACCCAGTCGACAACGACATGACCGGGGCGCGCATCATCGCCAATAAACCGGTCGGCGTCTCCTGGGGTCAAGACACCGACCGCAGCTTCTACTCCGACCAGGCGCTCGACACCGGCTTTACCGTCTATCCCGTCAACCAGCTCTTCCTCGATCCCGCCCTGACAATCAGCAAGGAAGTCGACACAACCGCGGTGCCGACAGGCTCCGTCGATGCCGATCGGACCGTCACCTACACCCTGACGGTGAAGTCCTATGGTTTCGGGCCGCTTTCGAACGTCGAGGTGTGGGACCTGTTACCGCAAGACGTCTATGGCGACACGGACTACGTCCTCAACAGCACCCTCATCACCTGTCCCAACCTCGTGCAGGGCACGGGCGACCCGTCGTTCGACGACTGCACCGGTGGGCCCGGCGTCGACTGCGGTCAGCTGACGTGGGACATCGAGGGCGCGTGCGGCGTCGGCTTCACCCTCGGCACCGACAACACTCTGACCGTGCGCTACCAGGTCGTGATCCCGGTAGCGCCGAGCGGGCCCCGCCAGCTGACCAACGAAGCCCACGCCCAGGCGGTGCTCGGCGGCAGCGTCTTTTCGCCGTCCGACACAGCGAAGGTCGTACAGACCGACGTGACACTGACCAAGGCCGTCGACCTGACGACACCGTCCGCCGGCGACCTCATCACGTTCACCCTCCAGGTGGCGAACACCAGCACGAGCATCGACGAGACCGATGTCTACATCTCCGATCCGATCCCCGCCGACACGACCTTCGAGCCCGGCAGTATCACCGCCGACGGCGCCTTTACCGGCTCGGGCGTGTTCGACGTCGCCCAGAACGCCGTGGTGTGGAACGCGGCACTGTTTCCGTTCAGTCCCGCCCCGAATTCGACCGCGACCCTGAGCTTCCAGGTGCGGGTCAACCCGACGGTCCCGGCCGGCACCGAGATCCCCAACCGAGCTGGCTATGAGAGCATCGAGACGCCGTATTTCTTGTCCAACGAGGTCGAACCGGTGGTGCAGGGGCCGGAGTTGACGGCGCTCAAGAGCATCGTCGGCGACCCCGCATTCGTCCACCCCTCCGAATCAGTGACCTTCCAGATCCACATCGACAACACGGGCACCGCAGCCGCCAGCAACCTCTTTATCAGCGATCCGTTTCCGTCCAACGCCGCATATCTCGCCGAGACCATGATGTGGTCGCTCAACTCGGGGCCGTTCACGGCGCTCAGCGACACCAACGACGGTGACGAGGGCGGTGGCGCGGACGGTCGTGCCTTTGCCGACCGGGTCGAGTTCCGGCTCGCCAGCTTGGGGACCTCTCAGGACGTCACGCTCCGATTCCGGGTCGTCGTCGACCCCGGGACCGCAGGTCAGTTCCTCACCAACCAGGGCGTCTACGCCTCGGACGAAACTCCGTCGACGGACACGAACCCCGTCCAGGTTCCGATTGTCGGCACCGCGGTGATCAACGGCCACGTGTTCCTCGATCTCAACGGCGACGGCAACGAGGACCCCGGCGAACCACCGATCCCCAACGTCGACGTCGTCGTCACCTCGCAGGTGCGGCCGAGCTACACGTGCATCCCGGGCCTCGCCATCCCCGACAACGGCTATAACGGCAGCCAGGCCTCGATGGCGTGCTGCCCACTCACCGTGCCGGCAGGTGATTTCGGCGCCTCGCCGTTGATCACCGACCTCAACATCGATGTTTCGGCAACCCACACCTATGTCGGTGATCTGACCATCAAGGTCTTTGGTCCCGGCGCACAGTTTCTGGCGCTGCTCAACCGCCCGGGTTCGACGGCGCCCGACGACGGCACCGACACCCCGTACGGTGACTCCTCGAACTGGTCAGGGTCCCTCATCACCTTTGACGATCAGGGTGGCGGCCCGTCGGCCGAGATCATGGGCTCGACGATCACCGGCGCCCAGTCGATCTGCATCGCTGATGGCATCTGCGGCCATGTCCCGGCCCCTGACACCGCCCCCGGTCTGCTCAATCTTGCCGGGTTCAACGGCACCGACCCGCGCGGCCCGTGGTCGCTGTGCATGGGTGACAGCGCGGGCGGCGACACAGGCACCTTTACCGCGGGCACGCTGTCGATTCTCACCGATGACGGGGTGACAACCTCGCAGATCGTCACCACCGACTCAAACGGCGACTACACCGCGGTTGTGAACAGCGACTCCGCGACCATCAATGTGGACGAGTCCGACCCGGACTTCCCGCCCGCCGCGGTGCTCACCACCGCGAACGACCCGCAGACCATTGTGACTATCCCCGGCGGAACGGTCACCGCTCCCGACACCGGCTACCAACAGCCGGAGATCATCTTCAGCAAAACCTCCGACACGGTCAACAACGAGGTCTCGCCGGGGCAGACCGTGACCTACACCCTCGAGATCACCAATAACACGCTCGCCACCCAGACCGGAATTAGCCTGGTCGATCCGCTGCCCGCCGACACCAGCTATGTTTCGGGAAGCACACAGGTCACCGGCGCCGGTGCGAGCGCCCTGCGGGTGACCGAGTACTTCCTCGGCGTCGGCACCTTCACCGGCACCACCTACGACCTCACACTCGCTCAGGACCTGGTGGCAAACTATTTCGTCATCGTCCAGGGCAGCGACGGCGACGGAACAGCCAACAACAATCGCGGACCGGACGAGAACTACGCGGCCCTGACCCGCGACCCGTTCCCGACCGGACAGCTCACAGCCTCGGGGGCGGCCGATCGCATTCGGGTCGAACGCAACGCTGCCGTCAACTCGTGGGTGGGGGTGGTGACGGTGGTCGAATGTCTGGCGGATTGCGGCAGCAAAGGATTCAGTCTGCTCGATGTTCGGCGGGTCGCCCACAGCGGTGCGGCCACAACCGGATCAGACACATCGTCAACCGCGTGGGCCGACATCAACCAGGTTCTCCTGATGGGAGGCTTCAACGGCGCCGGATGCACAACCGCCGAGGCGTCACAGAACAGCACCAAGGTGTGCCACGCGAGGATCTTCCCGTCAGGCAGCGACCAGATCAACTGGACCCGCGACCCCAACGACGTCACACTGACCTCTGCAACCAGCGCCGTCATGGCGGTCGAGTGGGGCTCTGAGTGGAACGTACAAAGGGTCCGGGTACAGGGCAACAACGGGGGGAATGGCGCCGATGCGGTCGGCGAGTACAACACCGCCCCCATCTCCTCGGTAGCGCGGGCCAACACCTGGGTGTGGGGCACCGGACACACCGCCGTCGAGGGCATCGGCGACGCAGCCGAGGGGGCGCTGATCACGCTGGGTGACGGCGTCAACCAGAACCCCAACGAGAACCTCGTTGCGGTCGGCAACGAGTATGCGCTTCTCGGCGATGACTTCGAGGTCTACGCTCTCTCCCACCCCGATTTGGCGGTTGATCAGAGGTTCAAGGCCGATGGAGACACCACCCAACTGACCGTCGATGTGACCGTCGACAGCGCCGGCACCCAGCGGATGGCTCTTTCGTTCAACGGCCTGAACGGCAATGGCACAGCCTATCCGCGGCCAATGTTTTCAGCGCGCTTTACCGCCGACACCACCGTACGTCTCGAGCGCCGGCGGACGGGTCAGGATTTCCCCGCCTGGGTGCAGGGCATCGACTTCAGCGCTATCGCCGGAGCACCGCCCAGCGGCGGGGTCCCACCCAACCTCATCGTTCCCGCCGACGGCTACTCGATTCCGACCGGTGAAACTCTCACAGTTACCTTCCAGGTCGTGTCGGACGATCCACTGGGCGTCGGCGTCACTGAAATCGTGAACGATGCCACATTGAATACGGCAACGCTCGGCCCATACCAGGCCTCGGTCACCGATGACGTGGTGCGGGCGGGTGTGGTGATCGAGTATGACAACGCCGGGTTCGACGAGGTCGGCCAAACGGTCACCTACGCGCACGTTGTCGAGAACACTGGTGAGGGCGACGATTCTTATGACATCTCACTGACGAGTGTCGAGGGCTGGCCGGTCCAGCTCATCGACCCCGGCACCGGTGCGGTGATCGCCGCCGACGCCGACGGCGATGGCGTCTGGGACGGCGGCGTCACCGTCAACACCGGCACCCTGGCACCGAACGAGACTATCGACTACCTGCTGCGGGTTACGATTCCGATCGGCACGTCGGCCGGTACCGCCGAATCCACCGCTCTGAGAGCGACCTCTGACCGCAACCCCGGTCGCTTCGACATTGCCACCGATGAAACCATGGCGGTCGATGCTCTCGAGCCGGTGATCGTGCTGCCAGACAACTCGGGCGTTGGCACCGCCGGCGGCACCGCGGTCTACACCCATCGGGTGATCAACAACACCGGCGCTACCGCGACACTCGACCTGAGCGCCGCCCGGGAAAACGAGCCGAGCACGTGGACGACCACATTCTACTGGGACGCCAACGGCGACGGCGTCTACTCGCCAGGTATCGACATTGAAATAACAAACACCCAGCAGCTTGCGGACGGCGCGTCTCAGACGATCTTCGTCGTCGTCGGCGTGCCTCTCGGGGTGGTTGACTTCGAGACCGATGTCATTCACCTGACGGCCGCGCTTCCAAGCGACCCCGACAACGTCTTCGGCACCGCCACGGACACCACCACCGTCCGCCCGCCTCTGATCATGGATCTTTCGGGGGGAGGCACACGATCGGTGGATGCCGGCGACACGGCGTACTTCCCTGGAGTGCTGCGCAACTTCACCGGGATGCCCGATGTCATGAGCCTCGCCATCAGCCCGTCCTGGTTCTTTGGCTTCGACGGTCTCGATCACCCGACCGAGCTATGGGTCGATCCGGATGGCGACGGCACCTACACCCAGCTGGCGGAGGACCTCGACGGCGACGGCACCTGGGACGGCGACAACGGCTTCACGACAACACCAACCGCGGCAGTGCCGGCCAACGGCCAGTTCGCTTACGAGCTGCGGCGGCCGGTCGACCCGGCGCAGGGTCCGTCTCGAGACCCGATCACCCTCACCGCGACGTCTGCCAACACCGCCGAGCAGGACAGCGTGACTGCGACCCTGCTGCTCGCCGCCGCGACCGACGCCATGCTCGCCTACCTCGACGCGACCGTCATCGACGGGCGAGTCGTGGTCGAGTGGCGGACCACGTTCGAGATGGGGACGCTCGGGTTCGACCTCCGGCGCCGCGACAAAAGCGATCAGGCGTACCGGAAGATCAACGACAACTTCATTCCCGGTCTTCTAACGGCCCCCCAGGGGGGCACCTACCGATTTGTCGATTCCAGCGCGCGGCCTGGCGACACCGTCAGCTACGTGCTTGTCGAACATGACGCGCGTGGTACGAGTCACGCCTTCGGGCCGTACGAAATGACGCTTTCGTCCGACGCGGACGGCACCAAGACGGCGGCCCTACCGAGCGACGGATTGTCGCGGGTGGTGAACACCAGCCGCGTCCGCCCCGTTGTGTTGCCTGAGTCGCTCCGTAAGTCTGCGGGCGGCGGCCAGCCTTCGGGTCTGGTCAAGATCCTTGTGCGCAACGATGGTTTGATCCGGGTGCCCGCGGACGAGCTGGCCTCGGCTCTTGACCTTCCGGTGGCGACCGTCATCGATCGAATTGGCAGCGGCAATCTCTGGATCAACGACAAAGGGATCGCTCCGGTCATCGGCATCGGGATCTTCAGCGACGGCTTCGAGTCCGGCAACTCCGCGTGCTGGGAATCGGGGTGCGAACAGCCGGACGTCGAAGCGGCCGGCGTCGCTTGGATCGCGGCATCGGACGCCG
This sequence comes from Acidobacteriota bacterium, assembly GCA_033791425.1. Classification (GTDB taxonomy): domain Bacteria; phylum Acidobacteriota; class Thermoanaerobaculia; order Thermoanaerobaculales; family Sulfomarinibacteraceae; genus Sulfomarinibacter. Next base: position 8,163 of record JASJGQ010000228.1, read on the forward strand.
GTGCACTCTACTTCTACGGTGAAGCGATCGACAGCCCCTTTACTCGAGACAACGTGTACTGGGTCGGCGCCGGCAGCGGTACGACAATGGAGTGGCGAAACAATGAGCCGGTAGGACTCCCGGCAGCGGCGACGTTTGCCGAAGAGCTCCACTTCGAAGAGGAGTTCTGGCCCCTGACATCGGTGATCACCGATCCCGAGGGTGATTTCTGGATGTGGGACTACTTCTTCTCCAACACCCCCGGGTACGATGTCAAGACCTTCTCGCTGATGGTTCCCGATGTCGCGCAGACCGGCGGTGGCGCGCAACTGACGTTGTATCTCCAGGGAGCGTCGGTGGCCGAGATCGCGCCCAACCACAACATCGAGATCCGCCTCAACGGCACGCAAGTCGGTGGGACGTGGTCGTGGAACGGAGATGATCCGCGCGTGTTCCAGGTCGAGTTTTCGCAGGCGTTGCTGAGCAGTGGCGACAACACCCTCGAGATCACCGCTCTGGCAGCGCCGGGTCTGGACTATGACGTGTTCTACCTCGATGCGGTCGAGCTCAGGTATGACCGGCTCTACCGCGCCCTTGGCGATCGCCTTGAAGCGATGGCTACAGCCACGAGTACGATCACGGTTACCGGCTTCAGTTCGGATGACATCACGGTCTTCGATCTCGACACCGCGAGCGCCCCTGTGGTGCTCGAGGGTACGGAGGTGGAGGCTGGAGAAGACGGCTTCGACGTTCGCTTCTCGGTCGATACCGGCACACGTTTTCTGGCAACGACCGCGGCTGCGGCATATTCGGCTGCGGGGTTGGTCACTGATCTGGCCTCCGACCTCGCGAATCCGGAAAACACGGGGCTCTGGGTCATCGTCCCCGGCGCCGGGCTCGAGGATGAGGCGGAGGCGTTTGCCGCCTACCGCCGCGCACAGGGAATGAGCTCGGTGGTCGCTCGAGTCGAGGACATCTACGATGAGTTCTCGGGCGGAGTCGCCAGCCCGTGGGCAATCCGCGACTTCCTCCACCACGCCGTGGAGGAGTGGCAGGAGGCCCCACAGTACGTTTTCCTCGCGGGCGACAGCACGATCGATTTCAAGAATTACGACGGGCTCGCCGAGAACCTGGTGCCGGCGCCGTTTGCGGTCACGGTCGACGGGCTCGTACCGTCGGACAACCTGCTCGCCGACTGGATCGGCGAAGACGGCGTTCCGGAGGTCTCGATCGGACGCCTTCCGGCCCAGCTCCCGACGGAACTTGCGGCCTATCGGCTCAAGGTGGAAGCCTTCGAGGCGGCCGCAGGCGGGTGGAAGCGCCACACGTTGTGGCTCGCCGACGACCCGGATCTCGGCGGTGAGTTCGGCGACGACACCGAGGCGATCATTGACGCCCTGCCCGAGGACTCCACGGTGCAGCGGGTCTTTCTCGGTGATCTCGAATACGACGACGCCTGGCATGAAACGCTCGAGACCATGGACAAGGGAGCGGGTCTTGTCACCTTTCTCGGCCACGGCGGTCTCGACCGATTTGCCGACGAGGGGCTCCTGGTGACCGAGGATGTCGCTGAGATGACCAACGGCGAAAGGACGCCCTTTATCTCCGCACTCACCTGTGTGGTCGGGAGGTTCGACATCCCCGACTACGACACTCTGGCCGAGGCGCTCGTCCTCAAGAGCGGCGGTGGCGCGATCGCACTGTGGTCGCCGGCGGCGTTTTCGATGAACAAGGACGCCAAGAAGCTCGGCGCGCACCACATCAACGCCATTGCCGGGGGTGCGCACCCGACCATCGGCCAGTCGGTCCGCGCGGCGCTTGCGGCCTATTTACTCAATGACCATGACGACGAGGACCTACCGCGCAAGGTGATTCTCCTCGGCGATCCTGCAATTCGCGTGGATTGGTAGGTGAGCCGCGATCATAGGCTAAAATGAGACATATGATCAATTCAGAATGGATCGATAAGTTCAACCACGCTGTGGTTGCAGACCGAGTACCGGTGTCCGGAATGATCGAACTGACGCGGCGCTGCAATCTGAAGTGTGTGCACTGTTATCTGGGCGAGGGTGATGACCGTTTCGGGCACGGCGAAATGACCACTGAGCAGGTCTTCGACGTGATCGATCAGATTACCGAAGCCGGTTGTCTGTATCTCGCCATTACCGGCGGCGACCCGATGATGCGCAAGGATTTTCCGGAGGTCTACCGCCACGCCAAGGAGAAGGGTCTCCTGGTGACCGTGATGTGCGACGGCCTCCTGGTCACCAAGAAGATCGTCGAACTCTTCAAGGAGCTGCCACCGAGCGCGGTCGAAATCTCCCTGTACGGTGCGACTGCCGAGACCTACGAAACGATCACGAGGATCCCCGGGTCATTCCCGCGCTGCGTGCGCGGAATCGGTCGGCTGGTGGATGCGGGCATCAAGGTTCGGATCAAGACGGTGCTGATGAGCTTGAACGCCCACGAGGCGGACGGCATGCGCCAGTTGGCGACCGACTTCGGGCTTGATCTGCGAATGGATGCGGCGATTTTCCCCTGCCTCCACACCTCCGACAAGCGGCCCCTGGATCTCCGGGTGCCGCCGCAGCAGGTCGTACAAATCGAGCTATCTGATCCAAAATCGGCGGCGTCGTGGATCAAGTACCTCGACAAACCGGCGCCCGAGGCGCCCAAGGACAAACTCTATGTCTGCGGCGCCGGAGTCACCGGTTTCTATATCGACCCCTTTGGCTATGCCTACCCGTGCATGATGACGACACGGTACAAGTACAATCTCCTGGAGACCGACTTCAAAACATTGTGGTCGGAGCGAATGGGTGAGTTGCACGATAAAAAACCACGGGCGGATTACGAGTGCGCCGGGTGTGATCTGCAGCGGGCCTGTGCGAGTTGTCCGGGCTTCCACGACCAGGAGCATGGCGCCGAAGACGTGAAATCCGACTACGTGTGCGATACTGCAAAATCCAGATGGCGGGCGCTCCAAGACCCGCAATTGCGAGCGGCAGCTCAGGCCTATGAGGACGGTACGCTATGAACAAGCCGAAGGAACCAAAAAAACGGCCCTACGAGAAGCCGCAGCTGCGGCGCATCGGCCTGGTGGCCGATGAGGTCCTGGCGGCTGGTTGCAAGCTCGGTAACCAGGCGGGGCCGAGAGGAGCCAACTGTCGAGGCATCCCCTGTTCCAAGCCCGGTTCGTAGCTCGCCCGATGTCGCCCTCTGAAACCACCATTCCGACCGCGGCAGTGTACGCCCGCGCTCCCGACATCGTGCCGCGACAGATCGCCGGCGATACCATTTTGGTTGCCGTCAGAGGTGAGTTGGCGCGCCTCGAACGACTTCACGTCCTCAACACCGTTGGCGAACACATCTGGGGGCTACTCGATGGCCGACGCACCGTAGCTGGGTTGAGCATCGACGTTACCGAGACCTTTGACATTGATGCGGCCACCGCGCTCGAGGACGTCGCAGAGTTTCTCGCCGATCTCGAGGACGCAGGTCTGGCAACCGTCATTTCACCCGGGACATGACTGAGACATTTCGCCTCGAGATCCCAGGGGTCGTGTTCGATGTTGCATCCGGCCCCAACGTCGAGATCGTCGAGGAACACCCGCTGTACCGGGAATTTGTCGGTCTCACACGAACGCCGGGTCAATCCCTCGAGGCACGGGTGGTCGTAGAGATCGACACGCCCCGGCCGGACCCCGAGTGGGCGGTCGTCTTCGACAGCGGCGACAGCTGGCTCGCCTACCGCGATGGCCACGATCTCGTCTTCGCCTTCCGTTCTCCGCTCGAGCCCGGCGCCTTTTGGTGGATGGCGCGGCTTTCGTCAACGACCGCGATCGTAACCGTTGTCTGCGATCCGGAGGTCATCTTTAACTCCCCGGATCGGTTGCTGATCGCCAACCCCATTCACTACCCTCTCGACCAACTTCTGACCATGATGCTGCTCAGCGGTCGCGGCGGTTGTATCGTTCACGCCGCGGGAGTGCACCGCGGCGGGAGGGGGGTCGCCTGCGTCGGTCGCTCCGGTGCCGGCAAGACCACTCTGATGCAGTTGCTCGATGAAGATGGCGATCTCGGACGGCTGAGCGACGACCGCGTCATACTTCGCGCTGGTGATCCTCCCCTGATCTCCGGAACGCCCTGGGCGGGCGAAGGCATGGTCGCCGCCAATCACACTGCCGAACTTGCCGCTCTCGTTTTTCTCCACCAGGGCCCGGCCCACGAACTCCTGGCGATCACGCCACAGGAAGCCGCAGCCCAGCTCCTCCCCACCACATCGATCCCATGGTTCGACGAATCGGCCATGACCGGCTGTCTTGAAACCCTCGACCGCCTGGTCCGCGACACGCCCGCCTTCAACTTGAAGTTCCGGCTCGATCACGACGTCGCCGATCTCATCGACCGGATCATCTGACAACCAAGGCGCTTCCCGAGCGGTTATTGACAAGGAGCCCAACACGAATTATCTTGAACTAGATAGAACGTTCTAGTTAATTTTCGATAGACCCGTGGAGAATCTCTTTGGCTCGTAGAACGAACACTCGAGAAAGGCTTCTCACCACCGCAGCGGAGCTCTTCCGGCGGCAGGGCTACGCCCAGACCGGAGTCAACGAGATCATGCAGCAGGCAAAGACCACCAGCGGCAGCTTCTACCACTTCTTCCCAACCAAGGAGGATCTCGTGTTGGCGGTGGTCGACCACATCGGCGAGTCGCTCGACACCGAGGTCTTTGCGACCGATCCCGAGACCACAGATCCTCTCAACCGGGTCTTCAACGTGCTCGAGTCCTATCGCCGGCACCTCGTCGAGAACGACTTCGCCCTCGGTTCGCCACTCGGGACCCTCGCTGCCGAACTCTCGCAGAGTCATCCCCAGGTACGGGAGCGGCTGGCCACTCTGTTCGCTGGGTGGGCCCAACACATGCACGACATGCTCGAGGACGCAGGCGATCGTCTGCCGGCCGACCTCGATCGTAGCGCGCTCGCCGAATTCATCCTCAGCACCGTCGAGGGCGCGGTCCTGCAAGCCCGGGTGCGCCGCAGCCCGGCGCCCTTCGACGCTTCGATCGCAGCACTCCGCAGTCACCTCGCCTTGCTCGCTGTGGGCAGCAGATCCGCAGCCCCTCGAGTATCACAATCGCGGCCGACGCCGCAGCCTCGAACACAGAACGTTGACTGGCGGGCATGGTGACCAACGAGTCGGAAATCCGCAGCCTCGTGGCGAGTGTGGTGGATGAGGTCATGTCCAAGGCACCATCTGCCGAAAAGGGCGGCCCCGAGACCATCGCGGTTGGCGCCGACCACGGCGGCTTTCACCTCAAACAGGAACTCATCACTCACCTCCGCGACCGCGGGCTCGAGATCCACGACTGCGGCTGCACCTCGACCGACGCGGTGGACTACCCCGATTTCGCCCATGCGGTAGCCAATCTGGTCGGGACCGGGACCTGCCGGTGGGGGATCATCGTCGACGGCGCCGGCATCGGTTCGTCGATGGTCGCCAACAAGGTCCCCGGGGTCCGGGCGGCTCTCTGCTATGACCTGTCTTCGGCCCGCAACAGCCGCGAACACAACCACGCCAACGTCGTCACCCTCGGCGCCGGTCTCATCGGCCCGGCCCTGGCGCGGCAGATCGTCGACGAGTGGCTGGCGACACCGTGGGGCGGGGACCGTCACGCGCGCCGAGTGGCCAAGATCTCCGGTGTCGAGCAACGATATCTGATCGCAGCGAAGGGCGGATCATGATCGATCGCAACGAACTCATCGAGGTGGTGACGCGTCAGGTGCTGGCCACCCTCGCTGGCCAACACACGGAACAGGGGTTGGAGCACGCCGACCAGGTGGTGGCCAACGGCGCCGCTCGCATCGGCTACTGCGGCTCCGCCTCGGCAGTGCCGCAGAACCTCGCCCGCTACATCGACCACACCATGTTGCGGGCCGATACTACGCCGGCCGACATCGACACACTGTGCGACGAAGCGGCCGAATTTGGCTTCTATTCGGTGTGCCTCAATCCGTGCTGGACGGCAAGGGCAACGCGCCGCCTACGCGGAACCGGGGTGGCAGTCGCCACCGTGGTGGGCTTTCCCCTCGGTGCCAACACACCCGAGATCAAAGCCATGGAGTCACGGCGCGCGCTTCGCGACGGTGCCCGGGAGATCGACATGGTCATCAACATCGGCGCCCTCAAGGGCGGCGACCACGACCTCGTAAGGCGGGACATCGCCGGGGTGTCGGACGCCTGCCGGGAGGTCGGCGCCCTCAACAAGGTCATCATCGAGACCGCCTATCTCTCAGATGAGGAAAAGGTCATCGCCTGTCGTCTGGCTCAGACCGGGCGAGCCCACTTCGTCAAGACTTCGACCGGCTTCGGGCCGGGCGGTGCGACGGTCTTCGATGTGGCGCTGATGCGCGAAGTGGTGGGCGACAAGATGGGTGTCAAGGCATCAGGCGGGATCCACACCGCTGACGAGGTTCGCGAGATGATCACCGCCGGCGCAACCCGAATCGGGGCGTCGGCGGGCGTGAAGATCGTCTCAGGAGAGGAAGGAGAGTCCGGTGCAGCATATTGATCTTCGCTCGTACGTCTTTCTCGATTCATTGCAGCCGCAGTACGCGGCCTTTCTCGGCACCACGGCCCAGGGCTTTCTGCCGCTGGCGGGCGACGCGTCGCTCTATGTGGAGATCTCGCCAGGAATCGAGATCAACCGCCTCACCGATGTCGCCCTCAAGGCCACCCACGTGCGACCGGGGATGCAGATCGTCGAGCGCTATTACGGTTTGCTCGAGGTGCACTCCGAGGCGCAGGCGGACACCCGCGCGGCTGGCGAGGCCATCCTCTCAGAGATCGGTCTCACCGAGACCGACCGGCGCAAACCCAAGATCCTCTCGAGCCAAGTCATCCGCCACCTCGACGACCACCAGGTGCAGCTCATCAATAGGATGCGCCACGGCAACATGATCATCCCCGGACAGACCATGTACGTGCTCGAGGTCGAGCCCGCGGCCTATGCGGCGCTCGCCGCCAACGAAGCGGAAAAGGCTGCCGACATCAACATCCTCGAGGTGCGGGCATTCGGCTCCATGGGTCGGGTCTATCTCGGTGGCGAAGAAAAGGACATCGACGTCGGCTGGAGAGCGGCTGTCGCAGCAATCGAGGCCGTCGACTGACGGGAAGAAATATGATCACGATTTCGGATTTCGGATTTTGGATTTTGGATTTGGTTTGCATACGCGAGAAAGGAGTCAGAAATGGCTGAAGCGTTGGGAATGATCGAGTGCCGTGGTTTTACGGCGGTTGTGGAGGCGGCCGACGCCATGGTCATGGCCGCCAAGGTGGATCTGGTGACCTATGAAAAAACCGGGGGCGGCTATGTCACCGTCATCGTCCGCGGCGACGTGGCCGCGGTCAAAGCAGCGGTCGAAGCCGGAGTCCGCGGTGCGCAGACCGTCGGCGAGGTGGTATCGACCCACGTCATTGCCCGGCCCCACACCAACATCGACCTCGTCCTGCCCCTCGGACGCGCCGACGAAGCTGCCGGTGAGGTCGGGGGCAAGGGCAAGCGCTGATGCTTCTCGGAATCGTAGCCGGAACCCTGGTCGCCAGCCGCAAGGACGAGGCGCTGACCGGACAGAAGTTCCTGGTGGTGCGTGAGCTCGGCGTTGACGGCAAGGAATCGGGCGGCCATGTAGTCGCGGCGGACAGTGTCGGTGCGGGGGTCGGCGACGTCGTCTTGTGGGCTTCGGGCTCGTCGGCGCGGCAGACGGAGTACACCCGCGACCGACCGTGCGACGCCGTCATCATGGCCATCGTCGACAGCTGGGAGGTCGGCGGCCGCGAAGTCTACCGCAAGACCCCGGCCGGCAGCGAGTGGGCGAGCTGAGGACTGGCGCCGCAGACATGACGGAGGAGTGAGTGCAGCACACCGCCATTGACCAACAGGAGATCCAGGACGTCATCGAAAGGGTGCGGTCGCGGATGCGCGGCGTTCCGCAGCCACCCGCGTCGGCAATCTTGGACCCGAAGACTTCGACGGCGTCGACGGGAGAGGGCATCCACCAGACGGTGGATGCCGCGGTCGCCGCTGCCCGCAGCGCCTTCGAGGCCTATCGTTCGATGGGCCTCGGCAAACGGCACGACATTATCGATGCGGTCCGCGAGGCCATGCGTGACAAGGGCCGCGAGCTGGCGGAGATGGCGCACATGGAGACCGGTCTCGGACGCGCCGAGGACAAGGTGCTCAAAAACGCCCTGGTCACCGAAAAGACGCCCGGGCCGGAGGACCTGGAACCGACCACCTGGACCGGGGATCAGGGTTTGACCATCACCGAGTTCGCCCCGTTTGGGGTGATCGGGGCCATCACCCCGACCACCAACCCCACCGCCACCATCATCAACAACACCATCGCCGCGGTGTCGGCCGGCAATGCGGTGGTGTTCAACGCGCACCCCAACGCGAAACGGGTCTCGGTCCAGACCATCCGCTGGCTCAACCAGGCGATGGTCTCAGCCGGAGGGCCTCCAAACCTCGTGACTGCGACACCGCAGCCCACCATCGAAAGCGCCCAGCAGTTGATGAACCACCCGATGGTGCGGATCCTCATGATCACCGGCGGCCCCGGCGTGGTCGAGGAGGCGCGCAAGACCCGCAAACGGGCCATCCTCGCCGGTCCCGGCAACCCGCCGGTGGTCGTCGATGCCAACGCCGACATTGATCTCGCCGGTCGAGAGATCGTGCGCGGCGGATCGTTCGACAACAACCTCATCTGCACCGACGAGAAGGTGGTCTTTGTCGTTGAGGCTGTGGCGGACCGTCTGCTCGATGCGATGCGAGCCAACGCCTCGCACGTCCTCCTCGGTCACGAGCTCAAAAAGATCGAACGTGTGATCTTCAAAGAGATGGGCGAGCCCGGGCAGCGCGGCCGCATCAACCCGAGGTGGATCGGTCAGAACGCCGGCGCCATCCTCGCCGAGATCGGGCTCACGAATGATCCCAAACTGCGGCTGGTAGTGGCCGACGTCCCTGCCGAGCATTCTCTGGTGTGGACCGAACAGATGATGCCGGTGATGCCGGTGGTGCGGGTGCGCGACGTCGACCAGGCCATCGACCTCGCCATCCGTGCCGAACATGGTTGCGGCCATACGGCGTCCATCTACTCCCGCAATGTCGACGCCATCACCCGTATGGCGCGCGAGATCGACGTCTCGATCTTTGTCGCCAACGCCGCCAACCTCGCCGGTCTCGGCGACGGCGGCGAGGGTTACACCTCTTTTTCGATCGCCAGCCCCACCGGTGAGGGCCTGACCCGACCGCGTTCCTTTTCACGCGAACGGCGGATGACCGTCGCCGGCGGCCTGCGGATCGTATGAGTCTTATCGAAGGCATGCAACCCGCCATCGCCCTGCTCGAGTTCGACTCCATCGCCATCGGCGTACGCGCAGGCGACGCCATGGTCAAACGGGCCCCGGTCGAGATCACCTATGCCGGCACCGTCCACCCCGGAAAGTATCTGGTCCTGGTCGGCGGCGATGTCGCCTGTGTCGAGGAGTCCTACGCCGCAGGGCTCGAGGCCGGACGCGAGGCTCTCATCGACCGGCTCTTCCTTCCCGCGGTCCACCCCGATGTCGTGCGCATGCTCCGTGGGGCCAGAGACCGGGTCACCGGCGATGCGATCGGAGTCGTCGAGACCCTGACCGTCGCCTCGACAATCGGCGCCGCCGACCGCGGCGTCAAAGGGGCCGAGGTCCAGTTGGTCGAGATCAAGCTCGCCGACCGTCTCGGCGGGAAGGCCTACTGTATTTTTTCCGGCCGGGTCGCGGACGTCGAGGCGGCCGTCGATCTCGCCGTGGATCACCTGACCGATCCTGAGGCTTTGGTGGCCCGAGTGGTGATCCCGGAATTTCACGACGAGATGCTGGAGAACTTCGAAGCCGCGTCCGAGTTCGCGACCCGGATCCACGGTGGAGGGGCCTGACATGGAACTCGGCAGGGTGATGGGTACCGTTGTTGCGACCACCATCTACGAAGGGTTGGAGGGGACCCGCCTCCTCATCGTTCAACCCCTTGACCGCCACCTCGAACCGCGCGGCCGCTCGGTGGTTGCGGCCGACGGTGTCGCCATGGCGGCCCCGGGCGACGTCGTGTCGATTGTGGCCAGCCGCGAGGCGTCGCTGGCCCTCGCAGGAGCGCCCGGGCCAGTCGACCATGCGATCGTCGCCATCGTCGATGCCGTCGACGATGTTGCGGGAGGCACGCCGTGAAGATCGGGAGAGTCGCCTCGACGGTTGTCGCCACCATCAAGCACCCAGCCCTCGACGGCCGCCGGTTGCTGGTGGTGGATCTGATCGACCTCGAGGGCAAAGCCACCGGCAAGGACCTGATCGCGGTCGACGCCGTCGGCGCAGGGGCCGGCGAGACGGTGCTGGTGCTCGACGAGGGCAATGGCGCTCGCCAGGTCCTGAAGGCGCCGCAGGCTCCCATTCGCGCGGTGATCGTCGGCATCATCGACGAGTTGGTCGTCGATCAACTCTCAGTACTTTAGCGGCCCTTCGATCTCGAGGATGGCGGCTTCGGCGGGCCAGCTGACCCGCGGGATCTGTGCCAACTCGCGCAACACCGGCAGGGCCTCGCGCGCAGGCGGTCCGATGGCGCCCAGCGCCGAAACCAGGCTGCGTTGAACGTGCACCTCTTCGCCCTTCACCTGACAAGCGCGCACCAGGGCGGGGATGGCGACGATCGCCGTCGGGCCCTTGGTGGCGATGGCATCGGCGGCCGCTATCCGGACATTCTCATCCGGATCCGAGAGGGCTGCGATGAGGTCCTGCATCACCGCCTCACCTGACGGACCAAGATCGCGCAGGGCCACCGCCGCCAGACCACGAACCTCGGGGTCCGGATCCGAAAGCAGGTCGCCGAAAAGGAGAACCGGCACGGCCTGAAGTTGCCCGCGCTCGATCAGGACCTGCAGGGCCGCCCGGCGCACCTGGGCGTCGCCGGCCCCCAGGGCCGCGGCGAGGGCCGGAAGCTGTTCGGTGAGTATCGGCTCGGGATATTCGGCCATCGCCAGAATGGTCTCAGCGGCCTCGTCGAGGCCGCCCTCCCCTGGCCAGACCTCCCGCCCTGTCCGCGCCAGCACCACGTTGTCGATCCCGAGACCGTAGCCTGACGATCTCGAATCGCGGCCGGTGCAGACAAAGGAGAGCACATGGTCGCCTGCTGCGAGATCGAACCACCCGATGAAGTGGTCCGCGCCGACGTAGGTCTCGTGGTGGTAGGCGTGGATCTCGTTGCCGAGCACAGTTGCGCCCGGTTCGTGCTCGATCTCCGCCGCCACCGTCGGTTTGCCGTCGAGCAGGGTCCGGTAGTCGCCGTAGTCGAAGCTGTGGGCGGTCTGTACGGAGAGCTCGTAACGGCCTACGGTCTCAACATTGAAGGGAACGTCCATCCGCGCCCCCGGTCCTTCGGCTTTGAAGAGCACCACATCCTTGCCCCAGAAGAGTTCGGGGAGAACCGTCACGGTGCCACCCTTGGCCGTGATCGCGGCCAGGACGTCTTCAGTCTCGAACTGGGTGGCGTTACCGTGCGGCAGTCGGGCCGGCCCATACGGAACCGGTGGACGGTTGAGGGCCACCCCCTTCTGATACCAGAAGGCCACCGACGAAAAAAGGTCGGCGCGTTCGCCGGAGGCCGATCGCACCGATCCGTCGGGGGTGAAGGTCCACCCGTTGTGCTCGAAGACGAATCGCAGCTGTGAGCGGAAGGGAATCGGGTCGAGGAGGTGCCAGCGGTAGGCCGACATGCGCGCGCCGAGGCCGGTGCCCTCGGCCACGGTCACCCCGGCGTAGGGACCTGTGTCGACGCGCAGGCTCCAGGCGTCGTTGAAGTAGTCCTCGGTGCCGGTGCCGATGATCGAGGGCTCGGCGGCGCCGTCGACGAAGATCCACTCATCGCCCTCGCCGAACCACCCCGGTTCGGCCTGCACCACCGAAAAGACGGTCCCCACGTAGTGGCCCTCGCCGGCTATCTCCAGCACCGGGTAGAACCGGCCCGCGACCACTGGAAGTTCCTGGTGGTAGCGGGCGTGAAAATACCGGGTCTCTGCGGGAAGCTCGGGAACCTTGCGATAGTCGACGTGGTAATAGAGGTTGGAGACCCGTCGCGAGCCTTCATTGGTGACGGTGATGCGACAGGAACGAGCAAAGGGCATCGGCCAGTAAGAGTTGCGCGAGCGGCCCGAGGAGCTGTCTCGGATCGCCAACGATTCGAGCGGGCTCTCGAGTCCGAGACCGACCCCGAAGAAATCCCCCACCGGGGCATCGACGCTGGGCACCGGCGAACCATCGTAGTAGATGCGCAGACGCAAGAGCCGGGGCCAGCCGTAGTCCGCGGCGGCCACCGTCAGCCAGATGTGATTCACCACCCCCGGGCCCTCGAGGTCCGCAAGCACCACCGTCTCACCCGGGATCGGACGCAGGCTATCGTCGTTGGATAGGGGGTCGGCATTGGTGCTCGAGACCCTGTGGGCAGTGAAGTCCTGGGTTCTCGCGAGCTCCGGAACTCCCGAAGTCGCCCCCAATTGCGCCTCGGCAGGCGCCAGGAGGCTCAAAAACCCAAACACGATTGTCGTAGCCATGAACCGAGACCGCATGGGACACCCCCGTCGATTTCGCAACACTATGACACGGCTCGATGAATGGTCGACAGGCCTCCATGGTAGATTTCACGGGGGTGGGAGCGAGCCACGAAGGGGAGTTTCATGGTCCGTATCAAAGCAACGGCGGTCATCTTTGTACTGCTGATATCTGCGTTGCCCGCCGCGGCCCAGGAAATTGAACATCCGCTCTTTGACAGGTTCAACTTCAAGCTCGAAGGTAGCGCGGTCGGCATGAAGACCAAAATCCGTCTCGACTCGGCAAGCCTCGGCAAGGGCACCACCCTCAACTTCGAGGATGACCTCGGTCTCGACGACCGCAAGTTGATTCCGACCCTTTCCTTCGAGTGGCAGATCTCCAGGAAACACCGGCTGGCCGCGCGCTGGCAGGACATTCCGCGCGGCTCGAATACCCAGATTCTGGAGGAGATCGAGTGGGGGGACGAGGTCATCCCAATTGAATCAGATGTGAGCCTCGACTTTCAGGTCGAACAAATCTTCTTCGATTACACCTACTACCCCTGGGTCAAGGAAAAGTGGGCGGCCGGCTTTGGCCTCGGCTTCCGCTGGATGAATCTTCTGACCGCTCTCAAGGTGGAGGAGATCGAGCTCGAGGACCAGGTGGACGTCGCGGCCCCGCTGCCGTACATCAACTTCGAATACCGTCGGATGCTGAGCGAGCACTGGCGATTCAAGGCCGGAGTCGGCTGGTTCTATCTCAGCCTGGGTGATGTCGCGGGCGGGCAGTGGATCGCCCGAATGGCTGCCGAGTACGTCACCGGCCGGCGGTGGGGTTTCGGCGTCGCTCTCAACGCTTCCGCCATCAACGTCGACTGGACGGGCATCGAGAACCCCGATGGCGAGAACGAGCTCAGGGCCAGGATCGACATGGACATCAACGACGTCAGCTTCTATGTGAGGATCCGCTTCGGGTCGTGACACCACAAAAAACACCCGGCCGCCGAAAGGCGACCGGGCGTTGAATCTTTAGATTCGAAAGGCGTGAGCGCTTTTACTTGCCCTTGCCGGCGAGGATCTTGTCCCACTTCTTGCCGAGCTTCTTGAGGATCTTGTCCACCTGCTTGATCTGGTTCTCGGGCTTATCCTTGACCGTCACCGTGCCGGTGCCGCG
>JASJGQ010000229.1:0-15208 GCA_033791425.1 Acidobacteriota bacterium
GCAGGCTGCCCGCCGATCTGACCCGCGGCGACCTGAACGTTCTGTTCGCGCAGCGCGTTGGTGAGATCGACCGTGGTGAGATCACGGGCGCGCAAACGATCGGGGTTGATCCACAGCCGCATCCCGAAGTCCTTGGCCCCCATGATCTCGACCTTGGAGACGCCGTTGATCCGGGCGAGCACGTCCTTGATACGGGTGGTGGTGTAGTTCGAGATATAGAGTTCGTCGAAGGTGCCGTCGGGCGAAACCATGTTGATCATCAGGGTGATACTGGTGGACTGTTTCTCCACCTTGACGCCCTGGCGTTTGACCTCTTCCGGCAGTACCGGCAGGGCCTCGTTGACCCGGTTCTGCACCAGCACCGTGGCCATATCGATATCCGTGCCGATCTCGAATGTCACGGTGATGTTGCAGCTGCCGTCGGAGGCCGATTTCGAGGACATGTAGAGCATGTTCTCGACACCGTTGATCTTTTCCTCCATTGGCGCGGTCACGCTTTCCGCGACAACGCCGGCGCCGGCGCCCGGGTATGCGGTGCTGACCTGCACCGACGGCGGCGTGATGACGGGCATGCTCTCAATAGGCAGGAGCGGGATCGCGAGGACCCCCACCAGCACGATGACGATCGCGATCACCGACGCGAAGATCGGACGATAAATGAAGAATCGACTGAACATGGGCTACCGCCCCGCGGCTTCCTTCGGGGTCACCGGCATACCCGGCCGCGCCCGCTGCAGGCCAACGGTGATGTAGCGCTCCCCGGGTTCGAGGCCCTCGAGAATGACCCGGGTCGTGTCCTCCTGCAGAGGGCCGGGTTGGATGTAGCGACGCTCAACAAGGTTGTCGTCGCCAACCACCATCACAAAGCGGCCGCCGAGATCAGTTCCGAGGGCGGTCTCCTCGACCAGCACAGCGTTCTCGAGGAGCTCACCGGGGAGCTGAACGTGGACGAAGAAACCGGGGAATACTTTGGCATCGGAGTTGGGGAATATTGCGCGGATTTGGATCGTACCGGTGGCCGGATCGACGGTGTTGTCCACCGCGTCAACCTTGCCCTCGATCGTGAGTCCGGTTTCCTTGAGAACCAACAACGCCGGAATTTCGGCACCGGTGCCCGGATCCTCGTGACCTCCGCGTTGTTCGAGGATCTGAGCCATAAATCGTTCCGAGACCTCGAAGTAGGCAAAGAGCGGATCGATCCGCCGGACCGTGGTCAGCAGGGTCGCCTCGCCGGCGCCGACGAGATTGCCGAGGTCAACGAGGTTGCGGCTCACAAGGCCATCGATTGGCGACTCGATGGTTGTGTAGGCGAGCTGAATTTCGGCGGTGGTCAAGGCCGCCTGGGCCTCGAGCATGGCCGCCGACGCCTGGTCACGTTCGGCGCGGGCACGGGTGACCTCCTGCTGGCTGACCGCGTTGGTCCGCACCGCCTGCTCGAGACGGTCGAGATCGGACTCGGCGCGGCGAAGACCGGCCTCGGCCGCCTTGAGCCCGGCCGCGGCGCGGTCGCGTTGCGCCTCGTAAGGCTCGGGCTCGATGACGAAGAGCAGCGAGCCCTTGCGCACGAAGGAGCTTGGTTCGTAGGACATTTTGTCGAGGTAGCCCTGCACACGGGCACGGATTTCCACCGATTCCCGTGCCTGGGTGGTGCCGACAAACTCGTGCACGATGGTCACATCCCGTTGCGTCGGTGTCGCAACAGTGACCTCCGGCGGTGGCGGCGCAACCGTCTCAGGCGGTCCCCCGCATCCGAACGTTGGTCCAACCACGACAGCGGCGGCCGCAAAAAGCCAGCCGTACCCACGAACACGCCTATTAATTATGCATTTCATGATCGCGCATTCTCCTCATTCCTACCGGTCGGAGTCAAGTTCGAAGATCAAATGGGCTGAAGGACCAGCGGTGGCGAACCAGCTGCGAGATACGAAATGCGAGATGCAGGATCCACGGGCTTCACTGAGTGGGTGTATCTTGCAGAATGAACCCCAGGAGGTGACGTATGACGACCCCAAGGCTTCCTATCCTGTTATCACTCTGCTTCAGCCTGCTGGCGTGTTCCGGTAGTGATAAATCTCCGGCAGAAACGGCTCAGGTGAATATTCCTTCTGAAGCGGCCTCACAGCCTGAAGCGGCCTCACAGCCAACACCGATCACGGTCGAACCGCCGGCGTTGGTTGCGGAAATGTTAAAGCCGTTTCACGGCGACTTCGAGGCCATGGTCGAGGAGCGGGAGATTCGGGTGCTGGTGACCTACAACAAGACCAGCTTCTTTCTCGACGGCGGCACCCAGCGCGGGATCACGGTCGATATGCTGCGGGAGTTCGAAAAGACTCTCAACAAGGAGCTCAAGCTCGGGACGCGTTCGCTCCACGTGGCGGCGATCCCGGTGCTGCGGGACCAGCTCATCCCGTTCCTCGAGGAAGGCCGCGGCGATATCGCGATTGCCGCGCTCACGATCACCCCGGAACGGGCGCAGCGGGTCGACTTCTCCACTCCCAGTTGGCGGGATGTCAGCGAGTTGGTGGTGACGGGGCCGAAATCACCGGAACTCGCGACGTTGGATGATCTCGCGGGCAAACGCGTTTTTGTCCGGCCGTCGAGCAGCTATCTGGAAAGCCTGAACGCGCTCAACCAATCGTTCCGTCAACGCGGGATGGAAGAGATCTAAATCGCCGCGGCCAGCGAGTACCTCGAGACCGAAGACCTCCTCGAGATGGTCAACGCCGGTCTCATCAAGATCACCATCGTCGACGACTACCTCGCGAGGTTCTGGGCCCAGGTGCTGCCGAAGATCGTGGTCCGCGAAGACCTCGCGGTCGCCACCGGACGAAACATTGGCTGGGCGATCCGACCGGACGCCGCCGGTCTCGGGGAGAAGGTGGACACCTTCCTCAGAGCGAACCGGGACGGCAAGTTGCTCGTCAACATGCTCTTCAAACGGTATCTACAGGACACCAGGCACGTCAAAAACGCCCTCGCCCAAAAAGACCGCGAGCGGCTCGAGACGTTGATCGGGTTCTTCCGCAAGTACGCCGGCCAGTACGATTTCGACTACTTGATGGTGGCCGCGCAGGGTTATCAGGAGTCGGGTCTGGATCAGGGCGTTGTCAGCAGAGCCGGAGCGATCGGCGTCATGCAACTCTTGCCGACCACCGCCGCCGACAAGTCGGTTGGGATCCCCGACATTTCGAATGCCGAAAGCAACATCCACGCCGGCGCCAAGTACCTCCGGTGGATCGTGGACAATTACTTCGACGACCCGGAGATCGACGAGGTCAACCGCACCCTCTTCGCCTTCGCCTCCTACAACGCGGGCCCCAACCGGATCAGGCGTCTCCGCGCCACAGCGGCGGAACGGGGTTATGACCCTAACGTGTGGTTCCGTAACGTCGAAGTAGTGGTGGCCAACGAGGTAGGTCGCGAGCCGGTCCAGTACGTGAGGAACATCTTCAAGTACTACACGGCGTACAGCCTGCTGACGGGTCAGGACGAGATCAAACAGCGGGTGAAGGCAGAGACGAAGGCGGAAGAATGAGCGCCTGCCCATCCAGACACGAAACCTGAGGTCACGATCATCAGCAGGGTCAGTGCCGACGCCTGGCCGAGTGGCTTCCGGTGTCCACAGGACTTATATGGAGTATGTGTAACTTTTTGGCTCGGTTCCTATCTAGTTCAAGGAAAGGTCTTCTCCCGGATCGAGTTGCCCGGTCGCAACATCGTCAACCGCTTTGCCGAGGAGTACTGACATGGAATCGGATGCGTTCCACCTCATGACGGACGTCGACGCCACCGGCGCGCTCGTCCTCACCGCCGGCGGTTATCTCGATGAGGCGGGCGGGATCGAATTGAGCCGCGAGGCGGATGCGGCACTCGAAGCCGGCCACACGCGCCTCCACATCGACCTCGAGGAGGTCGTGCTCTTCAACTGCGCCGGCGTGCGCCAGTTGCTGGCGGCACTCGAAGAGCTCAAGGATTGCGGCGGACACGTCGATCTCGTCCGGGTTCGCCCACCCCTGCAACGGCTCATTGACTTTACGGCGTGATGGAACGCGGATGGTACGATGTTCTGTGATGAAGGCTGACGAGTCGCTCACGGCTCATTCCGACCCTGCCGACGGCCCCATGACCCGCTCGACGGAGCCGGTTTATGTCAAGGTCGCTGATGTCCGCCCCGATGGCTACGACGGCACCTGTTTACGACCACTCGGTCTCTGCGAACTCGGCGGCTGCTGCGACGCCTGCTGGTACCGCCCGGACCACCCCCGTTTTCAGTCTTCGAACTCCGAATCTCCCGGGGTGACCAACCGGTAGACTACGGCAGCTCTTCCAGATCGGCGAGGTCCTTGGCGCGAGCCGCAGCTTTCTTGTTGCGTTTGAGATCTTGAAGACTGATGAGCTTTACCATGATTCCATCGAGTTCGTCTTCGACCCGCTGCGGATATGCCTCGTCGAACACGACGCCGTCGATCGAGGTCATGATCTCGATTCGCATCGGTGGCAACCCCATACGAATAATCTGATCTGAAACGAGGAACAACGATTCGTTCAGTTTCTGCCCGCCAAAACCGAAATCCTCGAGGGCCGAAACCACCCGCCGGGCATTCTCCGGTGTGGAGGCGATCCACACGTCGATGTCCATCGTCGCTCTTGGGTAGCCGTAATAACCAACCGCATACCCTCCGACCAGGAGGTATTCAACCTCGTGGCGAAGAAACGACTGAAAGAACTCTCTGAAGTCGGGTGGTAGATGGATCGTATCCATAGATAACCTGCCTCATCAGCTCGAGAGCGGCGAGCCGTTCGGTGGGTGTTCGGGAAAGCCAATACGCGCGTTCATCCGTCTGGTCGTGGAGTCCTGCAATCACAACCACTGATCGCTCAACTTTCGCCAATTCAACGAGATTCATGTTCCGATAATATACCATCGGGTCTCTCCCCGCAGCCGGGATTCACTGGCGCGAACCACCGGTAGACGGACGGCAGGACGAGCAGGGTCAGGGCCGTCGATGTCACCAGCCCACCGATGACGACCGTGGCGAGCGGCCGCTGCACCTCCGACCCGGTGCCGGTCGCGAGTAACAATGGGAGCAAACCGAAGGCGGTGGTGACAGCCGTCATGAGCACTGGGCGCAAACGCAGGAGCGCGCCCCGCACCGCGGCATCATCCGGGGCGACCCCCTCCTGAACCAACTGGTTGAGGGAGTTCACCAGCACCATGCCATTTTCGAGGGCAATACCAAAAAGGGCGATGAATCCGACCGACGCCGGCACCGACAGGTTCAAACCCGACATCCACAGCGCCGCCACGCCGCCCACCAGGGCGAGGGGGATATTGAGCAGGATCAGCACCGAACTGCTGAGCGAGTTGAAGTTCAAATAGAGGAGCACAAAGATCAACAGCAGGGTCACAGGGATCACCAGAGCGAAACGCCGGTTGGCCTTGCGTTGCAGCTCGAACTGTCCGCCCCAGGTCACCAGGTATCCCGGCGGAAGATCGATTTCGGAATCGATCGCGCGTTGAGCCTCCGCCACGAAGGAACCGATGTCGCGATCGACCACGTTGCACTGAACGGTGATGAAACGGCGGCCATCTTCGCGGGTGATCTGGCGCGGGCCCACAACCTCCGTGATCTCTGACAGTTGTTTGAGAGGCACGGTGGCTCCGTCGGGCGTCGGCACGAGAATGGACGCAATCGCCTCCATCGTGTCGCGGGCCGCCTTCGGGTAGCGGACGACGATTTCGAAGCGACGAACGCCTTCGAAGACCTGGCCCGCACTCTCGCCGCCCACCGCGGCCCGAACGACCTGCTGGACCTCCTCCACGTTGAGCCCCCACCGTGCGACCGCCCCGCGGTCGACCCGGATCAGAAGCTGGGGTGTGCCTGTGATCTGGTCTGCTTGAACATCGGCGGCGCCGCGAACGCCCGCCACCACTGCGGCGATATCATCCGCTTGTCGTTTCAGGACCTCGAGATCGTCGCCGAAGAGCTTGATCGCCAATTCGGCGCGGACCCCCTCGAGCAACTCTTCGATCGACATCTGGATCGGCTGGGTAAAGCTGGTGAGCACCCCGGGGATGCTACCCAGATGCTCCCGGATCAGAACCTCTAGTTCTTCCTGAGACCCCACCCGCCACTTGTTCCGCGGCTGCAACAACAAAAACATCTCGGCGCTGTTCACCGGATCGGTGTGAGCACCCACCTCACCGCGGCCGATCCGCGTGACCACCGACGTCACCTCGGGCATTTCCATCAGGCGCCGCTCGACCCGCAGCGCCACCCGGGTGCTTTCGGTGAGCGCTATCGACGGGGCCATGGTCAGGCGGAGGACCAGGGTCCCCTCCTCGAGCTTCGGGGTGAACTCAGAACCGAGCCGGGGCAACAGGATCGCCCCGGCAAACACCAGCGCCACCGTTCCCACAACAGCGAACAGACGCCTCGCGATGACGTAACGGAGAACGGGCTCGTAGCCTGCCCGCAGGGCCGACATGGCGCGTTCGCCAACGTTCAAGCCTTTGCCTTTGGGACGCCGCATCAGCAGCCATGCCAGCACCGGAGAAACCAACAGCGCATATATCAGCGAGCCCAGCATGGCCATGGCAACGGTCGCCGCGAGCGGACGAAAGGTCTTGCCCTCGACCCCCTGGAGTGTGAAGAGCGGCAGAAAAACGACGACGATGATGAGGATGGCGAAAAAGATCGGACGTGCCACCTCGGCGCCGGCCCTGGCCACGATCTCGAATCGGTCGTCGCCGGCCTCAGATTCACGCAGCATCCGCTCGATGTTCTCGACCATGACGATGGTGCCGTCCACCATCATGCCGATGGCTATGGCGAGCCCCCCGAACGACATCAGATTTGCCGACAATCCGAACAGCCTCATGCCGACGAACGCGCTCAGGACCGAGAACGGAATCGCCAGCGCCACCACCACGCTCGCCCGGGCTCCGCCCATGAAGATCGGGAGCACCAGCACGACCAGCCCGATCCCGACCAACAGCGCCGTCGTGACGGTTCGCACGGCCGCTTCGACCAGGCTCTTCTGCTGGTAGTAGGGCACGATCTTCACGCCCTCGGGGAGGGTGGAATTGATCTCTTCGAGTTTCTTTTCGACGCCTTCGATGACGGTCGAGGAGTTCGCGCCGAAAAGCTTGATGACCTGGCCGGCCACCACCTCGCCGAGACCGTCGCGGGTCTGCACCCCGCGGCGCACGGCCCCTCCAATTCTGATCTCGGCGAGATCGCGCAGAAAGATTGGGGTTCCGTCGACGGTCTTGATCACCACCCGTTCGAGATCACCGATCCCAGTGGCGAGACCCACCGATCGCACGACCAGTTCCTCATCGTTTCGTTCGAGGAACTGTGCGCCCACATTGAGGTTGTTGGCGCGGATGGATGTGATCACGTCGGCGAGCGACACGTCGTACCTGAGCAGGGCATTGGGCAGGACCTCGACCTGGAACTGCTTCTCCCAGCCTCCGATTCCGAGCACCTCGGTAACGCCGGGGACCGTCTGCAGTTGGTATTTGATGAGCCAATCCTGGATGGTCCGCAGTTCTTCCAGCGAGTAACGTCCGGTCGTGTCCTCGAGGTAATAAAAGAGAATCTGACCCATCCCGGTCGAGATCGGCCCCAGCCGCGGATCTCCGAAGCCCTCAGGAATCTGTTCCCTCGCTTCCTGCAGTCGTTCGCCCACCACCTGGCGAGCGAAGTAGATGTCCACCTCGTCGGCGAAGTAGACGTTGACCACCGACAGGCCAAAGTTGGAGATCGAGCGGATCTCCTCGACCCCGGGCAGACCGTTCATCGCCACCTCGACCGGGAAGGTCACGTAGGTTTCGATCTCCTCCGGGGCGAGCCCTTCGGTGAGGGTGAAGATCTGCACCAGATTCGGCGACGCATCGGGGAAGGCGTCGACCGGCAGACCCTGGTAACTCGCCCACCCCGCCGCCATCAGCAAAGACGCCAGCAGCATCACCAGGAGCCGGCTCGACAGAACGCGTCGGATCAAATATTCGAACATGTCAGTGCCCGTGGCCGTCGCCGAAAGCGTCTTTGCCGAGCTCGGCCTTGAGGCTGAACCCACCCTCCGCCGCGAAAGTCGTGCCCGGCTCGAGACCGTTCACGATCTCGATGCCAAGCCTCGAACGGCGTCCCGTCTCAACCTGCCGCGCCTCGAAGCCTTCGGCAACCTGTACGAACACCACCTCGGCACCGTCTTCCATGCGGATGACAGCCGATGTCGGCACAACCACCTCTGCTTCGACCGACGAAGTCGTCACCTCGGCGGCCACAAAACAACCGGGGTGCCAGATACCTTTGGGGTTCGAGGCCACGATTCTCGCGGTGGCGGTGCGGGTGTCCTCGCCGACGATTGGCTGGACAAAGTCGATTCGAAGCTCCTCTTCCTCGCCATGTTCCGTGGCGACTCGCACCGTCTGCCCCTTTCTGACCGAACCGATGTCGCGCTGGTAGACCGAAAGGTCGATCCACACCGTCCCCAGGTCTGCCACGGTGAGAACTGGCGACCCGGCCTCCAACGATTCACCGATGGTGATGTGGCGGTCGATGACCGTACCGTCAAAGGGGGCCGTCAACCGATAGGAGGTGAAGGTGGCGTCGTGTTGTTCGGAGAGGCCGTCGAGATCATTCCCCGAAAAACCGAGGGCGTGGAGCTTTTGTTCGGCCGCCCGGCGAGCGATACGCGCCTCGGCCAGACCCCGCCGCGCGTCGAGATAGTCCTGTTCCGACGAGATCTTTTCGTTCCACAGCCGTTCCTCGCGGCGGAATGTCGCATCGGCCAGTTTGAGGCGCTCTCCCGAAGCCAGAAAGTCGGCCTTTGTGTCCGCCAATTCACGGCTCTCGAGCACGGCGAGCAGCTGTCCCTCGCGCACCGGGTCGCCGAGACTCGCAAACACCTCTTTGACCACGCCGCTGACCCGCGGCGCCACGTGCGCCATCCGGTCGCCGTTGACAAGCACCTCGCCTGGTAGTTCGGTCGTCAGTTCGACGACGCCCGACTGCGCCTCCTCGAGTCGGATCCCGTTTTCGGCGACGTCGGACGCGGCCATTTGCACAAACCCATCCTGATGCCCCTCCGTCTCTCCATGGTCAGATCGGCCAGGCTCCGCGGGCCCGCCGCAGCCCGACACAGCCAGCAGCAGAGTTACCAGGAATCCAACCTCGATGATGCACGTCTGTCGGAAATATCTCATTGTTGCTCTCCATCGGTCCTGGCTCCGGTCGCGGTGCCGGCCGATACGCCGACCAGCCGCTCCATCTCAGTTCGTGTCAGTGCGTACTCTTCGAGGCTGTCGACCAGCAGGCTGCTCGCCTCGAGCAATGTCCGCTGCGCGGCGATCACGTCGACAAATGCGAACTTGCCCTCCCGGTACCCGGTCTCGACCGCGGCCATCGCCATTCGAGCGGCAGGAAGGACCTCGGTTTCGGCCGCGACCGCGGCCCCAGAGGCGGCCGCCATACGTTCAACGACCACCGCGAGCTCGGCCTCGAGAGCCACCTGAAGGCTTTCGCCATCACGCTCGATCCGTTCGAGGTCAAACTCGGCGGCGCGGCGTTCGCCCTGGTTGCGATCAAAAATCGGCAGCGAGAGACCCACCAGGGCCACCCAGGCCGATTGCCCCGTTTCCTCGAAACGCCGCGGCCCGGCCCCGACGGCCAGATCGGGGATGCGCAGGGAATTTTCGAAGGCAACCACCCGCTGTTGGCGCTCGACCTGGTCGCTGATCCGCCGTATCTCAGGAGATTGCGACATCATCGATCGCAGGTCCTCGATGCCGGGCGCCGGCCCCGGTCGCGGCAGTTCGCCGAGTGCGCGATCGAACGAGGGGGTGATCGAGGCCCAATTGGCCGCCAGCAGAACCCGCGCCGCACCAAGTTCACGACCCGCCCGGAGTTCGCGGATCCGCGCCGTGGCCACCTCGATCTCCGCGCGGGTCTTTTCCACCGGCGAAATCTTGCCTGCTTCGACGCGGATCGCCACCACCTCGGCGAACCGCTCGGTCAGCCGCAACAGCTCTCCCGCGAGCTCCAGCCGCTGCTGCGCCGCGGTGACGGCGTAGAAGGCGGATGTCGTGCCGGCGATGACGTCGAGCCGCAGGGCCTCGAGGTCACGGCCCGCCAGCGCGTGGTCCGACTCCGCAACCGCGCGGCGGCGCCCGGGCGCGCCGCCCAGGGGCAGGGTCTGACTGATGAGAATCGTCGTCTCGGCGGACTCAAACCCCCGGAGATCATTGCCGCCTCCGAAGTTCTCGACCTCGAGCTCGAGGTCGGGGTTGGGCCAGAGACCTGCCTGCCCGATGCGGCTTTCGGCCGCCGACACGCCGGAGGCTGCGGCCTCGAGGGCGGGATTGGATTCGAGCGCACGGGCGACGGCGCGATCGAGGGTCATCGCTCCGTCCGGCTCCGACTGGGCAAACAGACCAGACGCCACGCCGGCGACAACCATGACAAATAACACTGTGCGTATGGGGCGTTTCATTTCTTCTCCAAAAGATCGAAAACGGCGTTCACACCGGTACAGGAGTACCGGTGTGTGCGTGTCGGGCTCGAGGAGGTTCCTAGATCAGGAGGACCACTGAGGATTGGGTCGCGGGGAAGCTCTCGCGGACCCCAAGGTCGGTCCGCACAAACAGGTTCGGATGGTCGCGCCCGAGATCGGCGTCGAGGCTGCGGAGGAACCATGTTCCCTTGAACTCAGGACTCGTTTTGGAGGCCTTCAGATACCGCGCCTCCAACCTCAGATCGACACAGTCCCCACAGTGCGAGTCCGCAGCCGCAAGCCCCGGCACGCGGCCGTCGGATGTGGGTCCGGCCGCCTCCGCACAGGAAAAGGAGGCGAGCATCTCGATATCGGTGTGACCATCGTCGCCAACACACAGCACGGCCGCCCGGATCTCGGCAGCCCCGCCGAACACCACCACGACCGCGAGCAACCAGGCCGTAACGGTGGATGTGCGTTTTCTCTTCACCTCAGACTCCAGAAGGGATTCATACCCTCAACTGACTCAACACCTGCACCGGTGTATCGGATTCCCCGAGACCGATCAGAAACCATCTCGAACCAACCCATTACACACCTTGCGGCCCATGTTGTCTGTCAGAAGGCGAACCGAAAACCCGCTTGGAACGACGAGTCGTTGGTGGTGTTGTCGACATCGGTGAGATAGGTAAGGATCGCACCCTCACTCGAGGTCACACCGGCCCTGATGATCAGCCCGTCACGCTCGCCGGCCGTGAGCCGCTTGAGGATGTCATTTACCTGGGTCGTGCCGAAGGGCTCGAGATCGACTGTGAACGAGCTGTCGCCTGGCGCCGGCTCGCCGTCGGCGGTGAAGATCTCCACCAGCACGGTGGCTGCGACCGGCGACACGTTGACGATGCCGAAGTTCGCGCGAAATGCTGAGCGTTGATTCACAACCACCCGCACGGTTCCCGCCTGGCCGCTGCCGGCAAATGAGGCGGAGCCTACCGGCTCGCCGGGCAGGCTGAGGCCGTAGCTTCCGCCCTCTGCGCCGGAGGTCCAGGTTCGGCTGGTGACGGTAACCGGGCCGTCGGCGATGTAATGCAGGCTTCCGGAGCCCTCGGAGGCAAAGAGAGTCGCCACGATATCCGGGATGAAGACCACCGGTTCATCCAGAGCGACCACGATGCTTTCGCCATCCGTGTTGTCCTGCCCCGGAGAGTTGAGCCAGAGATGGATGACGGTTGCGCCCTGGTGATATATCCACAGGTCGGAGGTCCAGAAAGACCCGAATTTGCCCTCGACATGGGCGACAGCGGGCACATAGCCCTCGAGGTGCCCGTTTGTGTCCGCGAACACCGGCGCTGCGAACGCCACGAGCAACGCCGCTATAAAGACGAGTGTCGGCAGGCGGCGCATTACTCACCTCCCACATCGTAGGTCCAGAGCTGGTTTCCCGACCGACTGAAGGCGACAATGGTGCTCGAGTTCATGAAACCGGCTCCTGCCGCTTGGCCCTGCTGCATCGACCCCTGACCCATTCCGCTACCTGAACCCATCTCCGTGGCCGACACGTAGATCTGCGATCCGTCCGGCGAGAACTGGGCCATGGAACCCATATCTCCGGTAATCGTGGCGCGCCACTGTTCCGCGCCGGTCGCGAGATCGAGGGCTACCAGGATCGACTCACCGTCGCCGCCGCCATGGTCGCCGTCCTTCATGCCGCCACCCATACCGCCACCGTTCCATCCGCCGTCGCCCATGCCGCCGGAGCCCATGAACCAGTCGTCCATGAGAACGACGACGACCAGGTCGCCATCGGTAACCGGCATCATCGGCCAGCCGTCCTCGAAGCTGGCGCGCCAGCGCTCACTACCGTTGGAACCGACGTTGACGAGCTCGCGGTCGGTGGTCGACACCGATCCCCCACCCATCATGCCGCTCATATCCATGTTCGTGATAAGCAAGCTGCCGTCGTCGGCGACGACCATCATTCCCGAGCCGGCCATCATGCCGCCGCCACCCATTGCGCCGCCATTTGCGAAAACAAAGGTCGCCGTCGCGACACTCACAACCAGAATCATCAGACTTCTCTTCATTTTGTCCCTCCATCGGTCAGATTTCGTTCGACCCAGAAAATTCGACACTTCTTCATTGCATTCGTTAGATTTTCACTCGCCTCAGGCGAAGCGCATTGGTTATCACCGACACTGAACTCAAGCTCATAGCAGCTGCAGCGATCATCGGCGACAGCAACAGACCGAAGAACGGGTAGAGCACTCCGGCCGCGATCGGCACCCCGACCGAGTTGTAGGCGAAGGCGAAGAACAGATTCTGCCGGATGTTGGCCATGGTGGCCCGCGACAGGCGCAGCGCGCGCACGATTCCGCGGAGGTCTCCCTTGACCAGAGTGACCCCCGCACTCTCCATCGCCACGTCCGTCCCCGTGCCCATGGCGATGCCCACCTGGGCCTGGGCGAGGGCCGGAGCGTCGTTGATGCCGTCACCGGCCATCGCGACAATCGCCCCTTCTTCCTGGAGCTTTTTAACCGCCGCGGCCTTCTCGTCCGGCAGCACCTCGGCAACGACGTCGTCAATCCCCAGGCGGCGCGCCACCGCCAAAGCGGTGGTGCGGCTATCGCCGGTGAGCATCACGACGCGAAGACCCTCTCTGTGGATTGCCTCGATGGCCTCGGGGGTCGATGCCTTGACCGGGTCCGCCACCGAGATGAGACCGGCGGCGGCCCTGTCCACCGCGACGAAGATTGCTGTCTGGCCCTCCTCACGCAAAACCTCGGCCGCTGCGGTCAACGATCCCGGGTCTACTCCCATCTCCTCGAGTAGAGCGTGATTGCCTATCGCTACTTCGCGCCCGCCGACCCGACCAACTACGCCTTTGCCGGTAACCGACTCGAATTCGGCCGCCTTTTCTAACTCGAGGCCGCGCTCGAATGCGCCCTCGACGATGGCCTCCGCCAGGGGGTGCTCGCTCGATCGCTCGACGCTTGCAACCAGGCGCAGCAGCTCGTCCTGTTCCAGGCCTCCGGTGGCGCGCACTTCCTGCAACCTCGGCCGACCTTCGGTGAGGGTGCCGGTCTTGTCGACGACCAGGGTATCGACCTTGCGCATCACCTCGACTGCCTCGGCGTTCTTGAACAGGACGCCGACAGTCGCACCCTTGCCGGTGGCCACCATGATGGACATCGGGGTCGCGAGCCCTAGAGCGCACGGGCAGGCGATGATGAGTACCGCCACCGCATTGATCAACGCGTGGGCCATTTTCGGTTCGGGCCCCCACAGGGCCCACACGAAGAACGTGAGAGCCGAAATCGCCAATACGGCCGGCACGAAGTATCCTGCGACCACATCAGCCAGCCTCTGGATCGGCGCCCTGCTGCGTTGCGCCTCGGCGACCATTTGCACGATCTGTGACAGGAGGGTGTCGGCACCGATCTTCTCGGCGCGGATGACGACCGAACCTGAGCGGTTTATGGTCGCGCCAATCACGGTGTCGCCGACGTTTTTTGATACCGGCAGCGGCTCACCGGTGATCATGGCCTCGTCGACTGAGGTCGATCCCTCAAGGACCACGCCGTCGACCGGCACCTTCTCACCGGGACGCACCCGCAAGCTGTCGCTCACCTGGACATCATCCAGGGGAATGTCCTCCTCACTGCCGTCGGCATTGACCCTGCGGGCGGTTTTCGGCGCCAGACCGAGAAGGGCCTTAATCGCGGCCCCGGTCTGGCTGCGCGCCCTCAACTCGAGGACCTGGCCGAGCAGCACCAGGGTCACTATGACTGCCGCAGCCTCGAAGTACACGGCCACGTTGCCCGCCCGATCGCGGAAGGATTCCGGGAAGATCCACGGCAGGACGGCCGCGATCATGCTGTAAACATAGGCGACGAAGACGCCGAGCCCGATGAGCGTGAACATGTTGAGCGAGCGGTTGACGACCGACTGCCACCCGCGGACGAAAAACGGCCATCCTCCCCACAGGACCACCGGGGTCGCGAGAACGATCTGGACGAGGACAAGGCTTCGCTTGGAAATGCCTCCCACTCCCTCGAGACCCGGAATAACCTCCGCCATGGCGATGAGAAAGACCGGCACCGTGAGAGCGAGGCTCACCCAGAAACGGCGGCTCATATCGATGAGCTCGGCGTTCGCCTCGTCCCCGGCGGTGATGGTGCGGGGCTCCAACGCCATTCCGCAAATAGGGCAACTCCCGGGCTCATCGCGCACGATCTCCGGGTGCATGGGGCACGTGTACTCAACCCTGTCGGACGATACGACCGGATTCACCGGCTCCAGAGCCATGCCGCACTTCGGACACGGCCCGGGTTCGGAAGCCCGGATCTCCGGATGCATCGGGCAGGTAAAACCCCTGGCGCCAATCGCCGGGGATCTGTCGCCATGCACCTCGAGGTGTTTGTTGTGGTGGCAACAGTGTTCCTGGTGGCTTTTTTCGTTTTCTGAATGGTCCATCACACACATCCTTCAGCCAACCTGTTTCGTCTGCGGCAGGCCGAGCAATACCTCAACGCGACTACTTCGAAACGATCTCCCCACACCGCGGCATGCCGCCGTAAGGGTTGCCGATCTGGCCTTCGGGCTGCAACCACGAGCGTTTGTACATCGGGCAGTAGGCCACCGCCGGGCGGCTGCTTTCTGCCACGCCCTGGCGCCACCGCACCATGGGTTTGGTGAGGGCATAGATCCCGTC
>JASJGQ010000230.1:0-9082 GCA_033791425.1 Acidobacteriota bacterium
GTCAGCACCGGCACCTTCGACACGCGGACCACGCGTTCGGCCACCGAACCGAGCACGGCATGGGTGAGCCCGGAGAGTCCTTTGGTGCCAAGGACCACAAGATCGAAGTCGTTTTTTTCAGCAAAATCGGAGGCCCCCACGGCAACGTGGTCCTCGATCACCGCTGTCGTGAACGACAGGTCCGCGAGGTGCTTTGTTGCAACGTCGGTCAGGGCCTCGTGGCAGCGCCTCAAGATCTGCACCCGATGTTGTTCGGGCAGCGAATCGAGGGCGTAGAACTCCGGGTAGATCACGGGTCGGACGACGTGCAGAAGTGTGATCTCGACATCGAGAGCGGGTGCCGTGGCGGCTACCCAGTCGACGGCTTTGAGAGATTCCTCAGAAAAATCGACGGCGACCAAAATCTTGCGCGGCGGAAACCGGGTATCGACATCCGCTCGGGTGGTAAGGACAGGGACCGGGGAGCGGTGGACGACCTCCTGGGCCACCGATCCGGCAAGCAGGCGCTTGACACCGCGCCGCCCGTGGGTGCCCATGACCACCAGATCGCAGTCGTATTCGGACACCGCGTCGACAATCACATCTGCCGGGACCATCCCTCGCTTCATGTAAGCATGGACATCGGCTCCGCCGTTTTTGTGGGCCTGTTCGAGTGCTTGTCTGGTGCTGGGTTCGGAAGTTGTCAGGATGCGCTCGACCTCGTCGAGAATCTCTGAGTCCGCATTCGGATCGTCGAGCACGATCCGAACATGGAGCAGGTGGATCTCCGCGTCGAAACGTTGTCCGATTTCTTTGGCGAGAGAAAGCGCGCGGTCTGATGCGCTCGAGAAATCGGTCGGGACAAGAATGTGTTTCGGTTTGTGTGCCATCGTCTTTCCTCCGTTGCCCCGGCGATGATTGCCGGTCGAAATAACGTGTGTCGCCCAAGAGCGATGCGTCGCTACACCGAATACATTGCAATAGGCGCGCCAATCTCTCGAAGACGCAGGTTCGCTGCAATTCCTCTCCTTTTTGTGTCTGCTGGGGGTACTTCTTTCTTTCATATCGAAACGGGCGGAATCAAAATGAAATCCGGCAGCATAGTCGCGAAGAGCGTGAAGACATTGCGCGGCTGGGAGAACCCCTTCTTCGCCTCAAGGGCAACGGTTGGGATGTCATCACCGACTATGCGGAAAATCTCCACGCAGCACAAGAGGGCTTCTGATCGGGAAAAGTGACGTACGACGTGGTCCCGTGCAGCAATTGTTGCGGTAGCGATCAGGTGAGTGAAATCGGTCCAGAACAACGCAGGCATCGCTAACCTCAAAGACCATTCAAACCGCCGAGCTTCCACTTGAACGTGTACGTTTCATTCCAAAACTGGAGTTGGGGATCGACCGCTGTCGTCAAGCCTTTGATGGGTCCCCGATGCGGAGTGCCTCCAAGCGATGGCCTTCAGGCGGAGGCCGGTACACGTTGAGAAGGCGGGCCATCACAGAACTAGAGGTAGGGCGACAACAACCAGGCCAGCCCGTCCCGAATCCGGGCCGGTAGGCGGCGCCCATCGACCTCCTCGAGGGTGATCTCTCGCGATCGTTCCCTGACGGCCTCGAAATGCTGATTGATGATCGTCGCGAATTGGCGTTCGTAGACCTCGACGACCATCTCGAAGTTGAGTCGGAGACTGCGCGGGTCCATGTTCGCTGATCCCACCTGGACGTAGTGCTCGTCGACGAGAAACAGCTTGGTGTGGACGAAGGGCGGTGGTTGTTCAAACACGCGGACCCCCCGTTGAAGGACCTCCCAGAGCATGTTGCGGCTCGCCCACTGGACCAGGGGCAGGTTGTTCTTCTCGGGCAGGATGACCGTCACCGCCACCCCACGCAGGGCTGCGGCCTGGAGCGCGCCCACGAGCTCCCGGGGCGGGATGAAGTACGGCGTCATGATCGCCACCTGCCGGCGGGCGGCGGACACGGCGCCGACGAGGACGGCGAGCAGCTTGTCGAGGTCCTCGTTTGGGCCCTCGATGATGGTCCGGCAGCGGGCGTTGCCCGTCTCGTCACCGGTGGTGGGAAAGTGATCGGGTTCCCCTCCGGTGACAAATCCCCAGTCGTCGAGAAACACCTGCTGGAGTTGGCGGATTACCGGGCCGGTGATGCGGAAGTTCGCGTCGATGACGCGGTTCGGGTTGTCGGTGCGTTCGGCCAGGTGCCGGCCGCCGATGTTCATCCCTCCGGTGAAGGCCACCCGACCGTCCGCGACGAGGACTTTGCGGTGATTCCTCAGGTTGATGTGGACCTCTGGAAGGATGGCGCTGGGGGGCAGGAACCGGGCCACCTTGACGCCCTGCGCGGCCAGGAGTTTCCCGGCGCGAGGACGGGAGTAGAGCTCGCCGATGCCGTCGATGAGGACCCTGGTATCGACGCCGCGGCCCGCAGCGCGTGTGAGCGCGTCGATGAATTCGCGTCCCGTCGGGTTGGTCTCGAAGATGTAGGTCGACAGAAAGACGCGCTGTCGAGCGCCGTCGATCGCGCGCAGCATCGCCGGGTAGGCCTGTTCGCCGTTGTGCAGGATCTCGATAGTGTTGCCGCCGACCAGATTAAAGCGAGAGACGGCGTCGGCTATCCCCGCGAGTTCCGAGAATTCGGGCGGGAGATCGGCGCCCGACGGGTCGGGTAGTTGCTGGTGACCGGTAGAGTCTTCCAAACCGGGAAGGGCCTGAGCCCTCATGCGGATGCGGTTGATCCCGAAAAAGAAGTACACGAGGGCGCCCACCAGCGGGATGAACAGGGAAACGCTGATCCACCCCAAAGCCGCTCGCGAGTCGCGTTTGTTAAGGAGGGCGTGGCCCGCGGCCCAGGCGGCGGTCACCACCCACAGCCCCAGAAAGCCCCATGTCAATGCGCCGAGCATAGAAGTAGACTACACCTAGCCAGCTCCGAGGAGGGATAGGGGGCCGAAACGGGATAGGCGCCGGCGTCGGCTACCTGGTTGGTGCAGGCTGCCATTCTCTCAGATGCGGGTTCTCCGCGAGGAACGACATGAGATCGCCAACCGCCCGGTTAAGGGCGACCCTGATTTCGATCCCACGGTCTCCGATGAATCTGGCCAGCCGGTCCGAGATGCCATCGCAGACCAGCATGTCGATACCGAAAGACATCAGCTCGGCAGCGCGCTGCTCCGGTGGGCGGATGAACGTCGGGAACTCACTCTGTTCCGGTTGTCGGCCGGGAGCGATGTCAACGATCAACAGACGAGTGGCGTCATCGAACACCGGGGCAATCCAGTCTCCTGAAATAGGTATGGCGAGTCTCATGGTGTGCCCCCTATATTTTCTTTCCAATATGCCGACGCCAGTTGGTCCGTCAGCGTGATTTCTTGGTGCTGGTAGGCCTGAAAATCTTCGCTCGACGCGATGATCGCGCGCTTCAGACTGACGAGGGTTGCGCGAGGGAGGGAAGCCAATCTCTCTGCGACCTCGAATGCCTCGCTCTCGAGCCTATCGGGTGAGGTGATGTGATTGACCAGTCCGAGGTCGTGCGCGTCGGCAGCGGACAACCTCGGCACATCGAGCAGAAGCTGGGAAGCCTTCGCGCCGCCCACCATTTTCGCCAGCAACCACGGGAGACAGTTGAGAGGTGCCCACGGGAGGTCCTGTGTCATGTTAACGAAAACCGTGTCTGAGCCGATGATGCGGTAATCACAGGCGAGCAGCGGCGCCGCTTGCCGAAAGGTGACCTCACCACCAACGACTCCGACGACGAACGAATCCAGCCTTCGCACATGCTCGACAAACTGCCGGGTCACGTTTCCCTCACCTACGATTCGTTCGCTGACTTCCGCGGCACTCGCCCCATTCGTAACAGACGGGCCACCGAGAAGCCTTTCGAGGCTCCGCGGGCTGAGGAGTTCTGATGGGGCAATGACGACAACGACGGGGCTTGGCTCCAGGTGCTCGGCTTCCCAAAACTCCCACAGGCCGTTGAGCAACCTCAGGTCGACGCCGGCGAGGGCATCCTGTCCGTGGAACCGGAGCACCGTCATGTTTGGCAACCGCTCTACGGCGACCAACGCACTACGATCAGGATTCGGGGGGGCCTTTCTTGGGCACATCGTGAATCTCCTTTCTCGAAAATCATAGAGCGGGGGGATAGCCTTGTCCCCGGCCGATCAGGGCCATTCTGTGGTCACGTGGCATGGATCGTTCTCAGCCCACCTCCTGGAGTGTGGTGCGGGGCGCCGTCTGGTTGAGATCGAAAAGTGCTGGCGTATCTGGGCACGCGGCTGGGCCGTCGATTCAAGGGGTGGGTTGATGCTTGCTTTCGACCATCCCGCGGGGATCGAGTCTGGTCAGCCAGATGGCGGGTGAGCCGCTCCGGTGTTCCGAGGTCGAGCCACCCACACGCAGGCACCGGATACACCCATAGTTTCTCCGCCGCCTGCTCCAGCAGGTCCTTCGAGAAGTCGAGCATCGGAACCGAGCGGTAGAGACAAGCCAGTTCCGCTTCGGCCACGGAGGGATCCCATCGTTCTTTGACCACCGGTTGAAAGGCGTGCCAGAGTTGTGGGAGCCTGGACTCGAAGAGGTCGAGTAGGAACCGGCCCTCTGAGATCAGGATGAAGCTGTTCAGCAGGGCACCCTGGTCAAACAGTAGTGCCGCAGCCGCCGCATCGGGTTTTTCGCGGAAGGACGCGATGGTTTCAAGACGGCCGCACTCGTCGGCGCGAGGGACAATCCATCCGTAGCCCGTTTCAGGACGTTCCGGTTTGACCCCCAGCAAGACGAGACCGGCTCCGGTGCGACCGGCGCGCACTGTTGCATCGATGATGGCCGATTGCAGGGCATGCTCGGATGCGACGCCGTGGTCGGACGGTAGGATGACCAGCACGGCGTCGGGGTCGTGTTGAGTGATCCACAACAGCGGCAGGAGGATTCCGGCGGCGGTGCCGCGGTTCTCCGGCTGGACGATCACGTTTTCGGGCGGGATCTCGGTAAGTTCGGGTACCCACCAACGGTGATGCTGTGCGGCAACGATCGGCACGATCCTCTCTGGAGGCGAGATCTTCTTCGCCCTCTTCAGCGTGGTCCCGAGGAGGGTCGTGCTGCCGTCGATGGACGAATACTGTTTCGGCGCGGGTTCGCCCCACAGATCACGGGTCAGGTCTTTGACTCGCTTTCCCTCTCCAGCGGCCAATACGACGACCCAGACCTGCTCGTTTGATTTCATAGCCGTGTTCCCTCTCATGTCCTTTCGATCTGTTCCTGACCGCTGTGAATCCGCCGGTCAGTTTTCTGCAGAAGACCCCCCGGCCCTGCCGGGACCGTGGAGGGTTCGCAACGAAAAGCTCCGCCGAAATCAGAAAACGGGAGGTTTCGAAAGACGTCCTCACCGCTGTAATCGAGCACGCGGAGATCTTGGCCCCCCCGGATGGCCTTTTCCGTGACCTCGAATCGCCGACCGTACTGCCGGCGAATGTGGTCAACAGGGACTTCGCGCGCAATAAACTTCGAGCAGCCGAATTCGCGCAGATGGTCAATAACCTTCCTGTCGCGGATAGTCCCTCGAGTCACGATGAGAAACGGTTCTCTCGAAGAAAAGACGATGTAGCTTTTCATTGGTCTGACCCCTCATGTCCTTCCAGCCCGTCATCACTGCCCGGCACTCGACGAGGTCGTTAACTCGCCTTTGCAAGTGTCCGGATGGCCGCCATAGCCTCCCGGCTCAGCAGATCCTGTCCGTGCTCGGATTCGATCTCGGCTGCCCGTTCAATGAACGCCGCAGGCCCCTGCTGAACCAGGTCGAACATCTCCTGTGGACCGTAACTCTCGGTAATGACTCGTGCCATGTGGCGGCCGAAAGCGCACAGCGGGCGCCAGGCGGCCGGGTGACGGAGAACAGAACGATCAAGCGAGGCGTTCGCGTTCCTATCGGTGGCCACGGCAACGCTATCTTCGATCAGCGCCACGCCGCGATCGATGTCTGTCTGCTCCCCGGGTCTCATTTCTGGCTCTGCAACATACTTCGCACTTCCCTCGTACACCGCTGTCCAGATCAGCTGTCGGACCTGGGGGTATTGAGGATCAGTGGCGCCATCGAACACGAGATCGTCGATTGTAACCGGTGTGCCCCCGGACGGTGTTGAGCACGGCTGGAGCTGGAGCCGACGGATCACCGCTGCCGACAGAGCGCGGATCATGTGTTCCCACCCCAGCTTGAGGTGCTCCACGTTGACACTGGCCATCCGCGGCGTCGCCCACTCCGAAAACATCGGACAACAGATGCTCAAGGCGACGGTTTCGTGGATCTCGGTGTCCGGGGGGAGGAAGGGAGCGACCCTGGCCAACACGGCACCGGCAATCTCGTCACTGTGAAGCTCGAGTTCGTCGAGTATGTGACGATACTGTTTTGCATTGACGACGAGGTCCGCATATCCGAAATGGTTCATCGGGTTGAGCCAGCTCCAGAGGCGATCGAGGGGGCTGGACGACCCGGCGCGAGTAATGAAGAAGGTGAGGTCATTCTCGGTCAGGGGCCGGCCGGAGAGCCCGTGGCAGCTGCGGCAGTACCGAATCAGCTCGAGATTTGCCGGGAGTCGGGCGATCTGGAGCTCTTCGTCCGCTGTGATTGCGCCATCGTCCAGCGCATCCAAGAAAGCCACCGGAACCGTCCAGTCGATGGTCAGGTGCATGTTCTCGGGCGGGCGTTGAGCTGTTTTGGGCAGCTCTCCCTCCGAGAACACGATCGGGAAGCCCAGATCCATGAGAGCCCTTTCGTTGATGCGACGCTGCCGGGCAATGGCGATGGCAGCCTCGAGCTCGCCGCGCTCGTCGATCGGTAGGGCAAGCGCGTAGACATCCGTGAGCTGGCTGGGTAACAGGCCGCAAAAGGCCCCGCCCATAGTGTCCTGGCTTCTTTGGAATTCGGCCAGTCGGCGTATGGCAACCGCGGGTTGGATCCGGTGGATCTCACTCAGGAGGAACGCCTCGTCTTCCGAATTCACCAGATCATGAAGCTCGCCGCGGAGGCTCACCTGCCCTGAGCATGGTGCTGCCTGGATCAGGCAGGTCAGCAGCGCGACGATGGCGACGACGGTATACCGGCGGAGCTTGTGCGAGTATCCCCCTTCAAACCGCAGGCCTGAGCGTTTCGTGTCCGTTCCCTGGTTCGAATTCGATGCGTCGAGGATTGCCATAACGACCTCCTTCATTCATCTGTGAAGCAGGTTTCGTGCCACTGATTTTTTGTTCGGAGATCTTCTCGTTTGGTGAACACCACCATGTCGCAATCGTAGATTCGGAGTGCTTCCAGAATCGTCTCGAAGATCAATATGCCGTGCACGATGTGACCCTTGCACCTGTGGCCGCCGTTGTTATTGCCGAGGTCTGCCTGTGTCCGAACGGTCTCGTCGATTTCACGCCTTCAGATTCAATTCTGGTCGTTCCTTTTGAGTTCGTCCCTTTCAATGTGAAAT
This sequence comes from Acidobacteriota bacterium, assembly GCA_033791425.1. Classification (GTDB taxonomy): domain Bacteria; phylum Acidobacteriota; class Thermoanaerobaculia; order Thermoanaerobaculales; family Sulfomarinibacteraceae; genus Sulfomarinibacter. The sequence goes on from JASJGQ010000230.1 coordinate 7,453, forward strand.
GCCCGAATCCTGGCCCGGGCCAAAACGCCTCGCCGGAACGCGGCGGCACGCTTCGTGAAAGCCGGGGCGATCGGGCACCAATCTTGCTAGTTCTTCAGCTGAGGTTTTTCGTGCTGCTCTGCCCGTCGGGCGACCGCGAGTCCCGACCAGCGGGTGGAAGGACCAGAACCTGCTGAACCGAGAACACGAGAATTGATGGCCCCAACAAGAAGGGAGTCGTGATGATTCGACAAGAGGGATTTGGCATGGGTCCGCGGGGTGGATGTGTCTGCCCCAAGTGTGGCGCCGCCGTCGCCCACCGTCCGGGAGCTCCCTGCATGGAGGAACGGTGCCCGATGTGCGGGACGTCGATGGTTCGAGAGGGGAGCCCCCACCACCGCGCTGCGGCGGAAGGGAAGTACCACCCTGGCATACCCGGAAAGGAGGAGACGTCGGAATGAAAAAGATCGGCATCATCATTTGTGACCGATGGCGTAGGTGTGCGGGTGGCAAGTGCCTACGGGCACTCAAACAACGCGAGGGAGCGTTCAGTCGCTACCGTGATGAGGAGGTCGAATTGGTGGGCTACACCACATGTGACGGCTGCCCGGGGGGCAACTTGGTGTACGCGCCGGCCGAGATTAAGAAAAACGGCGCCGAGGTGGTGCATCTTGCCACAGGTCTTCTGGTCGGCTATCCACCCTGCCCGTACATCGACGACTTCTCCAAATTCATCGAAGCCAAATACAGGATGGAGGTCGTTCTCGGGACCCACCCGATTCCGCAGAACTATTTCGAAACTCATGACGTGCTCGGAACTTGGGCCGGACCGGAGTGGCAGAGCAGACTTCAGGAAACCCTCACCGACGAGGGGACCCGCAAGAGTTACGACTGAGCCTTCGCACCAGGAAATCCTGCCCGCCATACTCCACCTCGATCAGCCGGCCTTCGTCCACCAATCTCTGGACGACAGACCGATCCGCGCCTCTGCGGGTGAGTAGGGCCTCGACGGCGTCGGCTCGCATCGGGTGGACCGAGGTGATGGCCAGCAGGTCCTCATCAACACGACCACCACTGAAAAAGGTGTCTCCTTCATAGCCGGTAAGGCACTCGACATTGCCTAGCGCCCCCGACAGGATGCTCCAGGCACGTGTGACCCCTCGTTCGTCAGGGCCGCGCACGTTCGCTTCGGCCGGCGGGCGGGTGGGGATTGCAAGGTAGGCGATTTCTGGACGGAGCCGGGCGAGAAACTCGCTGAGTTCCTCAAGATCTTCGCTGCTGTCGTTGACCCCTTCGACGAGCATGGTCTCTGTCACCAGCCGGCCGGTGAAGGACTCTGAAAACCTGAGTGCACCTTCAAGGATCTGAGACAGGCGCAGCTTTCCATGCGGACGGTCGACCTGCCTCCACACGTCCTCGCGCACCGAGTCCACCTTGAGAGAAACCCAGTCGGCGAGCGCCAACTCATCGCGGACGTCTTTGCGCCAGATCAGCGACGAGTTGGTAATCACGGCGATCTTGACCCCGAGCTCTCGGACCAGCTCGATCTCGCGTCCCAGATTGAGGTCCAGGGTCGGCTCGCCGTCGGGCACAAAGCTGAGGTAATCAACCAACTCGTCGGCTAGTCTCACCTCCTCGACTCTCTTTCGGA
>JASJGQ010000231.1:0-4051 GCA_033791425.1 Acidobacteriota bacterium
CCTTCTCGCCGGCCATGTGGTGAGCGAGCCCGAAATAGATCTCGGAGTCCGCACGCATCAGGTCGTGCGTGATCGGGAGAAAATCCTGTGCCGTGGAGACCTGCGCGAGCATCGCCTCCGCCTCGCCCTGCCAGTAATACAGAAAGGATTTGAACATGGCGAGCTCCCCGACCCACGCGGGGCGGCCGCCATCATCGCCAAAGAGCTCATCGATCCGCTCGACGATCCGGGCCAAAGCCGGGATGCGGAAGCGGTAGTAGGCGAGCCAGGCCTCACCGAGGAGCAGCTCCGGTCGCTGCCAGACGATCTCTTCCGGTAGACGAGCCAGCCACCCCGCAAGGACGGGCCATTGATCGGCGTTGAGGGTCCTCACCCGGTGCTGCTCGATGATGTCTGCCGCGGCCTCGGGGTCATCCGCGGCCAGGGCGTGCTCGAGGGCTTCGTCTACCAGTTCGTTTGCAGCGAACCAGCGGCTCGCGCGCCGGTGGAGTTGGCGGATCTCCTCGGTGCCGGCCCGCCGCTCCAGGAGGTGGCGGAGCACCTGCCGGAAGAGATGGTGGTAGCGCAGCCATTGGCCGCGGTCGTCGAGGTCGATAGCGAAAAGATTGGCCTCCGAGAGGGTTCGGATGAACTCCTTCCCGCTCAGGCCGCGCCCGGGGCCCCGATCCCGGTCTCCAGTGCACAGGGCATCACAAAGGGAGGCGCAGAACCGGTCCAAAATGGAGGTCTTCACCAGGCAATCCTGGAGCTCCGGTGTCTGCCGGGACAAAACCTGGTCCGCAAGATACTCCTGTACCTGGCTGAGATCCCCGCTCAGACCGGAGAGGTAGGCCTTCGGATCTTGTTGGTGGCGCAAGGCCAGACAAACCATCCGAAGACCGACGATCCAGCCTTCGAAGTTCCCCATGATCTTTGCTAGAGAATCCGGATCCAAGTCGATCTCCGCCGTTTCTCGGAAGACCGCCTCCGTCTCCTCAGGGCTGAACTGGAGGTCCGCCTCCCGGATCTCGATCGCCAGGCCATTCGCACGCATGGAGCTCAGGGGGAGTGGTGGATCACGCCGGGTGAGGATCGCCAGATGGAGCGACCGGGGGGGATGCTCGAGGATCTCGTTCAGCAGTTCGTGGATCACGGGGTTGGTGATCCGGTGGTAGTCGTCGAGGGCGAGGATGAAGGGCGCGCCGATCGCCTCCAGGTCGTTGGCCAGTCGATTCGCGAGTTCGACAGGTGCGGGAAGCTCGGCGGCGCCCATCAGGTCCAGGCTGCCCTGGCATGCCTCAGGGGAGTGACGGCGCACAGCCGCCACGAAATAGGCGAGGAACGAACGCGGGTCGTTGTCGCCCTCGTTCAGGGAGAGCCACACCCCGGGCAGTGAGCTTGATTCGAGCCACTGTGCCACCAAGGTGCTCTTGCCGTAGCCCGCCGGTGCCGAGACCAGGGTCAGCGGCCGGCGCACATCCCGTTCCATCCGCTCCAGGAGGCGCGGCCGGGCCACGATATCGGAGCGAATGAGCGGCCGGTTCAGTTTGGTTGTGCGCAGAACGGAGCGGTGTGAATCCATGACCGGTCCTTCGCCTCACAACGTCCGGTCGGTGCCAACTTCACTGGCGGCAGGTGTCGAAGTCCTGATTCTGAAAGAACTCACCCCTTCATTATGCATCGCGGTAATGATAGGTGAATCCCCCGAATCGAGGGGGATACGAGTAGGGGATCGGGATTAGGGGTTAGGGATTAGGGATTAGGGAACGAGGGTTTAGTCCGGATAAGCCATCGCGGTGAGGCGTTGAATCAAGCTCTCGACAAACGCCTGAAGCTCGGTCGCACTGACGCCGCCAGGCGGTGAGGCATCGTCGCCGATCTCAATCTGCGACAGCACCCATGCGAGCTGTCCGGCGGTTAATCCTGCGTCCTTTTTCGCCGCGAGGGGCAGGTGTTCCTCGATACTCAGGCCTTCGCGGTCCAGAGCACGAACATCGACGAGATCTCTCAGCTCCGCTCGAGAGAGAAGCGTACACAGTTTGTTGGCCATGATCTCGCGGGTTGAGTCGACGCGGATTCCGTGGATCTCGGGCTTCTCCTCATCGATTTGAGGGGAGAGATCGCGGGCCAGGTCGACAACAAGCGATTCGGTGCCCCTCGTTAGGAGATAACGCCTGAAGTCTGTTGACGTTCTCAGCCGCTCGAGGTCAATCTCGCGAGCTCGCGCGATCTCCACAAGCGATTGTTCGCCCTCGTCCATGAGGTCTTCGTTGGTGAAGAGATCGAGGTCGAGGGTGGTTCGGTGCTGGAGGTGGAAACCCACCAAAGCGGCACCGCCGGTCAGAAAGAAACCCCTCTGCCGCTCGAAAAATGCGGTCAGGATCTCTTGCTGGAAGCTATCGAGCCCAGTCAACGTTCAGCCGTCCTTGGTCCACCCAAGATTCGAAAAGGAATTCCCAAAACGCACGACGTTTCCCGAGGTGCAGCGACAGCGCCTTCCAGTCTTGGGCAACGGATTCCGGGGTTGTGAACCTCCAAACCTCGGTGTCACGAGCCTCTCGGAGGATCTTTCCCAACAACCGCGTTCGCTCGGGCTGGGAACTTCGGCGAAGACGGTCGCGCAATTCCGCGACGGTCATCGGTTCATCCCAGAGGAAATACGGCACTGAGGCCGGATCGTCCAGCGCGGAGGACAGCGATTGAGATCGCTTCGACAAGGGCTGATTGCTCTGGGTAACCACGACTTCAGCCTAACATGAATAGCGATCGGCTTCCTGACACCATCGGTCCCTCCTTTGGTGTCAGATTTTTCCTGGACGACACAAAGGAAAAGATTCGGATTGAATTGACTTGTTGTTCACAGACGAGAATCATTGCTCGTCGATGAAACAAATCGCGTCGACGATCACTACGGGCCGAGACTCTGAAGGTGGGCCAAGGCCCACCCTACCCATCGTCTCGATTCATGGGCCTGGCGTAGGGTGGGCTTCAGCCCACTTTCAGTTTCTCAGTCGATCAGTTCAAAATCATTGAGCACCCAGGTCTTCTCGATGTAGCCCTCGGTCGGGCCGTAGAAACGGAAGACTACGAAGAAGCCCTTGGAAGGATCGGTCTTGATCCAGTTCTTCTCGTGCCCCTTAGGCGCCGTCGGTCCGAAGTAGACATCGACCGAGCCGTCGGGGTTCACCTCGGGTTCTCGCGTGCTGCTGACGGTGATGTTGCCACCAGATGGGAGCAAGCTGCGGCTCAGGGCGTCGTAGGCGGTCACCGCCCAAAAGCGCTTGACCGGCGGGTTGGCCGGTACGCGGAGGCGATAGCTCTTGTCACCGAGGAGATAGGCGCCTTCTTTGTCTCTGAAAGCGGTGAGGTAGGACGTGCCCACACCCGGGGTGGTGGAGAGCAGATTCGGCGAGACGCAGATGGCCTGGTAGTGCCAGAGGGTCCGGGCGTCGATGTCGTTGTGACCGTCGAACACGAACTCGGTGTTGCGGATGAACATCTTCTCCCAGTGACGGTCGGGCCAGTAGTTGATCTCGGGATCCCGCGAGGCGTAGACGATGGCCCGCGACATGGCTACGCCCTGTTTCGCGGCCTGGTCGAAGATGCGCTGCATCCGCACATCCGGGTTGAAGGGCTTGCCCTTCTCGATGCCGAGGGTCGCCAGGCGACCGAGGAGTTCTTTGTCGAAGAGCTCGGTCGGCTCGTACTGGATGATCTCGTTGAGCATCTCGAAAACGGATGCGTCCTCCGGCGGCAGGGTGTTGGCACCCATTCCAGAGGTGTTGACGGCCTCGTGCGGACGCGGTCCGGTGGCCAGTGGGTAGACCTTGAGGCGGTCCTTGAACCACTGGACGGCCTGATCGCCGGTACCGACACCGCCGAAACCTCGCATCTTCGCCCAGATCCGGTAACCCGGCGAACGGAAGACGAAGTAGCCGTCCGGCTCTGCACCGTCGTAGCCCGGGGGCAGGAAGAGGTACTTGGCGCCCTTGCCGAGGTCCGGTCCGGTGGGGCCGAAGTCGGTAAGGTACTTGAAGGCGGCGTCATTGGCATTGCCGTACATTCCGGGAGG
>JASJGQ010000232.1:0-9040 GCA_033791425.1 Acidobacteriota bacterium
GAGGAGTTGCTCGACCAGTTTCGCGGCTTCGGTTGGTGAGGCGTCAGCGTCCAGCCGACCGATGATCTCGTCGAGGAGGGCCTCGAGGGCCGGGAGATCGAGCTTGCGGCTCGCGGTGCTGGCGGGGAGGTAGATATCGAGATCGGTCGAACCGACGGCCACGCCCTGAACAGAAGAGCCGCCAGAGCCCGACAGTATGCCCACCACCTCGAGCCACAGATCATTGACCTTCAAAACCTGGCCGATGGGCTCTTCATAGCCGAAAAGCTCACGCCGGATCTCATCGCCGATGACGCAGACCTGCGCGTGCTCGACCTCGTCCCGGTTGTCCAGGAACCGCCCCTCAACAACTGTGAGATTGGTGAGATCGGCGAAAACGCTGCCGACGCCGTGTGCGGTGGCCTTGACGGTGCGCCCGTGGGAGAGCACCGAGTATGGGATGACCGTGACTCGGGGGCAGGTCAACTCGACGCCCGGGACAGCATCGGCGATGGCAGTGGCGTCGCGCGGCGACACCCCGAGTGAGGTCTCGCGGACTTCCTGGAGATCTTCGTCGCGCATGTCGATGTCGCGGACCAGGATGTTGCGGACACCGAGCCGCTCGATCATTGCCATGGCCTCGCGCTCGGCGCCCTCTCCGATCGACAACATGGCGATCACCGCGCCGACGCCGAAGATCATCCCCAGCATGGTGAGGATCGACCGCAGCTTGTGGGTCGCGAGGTTTTCAAAGGCGCTGCGAAGGGCGTCGCTGAGGTTCATCCCACCCCTCCGGGGAGGTCCGGGGCCGACCTCTTCTCGTCGTCGCTCTGGTTCTTTTCGTCAGCGGAGGTCGGGTCGCGGAGTGCGATGACATCGCCCTCATCGAGCCCGGACGCAATGACAACGCGGCCAAGGGCGGCCGGTCCAAGCGCGACGTCCACCGCCTCGAATCGCCCCCGTTCCCACCGGTAGACCACGGTGGTGCCGTCCACGTTGCACACCGCCTGGCGGGGCACGGTGATCGCACGCTCGAGGTCGGCGATGATGATCTCGGAGCGAACCCGAGAACCCGGTTTCATCGTGTCGGTATCGGTTCGTTCGAGCTCGAGAACGGTGCGGAAATACTGCACCGGGACGCGACGGTTCCGGCGCCCGGCCATCGGGTCGACGCTCTTCACGGTGGCCTGGTGTTCGACACCGGGGCTGGCCTCGATCCACACCCTTGCCTTCTGACCCGCTTCGAGATCGCCGGCATCGGCCTCGAGAACAAAGACCTCGGCCTGCATCTCAGCAAGATCCGGAATCCGACCGAGCGGTCGGCCGGGCCACACAGAATCTCCGACCCTGACGGTATTGCCGCGCCAGTCGCGCTCGAGCATCACGATCCCACCGTGCGGAGCCCTCAGCTCGAGAGAAGCGAGGCCTTCAGCCGCCTCCTGGACCTTGAGGTCGGCCTTGCGGCGATCGATGGCGAGGAGCTCGATCGCGGTCTCGGACAGCTGATCCTGGATGACCCTTGACTTTCGGGCATGACTCGCCCGGGTTTCCGCGAGTTCGGTATCGATCTTTGACTCGATGATTTCCATTTTCGAGTAGCTCTGATCGTCGGTGGACTGAAATTCCTGCGCCACCTCGAGCTCCTGTTGAGCGACGTCGGCGTCGCGGTCGAGCTTGCCGACCGCAACCCGGCGGTTGGTCGTTGCGGTGCTGATCCTGTGGTCGCTGATCCGCCGCTCGGTCAGCCCGTCTTCCCGGTTCCGCTCGAGCTGAGTCGGATCGAAGCGGGCCACGATGTCGCCCTCATTCACCACGGTCCCGTCATCGACCAGCCAGGCGACGGTAAAGGCCATCTGGGGTCTGATCGGTGCCGCCAACGGCGTGCTTTTCACTGCGGAGAAGTTGCCCTCGGCAACGACTCTGACTTTGAACGGCGAGCTCTCAACCTTCATGGTCGGAACCATCGGCCCCGAAAGACCGTGCAGCGCGGCCGCCGCAATGGCAATTGCCGTCACGAGAGTCGGCAGAGCGACGGCGATGAGTATTCGCCGTCTTGTCATCGGCCTCTCCCGGCGGCGACCACATCGCCGGGCTCGAGACCCTCGAGCACCTCGACCTGTTCCGCGTTGCGGTGTCCGAGCACGATCTCGACAGGGCGCCAGCGGCCGAACGAATACCTCGAGGCAACCAGCCCATCTTCGGTCCGCGTCACAGCCTCGATCGGAAGCAGGGTCACGCCCGCGTGGCGCTCGATTTCGATCTCGCCGCGGAAACGCATCCCCGGCCGCATCCGCTCGGGGTCGGTCTCGTCAAGGGAGAGCGTCAGGCGGACGACCTTGAGGGGGTTGCGCCAACTCTTTTCCTGGACCGCCCGAGTCATCGATTGCACGGTGCCCCGGTAATCGCGATCCGGGAAGGCGTCCAGCTGCAACACGACCGTCTGGCCGTCGCGAACCTGCCCGGCGCGCGCCTCCTCGACCTCCCCTTCGCCTTCCATCCTGGCGAGATCCGGGATCTCGATCACCATGTCCCGGACCGAGCACGAATCCCCAATTTTTTTCTTCTCGTTGCGCCAATTTGTCACGTGGATGACGATGCCGTCCCTCGGCGCCACCCGGGTCATCCGCCCGATCCCCTCCTGGATCTGCCGAACCTCGGACGTTGCCTGACCCATGCGGGCCTCGAGCATCGCGAGTTCTTCGGTGCCCGCCCGCCGGGTTGCATCAATCCGGCGCCGCACCAGATCGACCTCGAGCTCGGCTAGCTCCAGCTCGAGCCTGGCTTTCTCGACCTCGATGCTCGACCTCAGATCGGCCGGCTGCGAAGCCATCAGTCGGGCCTTGCGAAGCCTCGCCTCGGCGTCGGCAAGAGCCAGTTGGTCATCGGCCTCGGAGACCGTCATCCCCACCTTTTTCATCTCGACCTCGGTTGTAGCAGTGTCGAGATCCACCGATTTGGTCTGGAGCCGCTGCTGGAGCTCAGAGGTGTCAAAGGCCAGCACCGGTTGCCCTGCCACGACTTCTTTGCCCTCTTCGGCCACCATGGCGATCTTGAACTGCCACATATCCCGTATCTGCGGTGGACCGAGGGCCGAGCTTTCCACCGCGTGGAGTGTGCCGGTGACTTCGACCGCGATGACGAGGTCGCCGCGCACGGCCACGATGCTTCCCCCGGGCCGGCCGAGTCTCACGACCAGGAAGCGCAGCATCACGGCCGCAAGCAGCGCCGCCAGGACGCCGACCACGACCCTTCGCCGAGCCCTCATGTTCCCTGTCCAGCGATGCCCGCAAGCCGATCGCCGTCGGCGATCCCGTCAATCACAACGCATTCAGTTGCCGAGCACTGCCCGAGGAGGACCTCTGCCCAGTTGCCGTCGGACCGCAGGATGCGGGGGGGATCGGTAGAGAAATCGACCGCAGCCCTCGGGGCCAGCAGCGCCTCTTCACCGGATACTCCGACCTCGACCCGCACCGACATTCCGGGTACCAACAGGGTGTCGCCCCATGAACTTTCGAGGTCGATCATCACGTCAAAGACCCGTCGTTCGGACGCATATCTCTGTTCCCGCGCAATCGACGCGATCTCAGCCACCCGCCCCGGCAGGTGGAGCTCCGGCTCGATATCGGGGGTGCACAGGGCCGGCATGCCGACCTCCAGGTGGCCGTCGTCCACATCGCTCAGGGACGCGCGGACCCGCAGGCTCTCGAGATCGGGTATGCCCACCACCGGCCAACCCGTGAAGACGGAATCGCCGACCTGAAACTTTCTGTCCTCCCAGGGGTGTTTTTCGACCACCGCTATGCCATCGCGCGGTGCTTTCAAGCTGAGCTCGACGACCGCATCTTCGGCCACCTTCAGCTCGCGGACGAGCTTCTGGTGTTCCTCTTCGTTCACCTGAATGTCCGATTCCACCGAAACCGTGGTGGCCTGGAGGTCGGCCACGGCCTTGGCATATCCGGCCTCAGTTCTCGCGAGCGCGAGCTGAGCATTTCGGTGGTCGTAACGGCTGTGCAAGTCCTTTGGCACCGAGGCATCGAGCCGCGCCTTTTCAAGCGCAATGCGGGCGCGTTCGACCGCGGCCTCGCCATCTTTCAACCGCGCCTCGCCCTGGGCTCTGACCTGGAGACGGCTGCGGAGACTGCTCTGAACCGCCGTGCGCTGCCGATCGAGATCCGAGGTGAATGACGACGCGTCGAACTCGAGAACCCGATCGCCGGTCGTCACCGTCGAACCGTCCTCGACCAACCATTGGATCTGGAGCCTGTACTCTCGAGTTGCCGGCACCTGGATGCGGGCGCCGCCGACGGCTTCGAGAGTCCCGGTCAGAAGGTGGCGCTGGGCCAACCGGCCGTGGTGGACGCGGAGGTCGGCCGAAAGCTCCGGCGCCGGAGTGGATTCGCCACACGCGAAACACGCCATAAGGGCGACGGAGGCTACAACATACTCAATCCCGCGGTCGAGTTGAGAAAAGTATTTCACGGTGGCGTCATTCTACGTGATCAGGCGGTGCAGTTCTACCGGGTACGTGCGAGGGTGCGCTGGACCGAGCCTGCCGCACTGCACGCGAGTGAGGGCAGGAGCGATTCGTGTGCGATGCGATCTTCAGTCTGTTCCGGACTCGTGGATCCGACGCGTCAGATACATGGTGAACGACAGGGCCGCCACCAGGAGCAAGGTGCCTCCGAGCAGGGCGAAGTCCTCGGCTTTCAAGATCATGAAGAGGATTCCATAGATGGCCGTCAGCACCCCGCCGACGAGGGCTGCAGTCGAACGCCGTCGTAGAATCGCCGCGCAGTACAACGTGTTGATCACGACGACAGTTGACGAGGCCAGAACATAGGCGAGGGTGAAACCCATGTGTTCGGCCAGCGCGACCAGAATAAGAAAGAACAGGGCCAGGGCGACACCGATCATCAAGTACTGGACGAGGCTGAGCCGAATACCGTTGACGAGTTCGATCAGCCCGAGCGTGAGAAAAGTGAGGGCGATAAAGAGCAGGCCGTATTTGACCGCGCGGGTCACCCGGTCATAGAGCGCCACCGGCTCGAAGAGACGCACGCCGGCCTCGATTTCGTCGATCGCCACGGTCTCGCCGGCCGTCCACGCCTGGGGGTAGGATCGGTTGAGCAGCGGGATGGTCCACTCGGCAGAGAAACCGTCGTCGGTGATCTCGCGGGCTGCAGGCAGCACGTCGCCGATAAAGCTGGGGTGGGGCCAGTCGGATCGGAAGGTGGCCCGGGACGTCTCGCCCAACGGCAGGAACTGCAGGCTGCCACTGCCTCGGAGAACGATCGGCAGATCGAATTCAAGACTCTCGGAAATGACTTCACCCACCGACACGTGAAATCCACGCGGCACAAGATCGACGAGGGTGGTCCCCGGTTTCGGCTGCGCTCCTTCTCCGTTGAGACGGAAACCGTCCACCTCGACGATACCGCGGGGGTCGGAAAGGCCAAATCCAACGACTGCATTGGACCAATCAACCGACTCCAATCGTTCCGCGGAACTCAGCTTCTCCACAGCCGCGTGGAGATTCCGAAATTCACCCGAAACCACGAGATCGGCGGTATAGACCTGGACCCGGTAGATGCCGCGCTGGCGTTGCTCCGGTGTCAGACTCCCCTCGTAGGTCAGGGTGTCCGGCAACACGACGGCGCGCCGTTGGCAGCTCTCCCAACGTTTGGTGATTTTCTTCTCGCCCTGCGGCGTGATGAACTCGTCGCGAACCTCCACCTTTTCCGTGTAGGGCACCATCAGGATCGGCCCGGCCAGAAGCTGGTCGCTGCTCCAGGCGCCGGCGATGCCGGCGGCGACCGTCCGGTAGGTGGAGTAGCGTTCCCGGACCACGGACTCGACCATCTCCAGCGGAATCTGCAGAACGAGCGCCAGCACCGCAACCGCGATCATCCGCGCCGGCCGGCCCCATCTCGAGATCAACCTTTGACCTATCTCCGTGATGCTGGTTGCCACGATGCACCTCCAGTGCTTCCAGCGTGGCGGACAATCGGGCCGCAAAAGGGGCTGAATCGTGGCAAGAGGCGGTCACGTTGTGGCAGGTGTGCCACAGATGCTGCGCGACACGCGGTCACAAAAAGGGCGGGGCCGAGCCCCGCCCCTTCAGTCGATGTCGCCTCGCTACCAGATTTTCACTCTCTGTTCGGGCGGAAGATACATGCCATCACCTTCCTGCACGTCGAAGGCAACCAGGAACTCGGGCATGTTGGGGAGCGGGCCGTTGACCCGGAACTCCGGCGGCGAGTGCGGATCGGTCTGTACGCGATTCCGGATCGCCTCGTCGGTCGCCATGAACCGCCACGCCTGGCCGATTCCGAGGAAGAAGCGCTGGTCGCCGGTGAAACCATCGATGACCTGTGCCTCATGTCCGTCGAGCGATATCTGATAGGCGCGATACGCGATCGTCAGACCGGAGAGATCGCCGATGTTCTCGCCCAGCGTCAGTTCGCCGTTGACATAGAGACCGTCCAGAACCTCAAATTCGGCGAACTGGTCAACCAGGGTGCCCGTCCGCTCTTTGAACTCCTCGAGATCCTGCTCTGTCCACCAGTTGCGCAGGTTACCGTCGGCGTCGTACCTGGATCCCTGATCGTCAAAGCCGTGGCCCATCTCGTGGCCGATGACCACACCGATGGCGCCGTAGTTGACGGCGTCATCTGCTGCCATGTTGAAAAACGGCGGCTGGAGGATTGCAGCTGGAAACACGATTTCGTTCATCGTCGGCATGTAATAGGCGTTGACCGTCTGCGGCGTCATGCCCCACTCCCAGTCGCGGATCGGGCCGCCGAGCTTGCTCCTGTCAAGGTTCCAAACAAACTCGTTTGCGCGCTCGATGTTGTCGACGAGTTCTCCCTGGACGATCTCGAGCCCGGAGTAATCTTCCCAACGATCCGGGTAGCCGACTTTGGAGGTGAACTTCTCGAGCTTGACCAGCGCCGCAGCCTTGGTCTCCGGGCTCATCCAATCAAGGCCTTCGATGGCCTCGCCGTAGGCGGCCGTGAGATTGGAGACCAGTTCGACCATCCTCGCCTTGGCTTCGGGTGGGAAGTATCGACTCACATAGACCTTGCCGACGACCTCGCCGAGGCTGCCGTTGACCACGTCGACCCCGCGCTGCCAGCGCGGGCGCTGCTCTTCCTGCCCCTCGAGGATCCGCAGATAGAAGTCGAAGTTCTGTTCGTCGATTCCTGCGTCGAGGTAGGAGGCGTAGTTGTTGAGCAGGTTCCACCTCAGAAAAGTCTTCCAGTCCTCGACCGACGTTTTCTGGAATACCTGGTTGAAGCCCTCGATGTAGCTGGGCTGGTTGATGACGAGATCCTTTTCTCCGCCGAGGCCTGCAGCCTCGAGGAAGACCGTCCAGTTCAGGCCGTCGCCCAGGGTGCCCAGCTCGTCAACGGCAAACAGGTTGTAACGCGCTTCGCTGTCCCTGTTTTCGACTCTGGTCCACTGGTACCCGGCAAGTTCAGTCTCAAGCGCCATCAACATTGCTGCCGAACCGGTAGGATCGTCAAACCCTGCCAGGGCGAACATCTTCTCGATGTGAGCGACATACTCGTCCCGCAGCTCCGCTGAACGTTCGTCGTCCCTGAAGTAGTAATCGCGATCCGGCAGGCCGAGTCCGGACTGCCACAAATGAGCGGCATAACGCGTCGAATTCTTGGCATCGACCGTGATGTACGGTTCGAACGGCCCACCACCGCCGATCAAAGTTTGCTGGGCGAAATACGCGGACAGCTCGTTTTTGTCGGCGATGCCGTCGATCTCAGTGAGTTGGTTTTCGAGCGGCGACAAACCGAGCTCCTCGAGCCGCTCAGTGTCCATAAACGAGGAGTAGAGATCGGCCACCTTTTGCTCATCGGAGCCCGATTCGAGATCCGTTTCTGAGGCCACCTCCTCGATAATCGATTTCACATCCTCGCGTGCATTGTCACGGAGGTCCATAAAGACACCGGTAGTGTTACGGTCGGCCGGGATCTCGGTCGTCGCGAGCCAGCTGCCGTTCACATAGCGGAAGAAATCATCCTGCGGCCTGACCGACGTATCCATGTTCGCGAGCTCGATCCCGCCCGTCAGTACCACCTCTTCTTCACTCGCCTGCTGCCCGCAGGCCGCCAGCACGAAACACATTACACAGATGCAAACCCTCTTCACGGCGATCCTCCTTCTCATTCTTTGTTGGTGTTCACAATGTCCCACGAGCGGTACCGGCTGCGGCCCCGAACGCAGGTGAGTCGGCGTCGATGGTGACGCACGGTTGTTGTTTTCACAGTTGAGTATTCGCAAAAACCGGCTGTGGGTTTCACCCCCACCCCACGAGTTTCGGAGGAATACCCGACGCGTATCGCAGCATGCCCGCTGTCAATAGCAGCTCACAGGCTTACCGGATCGCTCAGCTCGCTTAACGGTAGTCCTGTTTGTGTGTCCCTCACGTCTCTTCTGTCCAATAGAGCTGCCAACTGTCGCTGACGCCCTTGAGCTGATGCACACCGTGATCGACAAAGGCGAGCCCCGATCCGGCGACGAGGTCCTTGACCGTTCGCGACACCAGCACCTCCCCGGCCTCCGCCAGCCCGGCAATCCGCGCGCCGATGTGCACCGCGATCCCGGCGAGCTTCTTGCCGGACCGCTCGCACTCACCGGTGTGCAGCCCCGCACGGATTTCGATGCCGAGAGGTCGGAGCGCGTCGCGGATGGCCATCGCACAGCGCACGCCTCGTGCAGGCCCTTCGAAGGAGGCGAAAAATCCGTCGCCCGCGGTGTCGATTTCGCGGCCGCCGAAGTGCGTCAGTTCACGCCGCACGAGCGCGTGGTGGCGCTCGATCAACTCTCGCCAGGCGCCATCACCCAGCCTCTCCGCCATTGCCGTCGCACCGACGATGTCGGTAAACAGGACCGTTGCCAACACCCGTTCAGGCTCGGGAACCACTCGGCGGCCGGTCAAAAACTCCTGGACCGGACCCAGCATCGCCTCCACATCGCCCGCGTGGAAGAAGTGATCGTCGCCCGGCAGTTCGATGTAGCGCGCGCCCTCGATGTTGTCGGCCAG
>JASJGQ010000233.1:0-4755 GCA_033791425.1 Acidobacteriota bacterium
GTTGGAGGGTGTTTTTTGGGGGGGGCCCCCCCCCCCCCCCCCCCCCCCCCCCCCGCCGGGGGTTTTTGTTGGGGGGGGGTGGGGGGGGGGGGGGGGGGGGGCCCCCCCGAAATTCCGAATTCCTAATTCCTAATTCCTAATTCATCATCTCTTGCCCACCTATAATCCTCCTGTGACCTCTGATCCTTTCGAGATCCGCCCGTGAGGGGCATCGTGGCCCGCCGGCTTTTGACGCTGGTGCCGCTGGTGTGGCTGGTGGTGACCCTGACGTTTATCGTGGTGCAGGCAGCGCCCGGCTCCTATGCCGACACCATCGACAACCCGCGGCTGTCGCCTGAAACGAGAGCCGCCATCCGCGCTCACTACGGGGCCGACAAGCCGGTTCTCGACCAGTACCTGCGCTGGCTCGGCGCGGTGGCGACCGGTGATCTCGGCGTGTCCTTCATGTATAGAGAACCGGTGACCCGCGTCCTCGCGCGCGCCCTGCCTCCAACCGTCCTGCTGGCGGGAACCGGTCTCGCCATCACCCTGCTGCTGGGCCTCGTCCTGGCCGTGGCTTCGGCCCGCAAACCCTACGGCTGGGCCGACCGCGTGATCAGCTTTTTCAGCCTCGGGCTCTACGGTGTGCCTTCGTTCTGGCTCGCCGGTGGGCTGATCATGGTCTTCAGCCTCCGGCTGGGGTGGCTGCCCCCGTCCCACATGTATTCGGTCGGCGCTTCAGATTTGAGCACGATCGACTCGCTGTTCGACCTCCTCCGCCACCTGGTGCTCCCGGCCATCTGCCTCGGTCTGGTTGGCGCCGCCGGAACCGCCCGATATCTGCGAGCGACCCTGATTGACGTGCGGTCGTCGCGCTTCATGCTCGCCGCCCGGGCCCGCGGCCTCCCGGAATGGCGGTTGCTGTGGGTGCACGCCCTGCGACCGGCGCTGCTGCCGGTTGTGACCCTGTTCGGTCTCTCGCTGCCCATATTGGTCTCGGGCTCCGTGGTTGTCGAGACGATTTTCTCGTGGCCGGGGATGGGCCAGGTTGCCTACAACGCGGCTCGCGCCCGCGACATCCCGTTGATCCTGGGTGCCACCCTGGTCGGCGCTGTCGCAGTGATTCTCGGAAATCTCATCTCTGATGTCTTGTACGCCGTGGTGGATCCGCGGGCGCGGAGGCCGCAGTGAGATCGTTGGCCGTCGGGCTCACCACCATCGCCGTCCTCGTCATCGCCTGTTGGCTCGGGCCGGTCGTGTTGCCTGCCACCGGCGACGGCGATCCGGTGCACTCGGCCCTTCTCCCCCCGGGGTCACTTGTCACCGTTCTCGATCTGACCGACGGACGGACTCTCCTCTCGCCTGATGTCACCCACGAGCACGACACCGTGATCATCCGCGGACGTCACGGCACGAGCGAGCTTTCCGTGGCACAGATCGCGGCCGAGAGGCGCGTCCGACTGTGGCTCGGCTCCGATCGGTTTGGCCGCGATGTTCTCGTCCGATTGCTCAAGGGCGGGCGCCTTTCATTGCTGATCGCCTCTCTTGGGGTCCTGGTAGCGCTCCTGGTCGGGCTCGGCGTCGGTCTCGCGGCCGCCACCGGAGGCAGGGTGGTGGATGCGATCCTCATGCGATTGGTCGATGCCCTCCTGGCCTTCCCCACGCTTCTGCTCCTGATCCTTATTTCTGCGCTGTTCCGCCCCGGACCGGTGGTCCTGGTCGCAGTGCTCGGCCTCTCGTCCTGGATGGGTCTCGCACGCCTCGTGCGCGGCCAGGTCCTGTCGTTGCGCAATCGAGACTTCATCAAGGCAGCGCGGGTCGCCGGAACGTCCGAACTCAGGACCTGGACTCTCCACTACCTGCCCAATCTCAAGGCGCCGGTCGCCCAGGACACGGCTCTCCAGATGGGCACCCTGGTCCTCGCCGAAGCGACCCTCTCCTTTCTCGGTCTCGGAATCCCGGCCAACCTCCCGAGTTGGGGGGCCATGGTGGCGGATGGACAACGCGTCATGCTTGACGGGTGGTGGCTGTCGTTCTTCCCGGGTCTCGCGATCGCCGTCCTGGTCATCAGCCTGGCCCTTGTAGGTGACGGACTGCAGAAACGCCGCACCGCCAGCGCGTGACCAACCGTAGAAATATTGAACGTTATAATTGTCCTGCTACCCTGCAGCGATGAAATACGAGTGCCTCATTTCCCGGCTGTTGGCCGGGTGTGCCGCGGGGGCGTTGGCGGTCGGCGCCTGCCCCGTGTTCGCCGAGGAGAACATCATGATCGAAGAGATTGCAGCCGTCGCGGCCGAGATCGAGCCGCAGTTGATCGAGGCGCGTCGGTGGTTCCACCAGCACCCCGAGCTTTCGAACCGCGAGGAACAGACCGCGCAGGAGATCGCGCGGCGGCTCCGCGATATGGGGTATGAGGTGAAGACAGGGGTCGCCCATCACGGGGTGGTTGCTGTGCTCGAGGGCGGACTTCCCGGACCGGTGGTGGCGTGGCGCTCGGACATCGACGCACTGCCGATCGACGAAGAGGTGGACGTGCCATACCGCTCGACAAACCCCGGGGTCATGCACGCCTGCGGCCACGATCTCCACACCACGGTCGGTCTCGGTGCCGCCGAGGTCTTGATGCGGCTCAAAGACCGTCTCCACGGAACAGTCGTCTTTATCTTCCAGCCCGCCGAGGAGGGGCCGCCCCCCGGTGAGGAGGGCGGGGCCGCGATGATGATCGCCGAAGGGGTGCTGGCGGATCCCGCGCCACAAGCGATTTTCGGTCTCCACGTCATGCCGACGTTCGAGGCCGGCCGGGTCGGTATCAGACCCGAAGGGCTGATGGCGGCCGCTGATCGCTTCGAACTCACAATTCACGGGCGCATGACCCACGGTTCGTCGCCCCACGACGGCGTCGACGCGGTCTACGTCGGAGCGCAGGTGGTGGCCGCGCTGCAGGCCATCCCCTCGCGCGAAGTCGACGCCCGAAAGTCGTTGGTGGTATCGGTGGGCACGTTCAACGCCGGCAACCGCTGGAACATCATTGCCGACGAGGCGGTGTTGACCGGCACCGTGCGGTCGCTCGATAACCCAACCTGGAACTCGATGCCCGAGCGCTTCGAGCGCATCGTCAAGGGCATCTGCGACGCCAACCGCGCAACCTACACCCTGACCTACGAAAAAATCGCGCCGGCGGTGGAAAACGACGTGCAGCTGGCCGACTTTGCCCGGCAGTCGCTGGCAGCGAGCCTCGGATCCGACAATGTCCTCGAGACGCCGCCCATCATGGCGGCCGAGGACTTTGCCTTCTTCCAGCAGGAGATCCCCGGCGTGTATTTCTTCCTCGGCGTTGCCAACCAGGACCAGGGTTGGACCGACTACGTTCACACCCCGACGTTTCGGCCCGACGAGACCGCGATCGTGACCGGCGTGCGAGCGGCAGCGTCGCTGCTTGCGGATTTCACGGCGTCCGCGTCGAACAACGACCGATGATGAAGACACGGGTTGCCATCGTCGGTGGCGGCGCCACCGGCCTCGCCGCCGCTGCCTGGCTCGAACGGGACCACGGCATCGACGACGTCATGGTCGTCGAGGGGGCCGCCGCCGCCGGCGGCAAGATCCGCTCGCAGATCGACGCCGGCTACACCCTCGAGGAGGGACCGCAGGGCTTTCTCGATAACGCACCCGACACCCTCGAACTCGCATCCCTGGTCGGGCTCAACGACGCCCTGGTGCAGGCCGATGAGAGCGCGGCCGATCGCTTTATTCTTCGCGGCGGCCGGTTGCGGCGGGTGGCTACCTCCCCTGTTGCATTTATGGCCTCGGACGTTCTTCCCCTGACCGGGCGGCTGCGACTGCTCGGTGAGCCCTTTGCACGTGCCCGCCCCGACCACGACGAGACCGTCTTCGACTTTGCACGCCGGCGCATTGGTCCGCAGGCCGCCTCGGTGCTGGTCGACGCGATGGTCACAGGTGTCTTTGCCGGAGATTCGCAAAAATTGTCGCTCGCCGCGACGTTTCCAAAGATGGCGGCCATGGAGGCCGAACACGGTTCCTTGACCCGCGCGATGTTCGCCAAGATGCGCGAGGCAAAACTGGCGGGGAAAAAGTCCGGTGGCCCCGCGGGCCCGGGCGGACGGCTCACAACCTTCGAAGGAGGGATGACGCGTCTCCCCCATCAGTTGAGCGCCCACCTCGGCGAACGGCTGCTGCTCGAGCGTCCGGTTCACGCGCTCTCCCGCGATGGCTCGGCCTTCGTGCTCGAAACTTCGGGCGGGGAAATCGCCGCCGACGCGGTGCTGCTCAGCCTGCCCGCCGCGCAGACCGCCGACCTGGTGGCCGGGTTGGCCCCGGCCGCGGTTGCGCCGCTGTCTGCCATCGAAACCGCTCCCATCGCCGTTGTCATGCTCGGCTACGACGATCGCGAGGCCTTTGGCCGCCCGGTTCGGGGTTTTGGATTTCTCGTGCCGCGAGGCGAGAACGTGGATCTGCTCGGGACCTTGTATTGTCACGACATCTTCCCCGGCCAGGCCCCCGCAAGCTCGCTCTTTCTCCGCGCCATGGTCGGCGGCGCCCGTTCGCCCGATACGGCGGCGCTCGCTGACGACGCCCTGCTGGCCACGGTGCGCACGAGTCTTGCCCGGGTCTACGGCGCCGACCCAGAACCCGACCGGGTGTGGATCGTGCGCTGGGAACACGGGATCTCGCAGTACACGGTGGGCCACCTCGACCGGGTCGCTGCCGCGGAAGAAGCGGCCGCCGCCGCCGGCATCGAGCTCGCCGGATCAC
>JASJGQ010000234.1:0-8251 GCA_033791425.1 Acidobacteriota bacterium
GGTGTCCTTGAAGGGATCACCAACGGTATCGCCGGTCACGGTGGCCTTGTGCATCTCCTCGAAGTCGTCGCCCCACTTGGCGTGGCCCTCGTCCTTGACCTGTTTCTTCGAGTTGTCCCACGCACCGCCGGAATTGGCCTGGAAGATCGCGAGGCAGACACCCGAGATGGTCACGCCGATGAGCAAACCACCGAGCATGTTCGGGCTGATCACACCGACAACGACCGGCACGGTCACCGCCATGAGACCGGGAGCGATCATCTTTTTAATCGCCGCGGAGGTTGAAATCTCCACGCACTGCGTGTACTCGGCCTTTCCGTCAGCAGCAGCAATGATCGCTGCCTCTTCTGCGGTGGGCTCGCGTTCCTCGGACTCCGCTCTCTGTGCAGCTTCGAGGGCAGGGCGCAGTTCGGGAATGTCGCGGAACTGGCGGCGAACCTCCTGGATCATGTCCTGGGCCGCCTGGCCGACCGCCACCATGGCCATGGCCGAGAAGCGGAAGGGCAACATGCAGCCGATCAGAAGACCGACGAGCACGTAGGGGTTGGCCGCGTCGATATCGACCTTGCCCTGCATCTTGGTCAGGAAGGCTGCGGTCAGCGCAAGCGCCGTGAGGGCTGCCGAACCGATCGCAAAGCCCTTGCCGATGGCGGCGGTGGTGTTGCCGACCGCATCGAGCTTGTCGGTGCGGGCACGGATGTCGCGACCGAGCTGCGCCATTTCAGCGATTCCGCCGGCGTTGTCGGCAACCGGGCCGTACGCGTCGGTGGCGAGCTGGATGGCTGTGGTCGACAACATTCCGAGCGCAGCAAGGGCGATACCGTAAAGACCGGCGAACCTGTAGGCAACAAGAATCGCCGCACCAATCACCAGCACCGGAAAGGTGGTGGAGTTCATACCCACCGCAATGCCCTGGATGATGGTCGTCGCGGCCCCGGTCTTCGAGGCCTCGATAATGGACTCCACCGGTTTCTTTTCGGTCGCCGTGTAGTACTCGGTGAGGAGGCCGACCAAGATGCCGGCCGCGAGCCCGGCGATAACGGCGATCGAGAGCCCGACCCAGGTGTAGGTCGCGGGCTCACCTGTGATGATGTCGTCGACGGTCACGCCACCCGCCGGTACGAGCCATTTGATGGCGAAGAGAGTACCAACCACCATCAAGGCCCCGGCGCCGAAGGTCCCCATGTTGAGACCGGTTTGGGGATTTCCGCCTTCTTTTGTGCGGACAAAGCCGAAGCCGATGATTGACGCCACGATCCCGACGACAGCGATCGACAACGGCAGATAGACGCCGTTCATGCCACTGCCGGCCTCCGCAGCTTCGAGACCGACAAACCAGGCTGCGCCGAGAATCATCGAAGCAATAATTGCACCGATGTAGGACTCGAAGAGATCGGCACCCATGCCGGCCACGTCGCCAACGTTGTCGCCCACGTTGTCGGCGATGGTGGCGGGGTTGAGCGGGTGATCTTCCGGAATACCAGCCTCGACCTTGCCGACAAGATCGGCACCGACGTCAGCCGCCTTGGTGTAGATGCCGCCACCAACGCGCGCAAAGAGCGCGATCGAGGAGGCGCCGAGCGAGAAGCCGGACAAAATATTCAGGACCAGCATCATCGAGCCGGTATCCGTCAGGGCACCTGGGTACATCCAGGTATAGAGGAAGAAGAGCCCGCCAAAACCGACCAAAGCCAAACCGACCACCGAGAGCCCCATCACCGAGCCACCCCTAAAGGCAACCTGGAGGGCCTCGTTCAGGCCCGTGCGCGCCGCCGATGCGGTTCGGATGTTGGCCTGGGTCGCGGTCTTCATACCGAAGTAGCCCGCCAGACCGGAACAGATCGCGCCGAGAACAAACGACAACGCGATGAAACCGTTGGTGTTCTGTTCCGCGCCCACCATCGAGTTCGTTACACCGAGGAGGATTGCCACCGCGACCACGAAGATCGCCAGCACCCTGTACTCGGCCGACAGGAACGCCATCGCTCCATCGGCGATCCACTTGCCGATTGTCTGCATGCGCTCGTTGCCCGGATCCTGTTTTTTGACCCACGCCGCTCGCATATAGGCATAGACCAGGGCAATAATCGCCACTACCGGTGTCAGATAAATAAGATGTACGGGTTCCACGTCATCCTCCTTCTTTTGGGCCAGTGTTAGCCTTTGTGATTCTCGCGATAAATGCCTGATCTCAGGACACTATCGCAAGAACCAACCTCCCCCACAATCGATCCCGCATATGATACACAAATTCCCGAGTTTGTGAAATCTTTCTCGAACCAATTTCAAGGGGCGGTCGAAATCAAGGGAAAGGCTCCGGCCACGGTCTTCTCAGTAGCGTTGCCGGTGCCCTCACACAGGGATAATCGACAGTCTTGGAGCGCTCCAGACCGCCCCCGGAAATCGCTAAAAAACCGAATTCCGAATCTCTAAAGCCGATACGGAATGGAATTGATCAAAAAATCGCTGTGGAATGTGCCCAATTTGGCTGAGAAATGCTGTTTCAGACTGTCCTGACCGGCCCTCGGTTGAAGGGGTCACTCATACCTGAGAGCGTCGATGGGGGCCAGCCGCGAAGCGCGCACTGCGGGCCACATACCAAAGACCAAACCCACAACGGAGCAGAAGATGACGCCTCGGACGGCCCATTCCATGGGTACGTTGACCGCAAAATCGGTGAACAACGTGACGATATTGCCGAGACCGAAACCCAGCGCAACACCGAGGACTCCGCCGATGTTGCACAAAACGATGGCTTCCATCAAGAACTGGAGGAGTATCACACCGCGCTTGGCTCCCAGGGCCTTGCGAATGCCGAACTCCTTGGTGCGCTCCGTGACGGATACCAGCATGATATTCATGATGCCGATGCCCGCGACAACAAGTGCGACGATCCCGAGCACAAAGGCCGCGGTCTTGAGGCCGGCGGTCGCCTGGTTGAATGCCCGGATCTCGGAGTCGGTGGTGAAGTAAAAAAAGTTGTCGCGGTCTCGCGCACTCACGCCGCGCTCCTGACGCAAGACCATTCGCGTCTCGTCGATGGCGTCTTCGAGGGCGACGTCCTCGCTCGCTCGCACCGTGATGTAGACGGACCTCTGGGTGTTCGGGTCGTCCCTGGCCCCATAGCTCTGCAACCACACCGTAATTGGAATCAATACGTAGCGATCGTACTGGCCGCCTGTGGCAGATCGCCGTTCGGCAAAAACCCCCTGTACGGTCAACTTGCGGCCGTCGACTTTGATGATCTTGCCGATGGGATCGATAAAGGGAAACAGCTCCTGGGCGATGCCGAAGCCGATCACCGCCACCCGCCTCCCGACCATCACATCTTCCTCGGAGATATTGCGGCCGAGCTCGACCAGGTGGGTGTTGTTCTCGGGGTACTCGGGCGTGCCGCCGCACACAAAACTGTTGGCTTCCGTCGTGTTGTCCCGGTAGGCGACCCTTCCGTTGTAGTGCCACAACTCTGCGCCCACCAGGTCGATGGAATTCACGCGCTCACGGATGGCGTGAACGTGATCGAGGGTCAAAGGGGGCCAGCGGGCGATCTCGCGAAAGTTGAGATCCTGGTTGTTGTTGAAGTTTCCGCGCGGAAATTTCTGCATCTGAAATGTACGGCTGGACAGCACGCTGAGCTCTTGCTCCATGGTTGTCTGGATGACGGACACCCCCGTCATGACGGCGATGATGGCCGCAACGCCGGCGACGATGCCGACCAGGGTGAGCAGCGATCTCAGCTTGTGGGCGCCGATGGCGGCCACCGCCATTTTGAAGCTTTCGATCCAGGTCATGGTCTATTCCCTGCCGATAACCGTACCTGAGCCGGCAGAGGAGCGGAGGAACAGAGGGGCAAAGGGGAACGAGAGCCGCTGACCCCAATCATTTTATCTGTGCGGCCCCTCCGCGCCTTTGCTCCTCTGCGCCTCTGCAATTCACCAGGAGACCCCGGTGGAGCAAACGTTCACTCATACCTCAAGGCTTCAATCGGCGCCAACCTCGAGGCCCGTATGGCGGGCCACATGCCGAACACCACGCCCACCACAGAGCAGAAGATCACGCCGCGCACCGCCCACTCGACCGGGACGTGGACGGCGAAATCGGTAAAGAACGTGACGATGTTGCCGAGCCCGAACCCGATCAGGACACCGATCACGCCACCGATGTTGCACAGTACGACCGCCTCCATCAGGAACTGGAGGAGGATGGCGGGGCGCTTGGCGCCGAGCGCCTTGCGAATCCCGATCTCCCGGGTGCGTTCGGTGACGGAGACCAGCATGATGTTCATGATCCCGATTCCGGCGACGATCAGGGCGACGATCCCGAGCACGAACGCCGCCGTCTTGACACCGGCTGAGGCATCGTTGAATGCGCGAATCTGCGAGTCGGACGTGAACCAGTGGAACGTGTCCTGATCGCGGGGGCTGAGACCGCGAGCCACTCGGAGGACCGATTTCGTCTCCTCGAGAGCCTCCTCGAGAGGCACACCGGGACGGGCGCGGACGGTGATGAAGATGGATCGAGGCCGCCCGTCTTCGTCACGCGTCCCATACAGGTCGGTCCACACCGAGATCGGCATCAGGACGTAGCTGTCGTACTGCCCGCCCATGGCCGACTTCTTTTCGGCGAAGACGCCCTGGACCGTGAATTTGTGGCCGTCCACCTTGACGGTCTTGCCGATGGGATCGATGAAGGGAAACAACTCCTGGGCGATGCCGTGTCCGAGCACCACGACACGGCGGCCGATCTGAACGTCCTCTTCCGTAAGATTGCGGCCTAGAATGACGTAGTGGGTGTTGTTCTCCGGATACTCCGGCGTTCCACCGCACACCATGAGACGGGGTTCGGTGGAGGAGTCCCGATAGCTGACGCGGGCGTTGTAGTGCCACAACTCGGCCCCCACCATGTCGACCGATTTCACGCGTTCGCGAATCGCGTACACGTGGTTCATGGTCAGAGGGGGCCAGCGCGCGATCTCACGGAAATTGATGTTGCGGTCGTTGTTGAAGCCGCCCATTGGAAACTTCATGATCTGGAACGTGCGGCTCCCCAGGACGCTCAGTTCGGCCTCCATCTGACTCTGCACGACCGAGACCCCGGTCATCACCGAGATAATGGCCGCAACGCCGGCGACAATACCGACCAGAGTGAGGATCGACCGGAGCTTGTGGGCACCGATCGCGGCAACGGCCATCTTGAACGACTCGGTCCAGGTCATCGTTTCCCCTCTCCCCTACTCATAATGCAGCGCATCAATGGGATTCAACCTCGAGGCCCGCCAGGCCGGGATGAAACCCGAGATCACACCCGTAGCCACCGAGACCGACAACGCGATAAACACGATCGGCAGCGAGACGCTGGCCGGGAGAACCAGCTTGTTGATTACGGCCGCAACCGCAAACGACAGGGCGACGCCGATGGCGCCGCCGACCAGACAGATCGCCGAGGACTCGAACAGAAACTGCCAGAGGATCGCCCGCCGTTTGGCGCCGATCGCCTTGCGAATACCGATCTCCCGGGTCCGCTCGGAGACCGACACGAACATGATGTTCATCACCCCGACGCCGCCCACAAACAACGAAATACCGGTCACGGCCATCCCGACCATCAGCACCACGCCCATCACGTTGTTGAACGCATCGAGCAGCGAGTCCATTTTGTTGATGGCGAAATTATCCTCGTCGCTCGGGTGGAGACGGCGGATCTTGCGCATCTCGCCGGTCAGGTGGTATTCGAAATCCTCGAGGTCGGACCCCGCCGGCGCCTTGACCGCGAATGCAAAGCTGCGGTGGCGACCGCCAAACTCCTTGACGAATGTCGTCACCGGTATAAAGACCTGGCTGTCGAAATCCGGGCCGCCAAAGGTGCCCGCGCTGCCCTGCTTCTCCATCACACCGATGACACGGAAGTTTGAGCGGCCGACCTTGATCTTTTTGTTGATGGGATCGACGTCGCCAAAGAGCTGTTCGCGCATCGTGACGCCGATGACACAGACATGGCGTTTGAACGCCACGTCGGATGCCGTCAGAAATCTGCCGAACTCGGGCACGGCACTCGACACCATCATGTGTTTGTCGGTGGTGCCGATGACGGTCGCGTTAGTGATGACTTCCGACAGGTATTTCACCGGGCGCCGGGTATCGTCGGTCGGGTTGACGACCGCGGACGACCCCAGCTGACGGGCGAGTTTTTCGCTGTCCCTGAGCTCGAGATTTGGTCGATTGCGAAACTGGAAGAACCGGCCCTGAAACATCCAGGGGACCCTCGAAACGTAAAGCACATCGGTGCCGAGGACCGAGACACTTTCACGAAAATTGTTGGCAAGACCGTTCGCGGCAGTCATGGTTGTGACGACTGCGACGATACCGATAACGATGCCGAGGGTCGTCAGGACACCCCGGGCCTTGTTGGCCCTCAGCGCCGCCATCGCGATCCTCAGCGCCTCCGTTGTTGAATGGAGCCTGCTCATGCTGCTTCGGAGTGGGCGGTGTCGCTCTCGATCAGCCCATCACGCAGCCGGATCGAACGCCGAGCGTGGCGCGCAACCTCGTCTTCGTGCGTAACCAGAAGAATCGTGTTCCCCTCGGCGTGCAGGGCATCGAACACCGCCATGATCTCGGCGCCCGTTGTCGAATCGAGGTTTCCCGTCGGTTCGTCGGCGAGCAGGATGGTCGGCTGATTGACCAGCGCCCGCGCGATGGCAACCCGTTGGCGTTGGCCACCCGAGAGCTCGCTGGGTCGATGATCCATGCGATCAGCCAAACCAACCCTCGCGATGGCCTCCTCGGCCATCTTTCTCCTCTTGGCGGGGCGCATGCCCGCGTAGATCAAAGGCAATTCCACGTTGTGAAAAACGTCAGACCGCGGCAGCAGGTTGAAAGTTTGGAAGACAAAACCGATTTTTTCGTTGCGGATTTCGGCCAATTCATCCTCACCGAGGGTCCCCACGTCAGCACCGTCGAGGGTGTAGGTTCCCTTCGACGGCACGTCGAGGCAGCCGATGATGTTCATGAGGGTCGATTTCCCCGATCCCGACGGCCCCATGATCGCCACGTATTCGTTGGATGCGATGCCGAATGACACCCCGCGAAGGGCGTGCACAGCCACCGAGTTCATTTCGTAGGTTTTCTCCACGCTGCGCAGATCGAGTGTCATGGCATCAACCCTCGCGCCCGTCGCCGACGGCCACCATGGAATTGTCCTCGAGGTCGCGGCTGATCGCACGATAGTTCCCGATCACGACCTCGTCCTCGTCCCCGAGACCGTCGGCGATTTCAATGTGGGTCTCGCTCTGGATACCGGTCTTGACCTGGCGCGCATGCGCCCGCCCGTCGGCGATCACCCAGACGATCTCAACAAAGCCTTCCGAGTCCGGAGTGAAACGAGCTTCCTCGCCTTCCGCCGCAGCGTCCGCTCCGAGTTGGTCGAGGGTTCGCACGGCCACGCTCTGGATCGGCACGCTCAGGCAATCGTCGCAGACCTCGGTGACGATCTCCGCCGATGCCGTCATTCCGGGTCGCAGCTCCGCAACCGGGTCGATGACCGCAACCTTGACCTCGAATTCCGTCTTTTCGTCGGTGGTCCCCATCCCGGACGATTTGGCGCTGTTGGCAATCTCGGTGACGCGGCCCTTGAGCTTGACATCGGGGAGCGCATCGACCTCGATCTCCGCCTCGTCACCGATGGACACCGACACGATGTCGTTCTCATCGATGTCGACCAGTGCCTCCATACCCTCGAGGTTGGAGATCTCGAGGATCACGTCCTCCTGGAACTGGGAGCCGAGTGCGATCTCACCGATCTCCTTATTGAGCCTGCTGACGGTGCCCGACATGGGGGCGTATATGGTGGTCTTGGCGAGGTCGTCGCGCGCCTGTCGGAGCGCCGCCCTGGCCTGGCCGCCCTGATCAAGCACGGACTGGTATCGGGCTTTTTCCACCTCGGCCGCGGCATACACGGTATCGAGCACCGCCTGCGATTCGAGGTTGCGATCAAAGAGCTCCTTCGTGCGCTCGAAGTCCTTTTCAGCCTTGATCATGTTTTCGCGCGCCAGGTTGGCGTTGGCCTGAGCCGCACTGAGGTTTGCCTGCGCGCTCTCAACCGAGGCCAGGTAACGCTCCCGGTCGAGCTCGACCAGCCGGGGGCCCTGCTCGACCCACTCTCCCTCCTCGACCTCGAGCCGCGTGATCTTGGCGCTGACATCAGCCGAGATGTTGACCTGGATCATCGGCTGGATCTTGCCGGTCGCGTTCAC
>JASJGQ010000235.1:0-15588 GCA_033791425.1 Acidobacteriota bacterium
TCGAGAAGCGAGGTTTGATCAAAGAGGCGATCGCGGCGTACGAGAAGCTGGTCGCGAAGATGGCCAACACACCATTCACCTACCGGCGGCTCGCGATTCTCTATCGGAAGCTGAAGTCATTCGACAATGAGATTCGAATCCTGCAGGCAGCATTGAGGAACATCCCGAAATCGAATCGAAAGCACTACGACTGGTTCAAGGCCAGGCTTCTCAAGATCGAGGGATTGGCTCCCGCATCCGAAGAGACCCAGGCCGCGTAAGCCAGGTTCAGGTCCGGGCTGTCAGGCACCAGGTAGCCAGGGTGCCACGAACCTCATCGTTCACCCACACGTGAGTTTGTGGTGCAGGCGTCCCGCCTGCACGTGCGGCCGAGACGGCCGCACCACAAAATGCCCAACCGCCCTCGTCTCACGAACAAAGGCTGACACTCATCAAAGCGTGGTCATCGCAGCATAGACCCCGGTCACGACGTGGGCCATTCGCTCATAGTCGAGCGTATCGGCGGTGTCGGTGACCAGGTGATAGTTGGGGTTGCGGAAGAACGCGGTGTCGGTGATCATCACAGCGTTCCAGCCGTGCGCCCAGAAGTTGAGGTGGTCGGAAAAGTCGACCCCGGGTACCGCGGCCGGGGCGTTGATCGACTTGACGGGAAGTTCCGTGGCGCCGGCCATCCGCGCCTTGACGCGGCGAGTGAACCGCCACGACGAGCCGTTGCCCACCACCGAGATCGAGTTGCCTCGGGACCCATACAGCAGCCCCATCCCCGGTGCGGGGTAGCTCTGAGAGCCCGGCTCATCCGAGAAAAATCCGAGCATCTCGAGACAGATCATCCCGCGGACGTCAGCCTTTCGCTGAGCCAACGAGTTTGCGTGAGCAGCCGACCCCATGTTTGGAGTCCGAAAGTTGGGCGGTTCCTCGAGCGGCCAGAGCGCGAGCTCGATGCGGTGTGTCACCTCGGGCCGGTGCCGTCCGAGAAGCCGCGCCAGCTCGAGTAACCCTGCCACCGCGCTGGCATTGTCATCGGCGCCAGGCTGCTCGCCGCAGACATCGTAGTGAGCGCCGACCACAAGGATCGGAGCATCATCGGGACCGTAGCGGGCGACGAAGTTTCTGAACCACCGGCCATCGACGGCAAACTCCTGTTTCTCCACCGGCAGGCCGCTCTCTTCGAGGGCCGACCTCGCCCACTCTGCTGCACGATCGAGATCGAAAGGCCGCTCGAAGCAACGAAAGCCGGGGAGCCCCGTCAGGGCCTCGACATCGGACCGCAAACGGGATGGATCAGCCGAGACTCCGGCCTCGAACGCTTTCGCCCTGACCGGGTTCGTCACCACCACTACGCCCACAAGAAGGAGCACGCAGACTGCGGCAAGAACCCACAACACCACTCGTTTTGCCCTTCGCATCGGATGACCTCGGAGGAAGGATAGCAGGATGGTTCGACGACTCATCCATTGATTGAGCGCCCAACACCGTGACGGGTATGCCAGACGACCGGTGTACCGCTTGGGTGCCACGTACACATTTGTTGAATTGTGTTGAGAGGTCGAAGCCCCGTTTTCGATCACGGGATTCGGCGGTTCCACAATCACAGCCGACACCTGTGCGCATGTGAACGTGGAGCCTGTCGCCATTCGAATGGCGCCGGCATCGACGTGACTCCAGTCACGGCTCGAGGATTTCTGTCGTGAAAGACTCAGGCGAGAGGAAGGACAGGCGTCACCCCAGCTTTCGTGAAGGTGATCTCAAACACCTACTTTGGAAAAGAGCCGGGGCCGCACGCCAGTCAATTCCGGGGGGATGGTATGAGTCTTGCTTTCTGGCTGTCACGATCGAGTATCCCAATCAGCCTGACCGTCTT
Organism: Acidobacteriota bacterium; assembly: GCA_033791425.1. Taxonomy (GTDB): domain Bacteria; phylum Acidobacteriota; class Thermoanaerobaculia; order Thermoanaerobaculales; family Sulfomarinibacteraceae; genus Sulfomarinibacter. The sequence goes on from JASJGQ010000235.1 coordinate 1,862, forward strand.
CGTTTTCTTCGGACCAACCTCTTTTTCGTTCGCCATTTCGCCTGCCGAGGAATTCGTCACCGAACGCCCCGCTCTCCAGCTCGACCCCGGTTGGGGATCACTCTCCACCAAGAGTCTCACCACCCGGTCGGCGTCCTACCCGACGATCATCTCCGACCATTCCTGCACCGAGCACACTGACAGCCAGCGAATCTATTGTTTCGGAGGCATCGACACGGTTTCGACCAACGCTCCCGAGACGGATCTCATCGTCGAGTACGACCCGGTCGGCGATACCGCAGTCGCGAAAACGGCAGTCCTGCCATCGCGCCGCAGCGGTCTCGCCTGCGCCGAGGACAGCTCATCCGGGCTCATCTACTGCTTCGGCGGCCGCGCCCAGGATTTCGAGTGCACCCTATGGGACGGCGACAACTGTATCGGAGGCACGTCTACTTCGTACGTCTACGACGATATCGTCGAGTACGACGCCACGACCGACACGGTCCGCTTGATGTCCGCAACTCTGCCGAGTCCCAATTCGGGCATGGCGTGCACCGAGGATGGCTCATCGCACCGCATCTACTGTTTTGGTGGGACCAGCTCAAGCTCTTCCGCCAGCATCATTGCGTACGACCCGGCAACCGATTCAATGGCGGAGCAAACGGCAACCCTTCCAACCGGGAGGTCGGGATTATCCTGCACGGAGCAATCGACCACACACGATCTGTTCTGCTTTGGCGGCCGGGACGCCGGGGGCAAGTTGAACGATATTTTCACCTACGATCCATCCAGCGACTCGCTGACCGCCCGGGGTGCGATCTTCCCGTCCCGAATCACCGATCTGTCGTGTGCCGAGGATCCCGCTGCGGGAAGAATCTACTGTTTTGGCGGACAGATCCAGTCGATCGCCTACGTCTCGGAGATCTACTCCTACGACCCCACCTCCGACCAGCTCACGGTGATGCCTGAGACTCTGCCGACCGGCCGGTACGGGCTCTCGTGCGTGGACAGCGCGGCCACCGACACCATCTTCTGCAGCGGGGGCAGCCGCAACGTGGTGTCGATCGACGAGATCGTTGAATTCACACCTTCCTCCGCAGGTTCACCTATTTGCCCGGATCGAGACGATGACTACTACTTCGATGCTGCCTGCGGCGGTACCGACTGCGATGACGATCCTGCGCGATGTGGAGGATTCTGCTATCCGGGCAAGCTCGAGGACTGCGACGGCTACGACAACGATTGCAACGGCTCGATTGACGAGGGTCTGACCTGTGACGTTATTCCCGTGGCGTCCGCAACCCTGCCCTGGGAGGCGACCCGTCTCACTTGCGCCACGACAAGCGACCGTCGCGTTTTCTGTTTCGGGGGTGGCGACGACGAGAACGAGATCGTCGAGTACGACCCCGCATCCGACCTGGTCGTCACACGAAACGAGACCCTGCCGGACGGACGTTTCGGTATCGCCTGCGCCGCTGACACATCGACTGATCGAATCTACTGTCTTGGTGGCGGCACCTCGGCAACGTCGGTCCTGGAGTACGATCCGGCCACTGATGACTTCACCACCACATCATCCAATGTGCCGAGTGCCCGCAACCGATTGGCGTGTGTCGAGAACTCCGCCACTCACCGCATCTACTGCCTCGGCGGGATGGTCAGCCAAAGCGTCGTGTTTGCCGACATTCTCGAGTACGACCCTGCGACCGACACCCTCACCACGATGTCCGAGGTCTTGCCGGGGGCCCGAAGCGTTCTGGCCTGCGCCGAGGACAGCTCCACCAACAAGATTTACTGCTTCGGTGGCTATCGGTGGGGCGGTCCCCCCTACTTCCGGGAGATCGTAGAGTACGATCCTGCGACGCATGAAGTGGCAACCATGAGCGCGACACTCCCCTACCCCGGACAGGAGGGCATGGGCTGCGCCGAGGACTCGCTCCACCACCAGATCTACTGCTTCGGGGGCTACAACCACATGGTGTCGGCCAACGACGAGATCGACTACTTCGATCACATCCTCAAATATGATCCGGCGAGTGACACTCAGACCACCGAAAGCCTCAGACTCCCGACGCGTCGGGCGTTCTTGCCCTGTGCCGAGGATCCTGCCACGCACCTGATCTACTGTTTCGGCGGCCAGAGCTATCCCGGCAGCTGGGTCACCTACGACGAGATCACGGTCTTTACACCGTTCGGCGTGGTGCCTCCCAACTCGCGTCCAGTCGCCAACGACGACGCTTTCAGCACCCCCGAAGACACTCCCTTTGACGCCCCCTCCCCTGGTGTGCTCGGCAACGACAACGATACTGATGGCGACCAGCTGACCGCCATCGTTGTGAATGGCCCGGATCACGGAACCGCCGTGCTCGAACCTGACGGATCGTTCAGCTATGGCCCCGCGGCCGACTATTCCGGTGCCGACACCTTCTCGTACGTGGCCAACGACGGTGGTCAGAGTTCGACGGTGACGCTGGTCAACATCGAGGTCACCCCGGTCAATGATTCGCCGGTTGCCGTGGTCGACCGATATTTCACTCCGGTTGACACGCCGCGGAACGAGCCCGCGCCCGGAGTGCTGGACAATGACTCCGATGCCGACGGCGACTCTCTCACCGCGACCCTGGTGGGGCTTCCGCAACACGGAACTGTGGATCTCGATCCCGACGGCGGGTTCGTCTACACGCCGACAGCCGGTTTTTCCGGAAACGACGGCTTCAGCTATCGCGCCGAAGACGCAACATCCCATTCCGCGGAGACGGTCGTCTCCTTGAGTGTAGGAAACCTTGTCTTTGCAGACGGTTTCGAGCTCGGCGACACCAGTCTGTGGTCGGCGTCGGTGTCCGGCGATCCACCGTGATCTGTTCTCGGGTGCCACGTACACATTTGTTGAATTGTGTTGAGAGTTCGAAGTCCCATTTTCGGCAATGAGATTTGCTGGTAATACCACTCACAGCCGACAACTGTGCAATATGAACGTGGCTCCCCTGATGCGAGGTATGGCACCCATCCATGCTCCAAGTCAGGACACAGAACCCGCGACATTGTGCCGGAATCGCTCTTTCACCCACAATTTGCGTCTCACGACGGGGCAACAAACAGGCACAGCAATTGCTCCTGTAGAGGTAGGGCTCGTGCCGTTCTAGAGAAAGGGCGAAGGTCGAGTTCGGCACGGCCATCGATCTCAATCGGATTGGGGGCAAGACATGGGCTTCATAGAAGACGTCAGACTCACCCTACTCCTGGCACGAAAATACGGAGATCAGATGCATGAGAAGTCGCTTCAACTCCCCTCGGTGAAGCAGACTGCTCACGAGCTCGTTGGCGGAATCACCACCACGTTGGCCGCAGCGAGCGAATCCACCGACATTCGCACTCGAAAGCTCCACGTAGCATCCACGCGGGTGGAGATCGCAGAAATGAAACGGCTCGCAGGAAGGTGCGGTGCGCTGAAACATGCGGACCTCGAAGAGGCGGAGCTTCAGATACTTTAAATCGAAAGCACTACGACTGGTTCAAGGCCAGGCGTCTAAAGATCGAGGGATTGGCTCCCGCAACCGAAGAGACCCAGGCCGCGTAAGCAAGGTTCAGGTCCGGGCCGTCAGGCACCAGGTAGCAAGGGTGCCACGTGCCTCATCGTTCAGCCACCCGTGCGTTTGTGGTGCAGGCGTCCCGCCTGCACGTGCATTTGTGGTGCGGGCCGCGTTCTGTCGGTAGGCCCGACGAACCGCGACAGGTTTCGTGAGATCGAGCGGTTGCGGGGCCCTACCCGAGCACCACGTGGACCTCGTGCTCGCGAGCGTCGTCGGCCAGAGGGATGAGCGCTCCAACTCCGAGTGGTGTCCCGTCGAGGCTGAGGCTGGAGACCCCCCGGCAGACTCCCTTCGGGTTTTCGACGGTGATCCGGTAGAGCCCGCCGCCGTGACGGTAGGCGATCTCGAAGTGTTTCCAGTGCTTCGGAATGCACGGATCGATGCGGAGGGCGGAGCCTCGCTTGTGGAACCCGAGGATCCACTCCAGACCGAGGCGGTAGAGCCAGCCGGAGGCGCCCGTGTACCAGGACCAGCCTCCCCGGCCGACGTGAGGCGGTTCGGAATAGACATCCGCGACTACGACGTACGGCTCGACCTTGTACACATTGACGTTCGTGCGGTCGCCGGCATGGTGGGTGGGGCTCAGCAAGTTGAACAGATCGACCGCTTTGTCGCCCTCGCCGAGCATCGCGAAAGCCACCGCCGACCAGATCGCCGCATGGGTGTACTGGCCGCCGTTTTCGCGGACGCCCGGGAGGTATCCCTTGACGTATCCCGGGTCCAACGGTGTCCGGTCGAACGGCGGCGCGAAAAGCTGCACCAGGCGGTCGTCGCGCCGGACCAGCCGTTGTTCGACGGACTCCATGGCGCGGCGCGCCCGCTGCGGGTCGCCGGCACCGGAGATGACCGCCCACGACTGCGCGATGGAGTCGATCCGGCACTCGTCGTTCGCCGCCGATCCGAGCGGCGTCCCGTCATCGAAGTAGGCGCGCTTGTACCACTCTCCGTCCCACGCTTCCGCCTCCAGCGAAGCCTTGAGCGAAGCGGCCGTGTCCCGCCACCGTGCCGCACGCTCCTCTTCGCCGCGTGACTCGGCGATGCCGGCGAAGTCCCGCAGGTTCATCAACAGAAACCAGCCCAGCCAAACGCTTTCTCCACGGCCCTCGTGACCGACGCGGTTCATGCCGTCGTTCCAATCTCCGGCCCCGATCAAGGGCAGACCGTGGCTGCCCACCCCGAGGCTGCAGTCGAGAGCGCGCGCACAGTGCTCGTAGAGCGTCGCTCGATCGCGTGACTGCGCGGGCTCGAAGTACGCCTCCTGCTCGCCCTCCTCCAGGGACGGGCCCTCGATCCACGGGACCTCCTCGTCGAGGACCGTCTGATCGTCGGTCGTCCGGAGATACCGAATCGCAGCATAAGGGAGCCAGATACGGTCGTCGGAGATGCGGGTCCGCACGCCGCGGCCGGTCGGGGGGTGCCACCAGTGCTGGACATCGCCCTCGGGGAATTGCCGGGCAGCGGCCCTGAGGAGGTGTTCGCGGACCAGGTCGGGTCGCGTCACCACCAGGGCGAGAACATCCTGGAGCTGATCGCGGAACCCGTAGGCCCCTCCCGACTGGTAGAACGCGGAGCGCGACCACAGCCGGCAGGAGAGCGTCTGATAGAGCAGCCAGCGGTTGAGGAGGAGATCCATCGAGCGGTCGGGAGTCGTGACCTGCACAGCGCCCAGCACCCGGTCCCAGCCTTCCGACACCTCGAGGAAGGCCACATCCAGATCCACCGCCCGGTAGCGTTCGATCAGGGATCGGGCGCTTTCGCTGCTCACCTCCTCGCCCAGCAGGAAGACGACCTCGGTGCGCTCGCCCGGTTCGAGCTCCACCTTCGCCTGCAGCGCAGCGCACGGGTCGAGGCCCGCTCCGGTCTTCCCCGACAGCGCCCGCACCCTCTCCAGCGATGCCGGGCGCTCGAGGCCGGAGTTGCGGCCCAGGAACTCGAGGCGGTCACCGGTGCAGGAGGTCTGACGCCCACCCAGGTCGGCAAAGGCAACGCGATCCGCGAACTCCCCGTTCCAGGAATTGCGCGCAAACATGGCACCGGTGGCGGCATCGATCTCGGTGACCACGAAACCTGCGGATCCGCCCCGCGCGACCCCCAACACCCACTCCGCATAGGCCGTGACTGAAAGCTCACGTCTGCTGTTGGACCGGTTGGTCAGAGTGAGGCGGGAGATCTTGACCGGGTCCCGCACCGGCACCCACTGCACCAGCTCGAGCGTGATGCCGTGGGCCGTGTGCTCGAAGCGGCTGTAGCCCTGGCCGTGCCGCGCGACATATGGCGAGGTTTCTTCGCGGATGGGCAGCATGGTCGGCCCCCAAAGGAGGCCACTGTCCTCATCTCGAACGTAGAAAGCCTCGCCCGGAGGGTCGCCGACGGGATCGTTCGACCACGGCGTGAGCTTGTTCTCGCGGCTGTTCACGGACCACGTGTGGCCCGAGCCCGCCTCGGAGGCCTGAAAACCGAAATCCGAGTTGGCCACCACGTTGAGCCAGGGGGCAGGGGTCCACTGGCCCGTGCCCAGGGCCGTAACGTACTCTCGGCCGTCCGCCGTGAATCCCCCCAGGCCGTTGAAGAACTCGAGATCCAAAACGGGCGGGGCAACGGCTTCTATCGACTCGCGAGGTGCGCGGTGGCGAGGCGGGGCCGGCCCCGGTCTCGACCGCCCCAGACGCACAACCTGCTCGCTCAGTGAGCCGCGGCGCGCCACGATCTCCACTCGCGCGGCAGCCCGCAGCAGGAGCTGGTCCGCCGCCGGCACCAGGTCGGCTCTGAGCACGAAGACGCCTCCATGTTCTGGATGGCCCTCGTGACCGGCTGTTGACTGGCTCGCTCGCACCATGGTCTCGAGTGACTCCTGGAGCCCCGGTGCGTAGGAGGTGCCCTGCGCATTCAGGATCACCAGGTCGGCGGCAACTCCCTTCCGGTACCAGTACTCGTGCGCCCGCAGGAGCTGCCTCGCGACCTCTCGTTCCTCCACCGTCTCGATCTCCACCAGCGCGATCGGAAGATCGCCTGAGATTCCGTAGGCCCAGAGCCCGGACTGGCTACCGCGGTTCTTTGCGAGCTCCTGAGGGGTCGCACGCAATGTGGGATCGACGTAGAGCAGGCGATTGGCCAGACGCTGGAAGAGATGCGCCTCGTCCTGGGTGATCCGCAGGTGGTGCAGCTGGACCTGGGCCTGGGTCCAGGCCAGCGAGCTTGCCCGCTCGAAGGTCGCCCGCTGCCGGTACTTCTCGGCCGCCGCGAGGGCCCCCTCCCGAGACTGTGCAACGAGCGTCGTGAACACCAGGTGGGCTGTCCCGCGACCGGCAATCGCCACCCGTTGCCGCAGGCTCACGATAGGATCCAGGACGGTCCCCACCGTGTTCGCAAGAGGCTCCCCGCCGACCACGGCCAGCGGCGTCCGAACCCCGCGTCCGCGGCCCAGAAAACGGTCGCGGTCGCTCTCGAACTGCAGCGCTCCGAGCGGCTCCTCCTCGAGCGCGAGCAGGTGGGCGAGCCACACCCGGGGCTCGTCCGCCGAGCGCGGGCGCCGTGACGCCAGCAGGGTCCCGAGCCAGGGCACGAACTCTGTCTCCACGAAAAGGTTGGAGAATGCGGGATGGGCCTCGTCGGCGCCCTGCGGAGCCAACACGACCTCGGCATAGGAGGTGACATCGATCTCGCGGGCCCGGTCCTCGAGATTGGTGATCGTCAGTCGGCGAAGCTCGGCGTCGTCCTCCGGAGAGACCACGATCTCGAGCGTTGTCGACAACGACCGGTGCCGCTGCATGATCTTGGCCCGGTCCTCGGAGTAGACCACGTCGTAGTCGTCCGCCTCGGTCCCGCTGGGCTGGAAGCCGGCGGACCAGACGTCACCGCTGTCCGCGTCCCGCAGGTAGATGAACGAGCCCCAGCCGTCACACGTCGCGTCCTCCCGCCAACGCGTCACGGCGAGGTCGCCACACCGGCTGAAGCCTGCGCCGGCGGCGGTGACCATCACCGTGTAGCGGCCGTTGGACAGGAGGTGCGTGCGGGGCGTAATGTCATGCGGCGATTCGAAGCGGCGCAGCGTCGGCGGGACGAAGCCGCGGACGAGCGCGGCCACCCGCACCTCTTCGGCCCGCGGCCGGGCCACCGCCACCGCGCGCGGCGTCCGCTCCTGGAGGAGGAGTTCGGCGGCCTGGACCAGCGGCTGGGCGTGAAAGCGCCTCCGGTTCACGCCGTCGTGAACCACGTTCCCCAGGGCGACGACGGTCATCCCCTGATGGTGGGCCATATAGGCCCGGACCACGGCCACCCGGTCTCCTTCCGGCAGCCTCGACGGGGTGTAGTCGAGGGCCTCGTAGAAGCCGTAGGCACCCCGGGCCCCGGCCTCCTCGAGGCGGGCGAAGTTCTCCACCGCGCCCTTGGGATCGATCATGCACGCGAGGGCGGTGGCGTAGGGCGCCACGACCACGTCTTCACCAAGCCCCCGCTTGAATCCCAGACCGGGAACGCCGAAATCCGAGTACTGATATGTCAACTGCACGTCGCGGACGTTGTAGGCCGACTCGGAGACTCCCCACGGGACCTTGCGGTCCTCCCCGTACCGGATCTGATATCCCACCACCAGCCGGCAGGTGAGGTCGAGCAGGCTGTGGGCGGGCTGCCGCATCACGAGCAGCGGCATCAGGTACTCGAACATCGACCCCGACCAGGAGACGAGGGCCGCGCCGCGACCCACCGGCGTCAGCGCCCGACCGAGCCGGAACCAGTGCCGAGGTGACACGTCGCCCTTGGCGATGGCGACAAAGCTCGCCAGCCTGGCCTCGGAGGCCAACAGGTCGTAGCAGCTGGGATCGAGCGTGCGATCGGCCACGCGGTATCCGATGGAGAAGATCTTGCGCGAGGGATCGAAGAGAAACCGGAAGTCCATGGTCTGGACCATCGCCTCGGCGCGGAGCGCGAGGTCAACGAGGTGCTGCGCGAGGGCGGTCCCCGCCCGCCCGGTCGCACCCAGGCCTTCGAAGAGCAGCGCCGCTTCGATGTCCCGGGAGTGGCTCCGGATCGAGTCCCGAGCGGCCTTCGCCCAGACCAGGACCTCGGCCGTGGGCCCGTCGCCGACGTCGTCGGAGAGGATCGATGCGATGTCCACGAGCCGCTCCGCCCGCGCCCCGAGCTCTTCGAGACGCCGGACCCACGCGGACCCAACATTCGGGGAGGCCGCTAAAAGAGCCAGCATCCCTTCCGCGGCCTCTCGGAGCTGTCCAGTTGCGATCCTCTGCCCGCGCTGCGAAGTCCCGACCCGCTCCGCCGACTCGAGCACCAGGCGGACGGCGTCCCCAACGCCCGTCAGAGTTTCGGGGCCGAAAGGAGGGCGGTGCGCGAGCTCGCGGCACGCCTGGGCAACGCAGATCAGGTGCCCGGCGAGATTGCCGCTGTCGACGGTGGACACGTAGATCGGCTCCAACGGCCGCAGGTCCCGGGTGTCGTACCAGTTGCAGAAGTGACCTTGAACCCGGTGCAGCACTGCCATGGTCTGCAGCGTGGCCTCGAGCCGTTCCGCAGTGTCGTGAAGCCCGATCCAGCCGAAGTCGTGGGCGCTCACCACGCTGAGCAGATAGAGGCCGATGTTGGTCGGCGAGGTGCGGTGCGCGCGGACGGGCTCGGGGGCCTCCTGAAAGTTGTCAGGTGGCAGGGCATGCTCCTCGTCGTCCACGAAGGTCTCGAAGTAACGCCAGGTGCGGCGGGCGATGAGCCGCAGCGAGCCCGTCTCCTGGGCAGACAGGGCCTGTGACGCCAAGACCTCCGAGGGCTTGCTGATGCGCAGAGCGAGGGCGGGTGCCAGCACCCAGAGAACGATGAACGGTGCCGCCACGGGCCACGCTTCCGGCTTGAGCGCCAGGCACAGCGAGCCGGCCCCCAGGGCGACCACCACGCCCCAACGGAGGTCGCGGTAAAAAGCCCGCAACGTCAGCGTGATCCCGAAACCAGCCTGCGCAGCCGTCACCCACTCGAGGAGATTCCGCCGCGTCAGGTAGACCCGCCGGATCGTGCGCGCGGCGGCATCCACCATCAGCCACGCCTGATCGGCGAGCATGGTGACAGCGAGCGCCGTCTGCGACGAGGCCACGAAAATGTCCCGTCCCACCGCGCGCAGGTGGCTTCGCTTGGAGATCCGCGACCGCCGCGGCGCCAGGTTGTCGAAAACGGGGATAAAGGCCGGCACCGCGATCGAACCCACGATCAGAGCGGCCCACACAAGCGCAGGGACGTTGGGCAGAGTCCAGGCGGCCACCAACACCAACAGCGACGACGGCGCGACAACGCTTCGACGGAGGTTGTCCACCATCTTCCACCGACCCACGGTGGGGATTCGGGCTGACTGCTTCCGCCCCGCGGCGTCTCGCGCGCGGCCCAGAATCCACGGCAGGAGCTGCCAATCGCCCCGCGCCCACCGATGGTGGCGGCGAGCGGCCACTTCGTAGTTGGCGGGAAACTCTTCGAAGAGATCGATATCGGTCAACAGCCCCGCGCGCGCGAACAGGCCCTCGAAAAGATCGTGGCTGAGGAGCGCGTTCTCCGGGACCTTTCCCTCCAGTGCGGCCTCGAAGATGTCGACGTCATAGATGCCCTTGCCGGTGTACGAGCCCCCCTCGAAGAGATCCTGGTAGACATCGGAGACAGCGGCTGCGTAGGGGTCCACGCCGCCGGGGCCGGAGACGATCCGTTGGAAGGTTGTGCTGCGGGGGCCGGTCGGCAATGACGGCGTGATCCGGGGCTGCAGGATCCCGTAGCCTTCGACGACGCGTCCCTCCCGCGGCTCGAAACGCGGCCGGTTGAATGGGTGCGCGATCGCCCCGATCAGACGATAGGCGGTCCCCTTGGGAAGTCGGGTATCGGCATCCAGGGTGATGACGTAGCGGACCCCCTCGGGCACCGTCGGCGGTTGTCCGTTGATCGGCATGAACGTGGTGTCCGTCGCGCCGCGAAGAAGGCGGTTCAGCTCGTGGAGCTTGCCCCGCTTCCTCTCCCATCCGATCCACTTACCTTCACCCTCGTTCCACAAGCGCCGCCGATGCAGCACGAAGAACCGCGGCCCCCCCCCGGGCGGGCCCACATAGGTGTCGTTAAGACGCGCGATCCCTTCTACCAGGGCGTTGAGGAGCCCGTTGTCCCCGGGCCGGTGCTCCCGGCTTGCATCCGTCCAGTCGGAAAGCAGGGCGAAGTGGAGGTGTCCTTCGGAGTTCGCCAGGTAGTGCACCTCGAGCCGTTCGAGCTGCTCTTTGACGTCTGCCCGGCTGGAGAGAAACGTGGGCACGACAACCATGGATCGAAGCTCCGCAGGCACGCCCCGGGAGAGCTCGAGCTTGGGGTGCAGCCTGGGTGCAACGAGCAACGTCACCAGACGATGAACCAGGGCGACCGCGATCTCCGAGGCGGGCACGAGGCCCAGGATCCCCAGCACGACGAGGACCGGGACGGCGGCCCCGACGGCCCAGGTCAAAAGCATGAAGGGTGAGAGCAGGACGGCGGTAAGGACGGCGATCGCTCCCAGGTAGCCGATGATCGCGTGCGCGCGGTAGAAGCGGCGGAGCCGGATTCGCACCGGAACACGGAAACCCAGACGTTTTTCGAACGCCAGCCGCCCCTGCGACAGGAGGTAGAACGCAGGGTAACTCTCGACACGCCGGCGAACTCTGGCACGCTCCGGGGCGCCCTCCGGAGGGGCGGGCGCGGCCTCGTCCGCCCCCCCGCCGCCGGGGCGAGCGTCCGGCGAGTCTTCCACGCCCGCGTCGCGGGCCAGTCCCACGGCATCCTGTGCCACCTCGAGCTCCGTATGCCCCGAGCCCTTGGAGAGCAGCTCGATCTGGGCGCGGCACAGGATCCGCGTCTCGGAGTCCATCTCCGAGAACCCCGGGACCGATCGGAGGACCTCGTCCACCAGGCTGACGGACTCGAAGAAGCCGGTCCAGTCGACCGACGACATCCAGTTCATGCTGGTGATGATGTTGCTGACGGTGACGTTGGACGCGCCCTGGGCATGCTGCTCGCGGGCGACCACCTCATCGGCCGACGTCCCCTGGGCGGCCAGCATCTCGTTGAGCCGATCCAGGACCGGCAGGACCGACGGGTCCTGGTCGCGAAGCCGCTGGAAGAGCTGCATGGCGAACGCGCCGGCCAGGGGGCCGTCGCCCAGGCGCCGGAGCGCTTCACCCTCCGGTTCCTTCGGCCAGCCGCTCAGACCCAGCAGACGGTCCGCCAGTTCGTCGGCCGCGGCCCGCGCGTGGCGCGAACGCACGATCAGTTGCGCCAATCGCCGCAGGTTCTCCGCCAGGACCACCCGGAGGTGGATGGCGATCGCCCACCCCTCGCCGATGGTCAGCGGCTGAACACGCTGGTAGGCGCGGACGAATCTCTGCAGCGTCTCGAGCTGGAACCGGCTGTCGGTGTGGGCGACATAGGCCCAGGCGAGCCCGTAGACGCGGGGGTGCCCCGCGAGGTGGCCCTCCGCGATCTTGGGCAGCTGACGGTAGTAGCCCTTCGGGAGGTGGTCCCGGATGTCCCTGATCTGTTCGTCGACGATGTGGAAGTTGTCGAGGAGCCACTCCGCGGCAGGTGTGATCTCCCTCGTCCCCTGCACCGTCTCGGCGATGTCCCGGTAAGCGGCCAGCAGGACCCGTGCGTTGTCATCTATCCGGGCGAGGAGGTTGAGTCCTCTGGAGGGCTTCGCCGTAGCGCGCTGGGCCGCGGCCAGGCTCTCGGCGTGCTGCTCCAGACGCTCCATGCCGAAGATCTCGGCGCGGATCGGCTGGTCCACGTGAAGCGCCGCCATGACGGCGTCGGTGGCGTGCACGTTCAGCGTTCGATTCGGTTGTGCCCCACGGGAAGGTACCTCATAGAGATACTACTCGAGTTACAGTCTCAATGATATGCGGCTGGAGCCGCTCTTCTCGGGCCTTGCAACATCCGGTTGAGTCGGGCAGACCGAACAACGGGGAGATTCCGTAAATTTGTGGTGGCGGGCCCAGGAGGACCCGCCGACAGTTGATCCGCAAGGGCGCGGCAGAATCTGAATAAGGGTTCCAGGTTCACACATTCGGTGATTCTCGATTGACACGCCAGAGAAAGACCGAATATGCGAACCAGGCACCTTTCCGGATCCCACCTGCACGTGCCTTTGTGGCGCAGGCGTCCCGCCTGCACGTGCGGCCGGGAGGGCCGCACCAAAAAAACGGGTGGCACCCATCCCACCGCGTCGCGAATGTTTCCCGAGTGCCGGATGTTGTCTCAGTCAGGCTGGAACGGATTCGGCCGTTCGGACTGAAGGGAGACAGCACACCATGACCCAATTCAAGCTCACCTACTTCGATATCGACGGAGGCAGGGGGGAGCCGATCCGGCTCGCTTTTCATATCGGGGGCATCGAATTCGAGGACATCCGGCTGACGTTCGCCGAGTTTCAAGAGGCTCGGAAGTCCTTTCGGTTCCACGCGCTGCCGGTGCTTGAAATCGACGGCCAGCAGGTCACCCAGTCGACCCCCCTTACTCGCTACGTGGGCAAGCTTGTGGGTCTCTACCCCACCGATGATCTGCAGGCCCTCTTCTGCGACGAGGCGATGGATGCTTGCGAGGATCTGAGTCACGCCATCGGCAAAACATTCGGACTCAAAGACGACGAACTGAAACAGGCACGCGAGGACCTCGTCCAAGGCCCACTCACGACTTTCATCAAAGGCCTCGACGGCCTGCTCGCCCGCGGTGGCGGCCAGTACTTTGCGGACGGGTGCATGACCGTCGCCGACCTCAAGATATTCGTCCAGACCCGGGCTCTGGCCAAAGGCGTTTTGGACCACGTCCCGACCGACGTCGTCGAAAAGCTCGCACCATCTCTGGCAGAACACCGCGATCGCATTGCCAATGACTCGCGAGTCGCGGCCTATTCCGCGCGCTAGTTGACCAAATCGCCCACGGGCGAGCAACCGGTTCTCATTGCCGCCGAGGTTGTGAGGTTGTGTACGTCGGCACCGATGTGGCGTGCTTAAAGGGCGGATTTCGCACAACCAACAATCGTGTAAATGTGTACGTGGCACCCATCCCATCATCCACAATTCAACAAATGTGTACGTGGCACCCATCTGGCACCCATCAACAAATGTGTGCGTGGCACCCATCCGCGTCGCAGGCGTCTACGAGAGC
>JASJGQ010000236.1:0-23171 GCA_033791425.1 Acidobacteriota bacterium
CAGGACGCCTATTCGATGCGCTCGTCGCCCCAGGTCATCGGCGCCGCCCGCGACCAGCTGCGGTGGACCCGCGAACAGATCGAAATCGAGGCCAACGGGATCGGCGACAACCCGATCTTTCTTCCAGACGACGGCGTCGTGCTGACCGGCGCCAACTTTCAGGGCACCCCGGTGAGCCTCCCCCTCGACACCCTCGGCGCCGCTGTGACCATGGTGTGTGTGCTCTCGGAGCGCCGTCTCAACCGGCTCACAAATCCCGCCCTCAGCGCCGGGCTGCCGCCCTTTCTCACCAAGGGCGCCGGAATGTTCTCGGGTCTCATGCTCAGCCAGTACACCGCCGACATGCAGGTCGTCGAACAGCGCATCCTCTCGAGCCCCGCCTTCATCCAATCGATCCCCGCCGCCGCCGACCAGGAGGACTTCGTCTCGATGGGCATGAACTCGGCGCTCAAGACCCGCACCATACTCGACAACGCCCACGGCATCCTCGGCATCGAACTGATGGCCGCCGCGCAGGGCCTCGATTTCCGCCCCTTCGAGCCCGGCCGCGGCACCCGTGCCGCTCACGCCGAGGTCCGCCGCCACGTCGCCTTCCTCGACAAGGACCGCCCGCTCCACGCGGATCACAATGCGATGAAGGCGGCAGTCGAACGGCTCGACATTCTCGAAGCGGTCGAACAGGCAATTGGGGAGCTGGCCGCATACTAGTTTTTAGTTTTTATTTTTTAGTTATCCACGGCCCATTCGGTAAGCGTCGAGTGGGGTGGCCGGACCTAAAAACTTAAAACTTAAAACTTAAAACTGATTGTGCCTCGGTACAATCGTTGCCATGGCCAGGTTCATTTTCAGGTGCATCGAATGCGGAGAGACCTACCGTGAGGATCCGACACTGATGGTGTGCCCGGTGTGCAGCAGCCGCCAGGAGACGGGTGGTACATCGCGCGGCGTGCTCGAGGTGGTGCTCAAATCCCTTCCGACGAGTTGGCCGCACTTCCGGGCCTCAGATCCGGAGTTCCTGCAGGCCTTCCTCCCCATCGGCGACCCCGCCGCCGTCCCGCCGCTGCCGGTTGGCGATACGCCGTTGCTCGAAGTCCCGCGGTTGCGCCGCGATCTTGATATGGAGCGGCTGTTCCTCAAGGACGACACTCGCAACCCTTCCGGTTCAACAAAGGACCGGGCATCACTTCTGGTCGTCACAAAGGCTGTCGAGTACGGTCTCGAGACGGTTGCCACGGCGTCCACAGGCAACGCCGCCACGGCGCTGGCGGCGGTCGCCGCAGCGGCCGGTCTGCGGACGGTGGTGTTCGTGCCGGCAACATCTCCCCCTGCCAAACTGGTTCAGATGCTGAGCTATGGCGCGACCGTGGTGCCGGTACAGGGCACCTATGACCAGGCCTTCGATCTCTGTCTCGAGGCGTGCGCCCACTTTGGGTGGTACAACCGCAGCACCGCTTTCAACCCCTTTACCATCGAGGGCAAAAAGACGGCGGCGCTGGAGATCGCGGCGGATCTGTCGCTGGAGAGCCCGGACGCCGTCCTCGTGCCGACCGGCGACGGGGTCATCCTGGCAGGACTCGCCAAGGGCTTTCGCGATCTCGAGAACGCGGGGCTCATCGACCACCGTCCTCGGCTCGTCGCGGTCCAACCCGAGGGTTCGGCAGCGATTGCGACCGCGCTCCGCGCCGGACACGAAGCCGCAACAGCCGTGCGCGGCGCGACCAGCATCGCCGACAGCTTGACCGTCGAGATGCCGCGCAACGCCATCGGCTGTCTCGCCGAGATCCGGGCCTCCGACGGGGCAGCCGTCATTGTGTCCGACAGCGCAATTCGAGAAGCCATCCCGCGGCTCGGCAACTTGACCGGTGTCTTCGCCGAGCCAGCGGGCGCCGCTGCCCTGGCCGGTCTCCACGCCGCCCTCGATGAAGGGCTGGTCGAACGCGCTGAGCGGGTCGTGCTGATGATCACCGGCACCGGACTCAAAGACGTCGCTTCGGCGGCGGCAGCCGTGCCGATGCCGGAGGCCATCGAACCGACGCTCGAGGCGGTCGAAAACCGAATTCTCAATTCTTAATTTTTAATTTTGAATGCCGTCCCACTCTACTGCTCCCCACGCGCAGGGACAGTCGGTGGAATTAAAAATTCAAAATTAAGAATTGAGAATTACTTGGGTCCAATAATCTTCGATGTGGTTTCGGCGCCGGGGACCACGATCTTCGACATTTCCTTGCGCTGGTGCTCTTTGACCTCTTCGATCATGGCCTCAACCGCCAACTGGATGGCCTCTGGGAAGAGGTCGATCGCGCCCTGGAGGTTTTCGGCCTCGATCCGGGTCTGCACCGGCAGCGGTCCCATCTGGGACATGAGCTGGGTCTCTCCGATGAACATCATCGGCCGCGCCAAATCACGGGCTCCATCTGATTTCATCGGTGTCAGCTGTTTGATAGACCCCACCCGAAGATCGGTAAAGACCTCTTCGCGGTAGAGATTGGCGGCGTCCAGCTTGAGCTCGCCCAACGGCTGGGTATTCGGATCGTTGCTCATCATTCCTCCCGGGGTTTTCAGCCGGCTGCCACGTCGGCCTTGCGCTGATTGAGCGCGGACGCTTCGGCAGCCGCCATCAGATTGTTGACTCGTTGTTCGAGGTCGCTCCGCCAGTGCTCCACGGCATCGGCGTCCATCGCTCTCGGCACAGTGTAGGGGTCCCCAACCGTTATGACCACCTTCGAGAACGGTCTCGGGATCAGGTGCCGGTCCCACGTCGGAAGGCGCCAGGCCTTTCGCGCCGCGAAACCGAAGGGCACAATTGGAACTCCTGCCATGCGCGCCACCATAATGGCGCCGGGTTTGCAGTACCTTCGCGGGCCCTTGGATCCATCGAGGGTGATGCACGGAGATTGTCGTTCGTCACGAATCGTTGCGTTCAGTCGCCTCAGAGCGGCCGCCCCACTTCTGCGGGCCGAACCTCTCACCGCCCGGCTCCCGAATCGCGCGAGAATCTGGACGCCAAATTCGCCATCAACTGACGGGCTGATAAGAAAGGTCAAACGGTACCCGATGGCGAGGAGCTCAGCCATATACCAGCACAACACCAGCAGGCCTTCATGCCAGAAGGCAAACACCACCGGCTGTTTTTCGGCCACCAGTTCGCGGAACCGTTCTTCACCCTGGACCTCAAATCGAAAAACCGCCCAGATCGACTTCAAGAGCAGAACGAAGATGGGCGTGAAGACAGCCAGGGCCAATCGCCGGATGGCCGAGACCTTCCGCTGCGGAGGCCGTGCCGCTCCGCTGGATGAAGCATCGGTTCTGTTGCTGTCGTTCATCGAGTGATTTCGGTCCTTTGCATCAGTTCACGCATCCACCAGATGATAGTAGGCCGGCGACGGGCCCAGGGTGACATCGCATCGGGGAGGCGTCGGAGCTACGCCGCCATCACGCGAGACCACCTCGGCGCACGGCCTGGGGAGGGTTGTTCGAGTCCCAGGCGACAGACTCCAGCCAACTACGATTTCCCGCCCATCACGATTGAAGAGATACAGGTAGGCGCCATCCGGGGCCGCAATCGGGCCATGGAAGTCGGCCCCGTCGAGCTGGCTGATGAGGGTCCGGAGGGCCTGCCACGCCGGGCGGCGCCGGAGCGATCCGTCGCTCGAGGGGACCACCAGACCATAGCCACGAGCGATCAACCGCCACCAATAGACCCGCTCGACGAGCCCTGTGCCGAGGGCGAGAAGGTAGTACCGAACGAGGTAGTCCGCCTGTTCGTCCTCCCCCACCGACACCGTCTTTCCGGCCGGCGAGTGAGGCCCCTCCGGCAACGGCCAGTTGACCTCGGTGATCCACACCCTCGACGTCGAACACCGGCCCACGTCGGCGATCGCTCGCAGCAACGTCACCTTGTCGATGGTGTCGAGACCCATCTGCCGGTTCTCGGGGGCGCCACGGCGATCAACATAGAGCAGGCTCGAGACGATGTCGAAACGGAGATCGGGAACCCGTCGATTGACCAGTGCCAGGATCGATTGGAATTCGAAATCAATCACCGCCGGTCCCATGACCTCGACGCCATCGAAGCGGCGCAGAATCTCCGATGCCTCGAGATAGAGATCCACATACTCCGTTTGGCTCCAGATCCCCCACTTGCTGCGGTTGATCGCCTGGCCCACCTGAAAATGCCGCCCATAGGGCGTGAACCGCTCGGCCAGTTCGGTCACCGCGGCCCGCCACCGCCCACGGTCGCGCACCAGGTCGCGATTCTGCGGGATGACAAAGGCCACCTCGTGACCGCTCCCGACCAACGCCTGTGCCAGCCGTTCCTCGTGCTGATGATCGTCTTCCCAGGGGTGGAGCCGCAGGAGGATCGGGCCGACTCCGAGTTCAACGATGTCCTGGAGTTGAGCGTCGGGATTCTCGGGCCAGGGTCGAATGGCGAGCCCGATCCCTTGAAACACAAAGGCCGACGGCTTGCCGTTCTCCTGGAGCTCTCGGTATCTGCGCCTGACCGCGGGAGCGGATGACAGGATGATCGCTGCGTCCCGCAGATGGGACGGGCTGTCGGCGAGCCGGATGGCCCATTTTTCTCCGGGTGTCGCGTGTTGGTGGGGTTGGTCGGACAGGTGATCCCACACCGATTTATCGCGCACCGATGCGCCAGATTCGGCGGCAGGGATATGGGGGTGGTGCGAGCCACCGCGGGCGTGCCTTCGCCGCAACCGCAGCGGCTGCACCAGCTTTTTGACGGCGTGTTTGAAGATATAACCGCGGACCGAGAGATTGTAGAACCAGCGTCGAAATGCCCACCGCGGCGGCTCTTCTCCCCAATAACCGGTAAGGAAGGCCGCCTGGTCGGGAGCAGCCAGCACGGGCAGCCGGCAGATGTCACGGGTTCGGCTGTACACCCCCAACCGACGGCCGGTTCGCGCGCGGTTGAAGTCGATCAGAAAAAGGTCTATTTCCGATCCGGTTCCGACGGCGAGGATATTTCCCATTGAGAGGTCGCGATAGAGGATCCCCGCGTCATTGATGCGACGCGCGAGACCACCGAGGCGCTCGAGGAACGCGGTTTCGTCGACCTCGGGGAAGTTGTCGTCGCCCGGCTCGCCATTGAGACGACGAAAGAAGTCTCGAACCTCGACTGCCCCAACCAGCTGTTCGGCCACAAAATATGAAGGATCTTCGAGCGCCTCGGACTCGACCCACATCACCGGATTCGGCGTGGCGAGCCCGTTGCGCACCAGCTCTCCGGCAACCCGCCAACTCCGCTCCGCCTTACTGCCGCGCCAACGGCGATCGAGCCGCTTTCGCAAGCCCTTGTTGCGAAACTGCTTGACGACGACAGGCACCCTTTCCGAACCCGTTGCGAACTCGGCGGCGTAGATATAGTTTCGACCCCAGTGAATGGTCTCCACCGACGCAGCGGGGTCGATGAGCCGAACGATTTCGTCAATGCCGTCTTTGGGTGGAAAACGCAACGCGCACTCACCGTAGAGGCCGTTTCCCGCAAAGGACTTCCGGCCCAAAACACCGTTAGGGGAATCAACGGGCATCACGGAAGAATAGCAGGGATCTGCGGCTCGCCGCGGCCAGGGTCAAGCGTTCAAGAGGCGTTCCAACTCGTCCGGACGCGAGGTTCGGATCCGAGCCTCCTCGTCGCTCACGGTCCCGGTCCGCACCAGGTCCGCAAGTGACATCTCCATGGAGATCATGCCGCGGCTGCGCCCCCCCAGGAGTTCGTTGTAGATTCGATCGAGATTGCCTCGGCGGATGTGGTTGCGCACCGCATAGGTTGCGTGGAGCACCTCCACCGCCGGTACCCTGGACTGTCCGTTTGCAGTCGGCACCAACTGCTGGCAAACGATCGCATTCAACGACAGCGAAAGCTGGTGGCGGACCTGGGCCTGTTGATCACTCGGAAAGACATCGATGATCCGGTACACCGCCTGGGCCACGTCACTGGTGTGGAGAGTCGACAGAATCAAATGACCGGTCTCGGCAGCCGTGATGGTCGTGGCCATGGTTTCGAGATCCCTCATCTCTCCGACCAGCAGCACATCGGGGTCGCGCCGCAAGGCAGAACGGAGCGCATCGCGAAACGATGGCGAATCAGAACCGATCTCCACCTGTTCGAACACCGACTCGCGATCGAAGTGCTGGTATTCGACCGGCTCTTCAATCGTCACAACGTGCCGAAACTGTGTCTGGTTGAGATGGTCGAGCAACGCCGCCAGGGTTGTGGACTTCCCCGAACCGGTCGGTCCACACACGAGGACGAGGCCGTTGCCGGGTTGCACGAGATCAGCCAGGTGGGGCGGCAACCCAAGCTCGTTCAAGGAGGGAATCTTCTGGGGCAGGGCCCGCACTGCAGCCGCGAGTCGGCCACCCTGACGCTGGATATTGACACGAAGTCTGAGGGCCAACGATTGATCCGACTCGGCGGGAAGGCTCAGCGAGAAATCGGCGGCACCCATTTCCGCCAGTTGACGCAGTGTTCGTGCACCGAGGTGGATCGAAAAGAATCCCTGAATCGCCTCTTCTCCCAGAACGGGGCGATCGAGACGCCGCAACGAACCGTTGATTCTCACGACAGGGCTTGAGCCAGGCACGAGAATCAGGTCGCTGGCACGAAGGCGCGCCATCTCCCGGAGCAACGCGGCCAGGTCTTCTTCGACCGCCACCACGCGCAAGGCTGCTCCGTCCAATTCGGCCGGTTGCGGCTCGTGAGCGTAGTCGTCGTCGGGCGCATCACCATCCGCCAAACGGTTCGTTTCGTGAACCAGGCGGTCGATCTCGGGATCCGGCACGTACGGTGTCATCTGCCCTATCCTACGCAGTCGGATCGAATTTCGTCGGATCTACCGGGGAGGACGAAGGCGCGCGCGAGGGTGTCGGCTACCGCCATGCCGCGGACGGTCGGGCGGATCACCGGCTCGTCGAACAAAAGGCGGCCATCGGCTTCGAGGTCGCGGATCACCACCTGGTTGTCAGCCAACAGGTCAATCCCGAAGCGCTCATGTATTCGATTCAGGTCCACGCCATCGGGCGTTCTCAGGCCGAGCATCAGGGCTTCAAGAGCCAGTTGATGTTTCGTCGGTCGTTCGGAGCCCTCGGTTGGAAGTCGATCCGAATCCACCTGCCGCTGCCACAACCGTAGCTTCCGCGTATTCCACCACCGCCTGCCATCGACCCACGAATGCGCTGACGGTCCGAGACCGAGGTAGGGCGTGTGATCCCAGTATTTCTGGTTGTGCGGCGAACGATGTCCAGGGCGAGCGAAGTTCGAAACCTCGTAGGCCGGCAACCCCAACCCGGCGAGGGTCTCGTGGGTCAGAAAAAAGAGATCCGCATGCTCCTCTTCAGGTAACTCCGACAACTCTTTGCGCGCCAGCCGGTGACCGAACACCGTCCCGTCGTGAATCGTCAACTGGTAACAGCTCAGGTGGTGGATCCCGAGAGCGACGGCCCGATCGAGCTGATCCACCCAACGCTCAACGCTGGTTCCAGGGATGCCAGAAATCAGATCGATTGAAACGGTGTCGAAACCGGCGCCGAGCAGGGCCTCGGCTGCCTCGGTCGCACGTTGGCCTCCGTGCCGCCGGCCGAGAAAGGCGAGATCGCGGTCGTCAAAGGACTGGACGCCGAGGCTCACAAAACGAACTCCGAGATCGCGCCAACACGCGAGCTTCTCTGGTGTCACGTCCTCTGGATTGATCTCCAGATGGACCCAGGCGTCATCACGCATCACCAGACGATCTCTCAGCCCGGTAAGCATATCCGTGAGAGTTCCAGCGGCCAGAGATGAGGGGGTTCCGCCTCCGAAATACACCGTCTCGAACTCGAGGCCGCAATCGGCGTACATGGCCGCCTCACGCAGAACACCCCGGCTCCAGGCCGCTCGCCTTTCAGCGCCGGCGATGGTCACCGCAAAATCGCAATAGGGGCAGACCGATGTGCAGAAGGGAACGTGGACATAAAGCCCCGCAGGACCCTCATCGTCCTTCCTCATAACGACGAATGTGTTGAATTAGGAATGAGGAATGAGGAATGAGGAATTTCACTCACCCACCCGGTGCTTTGGTCGCTTTCCACCACCTCAGTACCGTCGAAGACTGCGTAGCACACGTGGGTGGATTGCAGAAAACGGGATGCCAGATATGGGCCCTTCAGGTTTCCCTCACCGCCCTGAGCACGCGAATGTCCACGCGAGTGGGGGGGCCGGATGGGCATTCCTAATTCCTAATTCCCAATTCCTAATTTAATCTTTATCGGTCTTGAGGACCGCCACGAATGCGGACTGTGGAATTTCGACTGCACCCACCATCTTCATCCGGGCCTTGCCCTTCTTCTGCTTTTCGAGAAGCTTGCGCTTCCGAGAGATATCGCCGCCGTAGCACTTGGCGGTGACGTCCTTGCGGTAGGCGTTGATCGTCTTTCGAGCGACCACCTCGCTGCCGATCGCACCCTGAATGGCGATCTTGAACTGCTGGCGCGGGATCGTATCGGCGAGCCGCTCACAGTAGTGGAGGGCGCGCGGCCGGGCCTTTTCGCGGTGGACCAGCTGGGAGAGGGCATCGACCGGTTCACCGTTGACCAGGATGTCAACCTTGACGAGATCGGTCGGACGGTAGTCGATGATCTCGTAGTCGAAGGACCCGTAGCCCTGGGTCACCGATTTGAGGCGGTCGTTGAAATCGAAGAGGACATCGGCCAGCGGCATTTCAGACGTCAATTCGACGCGGCCCACCGCGAGATAGCTAAAGGTCGTGTTCTCGCCGCGCCGGTCACGGCACAGTTCCATCACTGCTCCCACGTAGCGCTCGGGCATCATCACCGCGGCCTTGATATAGGGTTCCTCGGCACTTTCGATAGTCCCGCGGTCGGGATACAGGCTCGGATTATCGACCCATATCTCGGTTCCGTCGGTGAGTTTGACGCGATAGCGCACCGACGGGGCCGACAGGATCAGCGACAAATCGTATTCGCGCCGCAGCCTTTCCTGAACCACCTCGAGATGGAGCAACCCGAGAAAGCCGCACCGGAAACCGAAACCGAGCGCCACCGACGAGTCCTTCTCGTAAATCAGCGCCGCATCGTTGAGTTTGAGTTTTTCCAGTGCCTTGGTCAGATCCAGGTACTCGTCCGTCGACATCGGGTAGATGGAGGAAAAGACCACCGGTTTGGCTTCTTTGTATCCGGGCAGGGGTTCCGGTGCGGCTGCGGCGGCGTCGGTGATGGTGTCGCCGACCGCAATTTCGGACACGGCCTTGACCCCGGCAATGACGTATCCGACCATTCCCGCCGCCAATTCGCGGGTCTTGACCTTTTTGAGCTGGAGCAGTCCCAATTCTTCGATCACGTACTTCTTGCGGCTGTGCATCAGGAGAATCTCCTGACCGGGTCGCAGAGTCCCCTCCATTACGCGGACCAGCAAAACAGCTCCCCGATAGGGGTCGTACTGGGCGTCGAAGATCAAAGCCTGCAGCGGCCCCTCCGGATCGCCCGTCGGTGGCGGAAGCCGTTGGACGATCGCTTCGAGGACGTCCTCGATACCGTCACCCTTCTTGGCTGAGCACAGAATTGCGTCATCAGGATCGAGCCCGAGGTCTTCCGCAATTTCCTCTTTGACACGCTCCACATCGGCCGCCGGCAGATCGATCTTGTTGATCACCGGCACCATTTCGAGTTCGTTTTCGAGGGCCAGATACAAATTGGCGACGGTCTGAGCCTCCACCCCCTGCGAGGCATCTACGAGGAGCAGAGCGCCTTCACAGGACATCAGCGACCGCCTCACCTCGTGTGAGAAGTCGACGTGCCCCGGTGTATCGATGAGGTTCAGCCGGTAGGTCTTGCCGTCGCGCGCCGGGTATTCGAGTGTCACCGTGTTGGACTTGATGGTGATGCCACGTTCGCGCTCGATGTCCATCGAGTCGAGGATCTGGTCCCGAAAATCACGCGCCTCGACCCCGCCGCAGAATTGGATCAGGCGGTCAGCCAGCGTCGACTTGCCGTGATCGATGTGCGCGATAATGCAAAAGCTGCGAACGTCTTCCAAAAATCCTCCCACACCCGGATTCGTACCTTTGTCCGTTCCGGACGGCGAACGTCATTATCCCGGAAACCGGTGCTGTTATCCACCCGGGACTCGATTGCGCCTCACCTTTCCGCCGGCTTCGTCTGCACACGACGAGCCCCGCATCCCGCCGTTTTACAAAATCCTGACTCGACCACCGCGAGAAAACGGCTATCCTGAGGCGTGCGAATTCTCATCGTCGAGGATGAACGAACCCTCCGTGAGGGTCTCTCCGACCTGCTGAAGGCTGCCGGCCACCTGGTCGAGGCTTTCGAAAACGGCACCGACGCCGTCGCCGCCGGTCTGCGAGACTCTTTCGATCTCGTCTTGCTGGATCTCATGCTGCCCGACCTCGATGGCGTCGAGGTGTGCCGCCGCCTCCGCCGGGCGCGGCCGACCCTTTCGATCCTCATGCTGACGGCCCGTGGTTCAGAAGACGACAAGGTGGCAGGCCTCGAAGCGGGCGCCGATGACTATCTAACCAAACCGTTTGCCGTGCGCGAGCTTCTCGCCCGCATAGATGCTCTCGGCCGGCGGGCCGCGGCGGCGCCCGCGGATCCGGATGTGATTGAAGCGGACGACTGTGTGCTCGACCTGGGGCGATTGTCTGCCCGCCGCGGAGACCACGCGATGAGCCTCACCCCGCGCGAAGCGGGCATACTGCGCTGGTTGCACCGGCAACGTGCCAGGGCCGTCACCCGGGCGGAACTGCTCGAACGCGTGTGGGGATCGACGGGCGACCTCCAGACGCGCACCGTCGATATGACCATCGCCAACCTTCGTCAGAAGATCGAACGCGATCCGGCCGAGCCACGGATCGTTCTGACCGTCACCGGTGCCGGCTATGCGTGGGGTGAGAGGGAGGGCGAGTGACGCTCCACAGACGGGTGACCGTGGCCTCGGTCTTGATCTGCGTAGCGGTGTTGCTCCCGACCGCTGCATGGTTTGTCACCGGGTCGCGTGAGGTCTCGCGACGCAGCGCCGAGCTCGTGACCGAAGCCGAGCTCGACCTGCGGGCCGAAGTGGAACGCGAGGCGTTGAGGCTCGGCAACCGGCTCGAGGATTTGAGGCGGCAGGAGTCCGATCGGCCGTTCTTCCATTACCAGACCCTGTACCACGACCCGCGAGGAGCCGCTCAGGGCCTTTCTGTGACTCCGTCTCCGCTCGCGTCCGGAGCGTCCGATCCTCTGGTGTGGGCGCATTTTCAAATCGACGAAACCGGGTTGGTGACATTGCCGACGGTCAGCGAAAGATTCCCTGAGCTCGGCAGCACCGTCGATTTCGGTCTCTTTTGCTCACGGCTGTCCGAGCTCCAAAACGCAGTTGTCATGGATCAAATGGGGTTCGCCGATCGGCCCGGAGAGGAGCGGCTTCTCACCTTGACCGAGCTCGAGTGGCGCCAGATCCAGAGCGCCGAGACCGTCTACGCCACCCTCATGGGGCGTCACGAGGGAACGGACGCGGGGCCCCTGGAAACCGGGGAAACGGGCAAGGTCGAAATCCGGGTCGGTCCGTTGACATGGCACACGATGGTGCTCGGAAGTGGGCCCACACTGGCCGCCCTGCGTGAAGTCCACACGCCGGCCGGAATCGTTCTTCAGGGCTTTGCCGTCGCAACCCAGGCGGTAGCCAGTTGGCTCGGAGCGAACCCCCTCGCCCTCCGTTTCTCACCCGGCCCCGCCACCTCTGCGTTGTCGGAGATGTCCCTGGTCGCCAACACCGGGTGGATCCTCAACGCGGAGCTCACCGACGCGGTCGCACCCGCTGTCGCTGAAGGCGATTTCATTCGAAGCCAATTCCGTAGGACGTTTTCCGTGACCGCTGCCGGGATCCTCCTCGCCGCCGCCGCAGTCGTCTGGATTCTCCTGCAAACGGATCGTCTGGCACGGCAGAGAGCGCAGTTTGCAGCTGCGGCGGCGCACGAGCTCAAGACCCCACTGACCGGGTTGCTGCTGCATTCTCAAATGCTGTCGGAAAACATCGGGGACCCAGAGAACCGCAAACGTTACGCAGCCACCGTCGGCGCCGAGGCCGAAAGGCTGGGGCGAGTGGTCACCAATATGCTCGATCTCTCGAGGTTGGAACGCGGCGCCGACCTCGCACACCCACAAACCGGCGACCTCTCCGCTGCCGTGCGACGATTCATGGAGCGTTCACGACCGCAACTCGAGAATCGCGGCATCGCCGTCGAAGAATCCATCCCGTCGGACCTGCCTCCGGTGTCCTTCGATGAAGACGGGCTGTCCCAGATCCTCGACAATCTCCTCGACAACGCCGAGAAACACACCCGATCAGCCTCCGACCGCAAGGTCCGTCTCGCCGCGGAACTCCACGGGAGCAGGGTACTCATTACGGTTGCCGACAACGGACCCGGTATCCCCCGTCACCAGCGGCGCCGCATGTTTCGACCGTTCGACCGTCCGGCACCGTCGGCCAAAACCCCAGGGCTGGGGCTCGGGCTCGCACTCGCCCGAAGTCTTGCCCGCGCCCAGGGTGGCGACCTCGAACTCGCCGTCGACGACACCCCCGGCGCGACCTTTGTCCTCAGTCTTCCTGTGGCGGAGTCACAACCTATTCGATGACCTGCGTGTTGGGGTAGAAACCCGACCAGGCAAACCAAAACACAGGAGTGACAACAACAGCTTCCAGCCTCTCGCCCTTCCTCGGGCCGTTGACGCACTCCCCCGTTGCCACGTCCCAGATCGAGCCTCCCGAATCGACCAGCACACCGCCGCCCCCGGGCGCCGGTTTCAAGGCTTCGGCGTCGACCCGAGCCACGAACGCCCGCACACCGCCATCCGCTCCGCGAGCCACCACGACCGGCACATCTCCGAGATCGGTCTGAACAACGCGGTCGGTGAGGGCTCCATCGGTGACGGCCACCGCGTGGGGTCCCGCTGCGGCTCCGTAGACGAGCGTCTTACCGGGCATTTTTTCAGTCAGCCACTGCGCACGAAAAAGTCCCATCCGTTCGGGATTCTCGAAATACTTCTGATAGTGGGACGCCGTGACCTCTTCGGTCTTGGCGAGCACCAAGGTCTCAGGGTGGGCCGTAAACCACTGCTCCCAGCTGGTCTCGACCGACTCGATCTTCTCCAGCTGAGCACCCTTGTTCGGGCCGCGAATGGCACGTCCTGTGACCTGGCTCCACCAGGTCTCCGACTCCCGATCCTGCATGATCAGGCTGTTGCGCCACAATCTGCCCGAGACCTGGAAGGTGAATTTCCTGCCTCCGAGTGTGCGGGCGTACACGACGCCCGTGTGGCAGAGAGGTCACCAGGTGGCCGCGATGGCCTTTCCGGCGATCTGATCGTTGACGATCTCGTGGGCGTCGAGCTGCCACAGAGAATAGGCCCGCGCCTCGCCGCCGACCACAATGCCCAGCACCAATTCCCCGGGCTGCATCTGGGCATTCGCGGCCTCGCCGGTCAGAAAAGTCGGCTGGTCGATGGCCGGAATCGCCCCCACGGGCAGAACCTCGTACACGTCCTCACCGCCGATGGTCGCCACCACCTTGGGCTCGGGGCGTTGAGCCACAGCGGGTGCCGCGAAGGACAGAACCACAATCAGGGCAACTCTGACGAATCTCATATCGTGTCTCCTCAACAGGAACTTGGCGGGACGGTTCGTCCGGTTACAAAGAGTGGCTGATCAATGGATGTACCCCAGCGCCCGGAGCCGCTCGATCTCCTCGCTGCTGAGTTCTGCTTCCACCACCTCGGCGGGGACGGCCGCGAGCAACCGTGTCTGCAAGGCCTCCCGCATGGTCGTGAGCCGTTCAACCTCGATCGCCGACAGCTCGTGCAGCTCGCCGGGATCGTTCTCGAGGTCGTAGAGTTCCTCCCACTCGTGATCATCGGTCCACGAGTGGATGTACTTGAAGCCGTCCAGGACCAACGCCCGTTTTTCCGAGTAGGCCTCGGGCCGGTACGTTTCCGCGACGATCGCGCGAGGCGCGCCGCCATCCCCCCGAATCAGAGGGAGCAGGCTGGCGCCGTTGATGCGATCAGGAGATTCGAGGTCCATGAGGTCCAAGACGGTCGGCAGCACATCGACCATGGCCACCGGCTCGTCGATGACCAGGCCTTCTGGCAGGTGTCCGGGAAACGCCGCGATGAAGGCCACGTGAAGGAGGCTGTTGTAGAGCTGGCTGATGTGGCCGAAGTGTCTGTGGTTTCCCAGGCCCTCGCCGTGATCCGAAAGAAACACCACGAGAGTATTTTCGAGGAGTTGGCGCTGCTCCATGAAAGCCAGCAGCCGGCCGATCTCGCGGTCCACGTACTCAACCTCGAGCTCGTAATTTCGCACCAACTCCGGCTGCGGCTGCACCCTCTGGCATGCCAGTTCGAACCCGACCCGGCGCCGACCGTCGGCCGGGCTGTGCAGTTCGACCGCGGCGGGCAACCTGCCCACATAAGCGTTGCTTCCGACCCTTTTTTCCCGGACCCTCCAGCCGGACGCTGGAACCAGGTCGACCTCGGCGCCTTGAAATCGCATGGTGCTGAACTTGAAGAGGGTTCGGCCCGTCGCATCGACCTCCGTGAATCTCAGAGAATTGCGACCCGGCAACAGTTCCAGATCGAAGATTTCACCGCGGCCGCCCGCCGTCAATTCGCCCACCGGTTCGCCGTTGAGCTCGAGGGCAACTCGCGGATACTCGAGGTTGGGGGGCGCGTACGGCTCGTGCGGGTCGGAGTAGTGGACCCACAAAAAGAACGGTTCCGGCAGGCCTCCGTCGAGCAGGGCCTTCACCTCCGCGTTGACCTCGCCCGCATCTTTCATCCAGTCGTGGCGGAATTCATCGAGATAGGTATCAAAGCCTCGTCCGAACCCGAATCGGCCCTTGAGAACTCCCAGGCTGACGGCGGCTGCGGTGTTTCTGCCGTCGTCCCTGAGGATCTCAGCCATCACCGGAATGTCGGTTGCGAGGATCTGCCCGTTGTTGTGTACGCCGTGCTCGGCAGGGATGAGCGAGGTAAAGATCGACGAATGGCTCGGACCGGTGATCGGAATGTGTGAGTAGGCGTGCTCGAAGGTCACGCCCCTCGCCGCCAACCGGTCGATGTTCGGCGTCTCCAGCTCCGAGCCGTACACACCCAGCCGGTCTGCGCGCAAGGTGTCCACCACAACCATTAAGACATTAATGATTGTCTCGGCAGCCAGTTCTTCGGCGTGAAGAAGGGGCTCCGACACGACCAGATTCCATTTTGCGGCAGCGCCGGTGGTCGCGCCACCGGTGACCGCAAACCCGATCTCCAGACGCCCCTCTCCAGGATCGACGCCGTAGATATAAGGCCCACCGACCACGCGATCGAGATCGGCCGCCAGCAATTCCACGGGCGCCTCCCCGGCACGCTTCGCCCAGACCAGAACCCTGGCGGAGTCGGACGGTTGCGTTCCATCCACGTCGAGACCGAACGACAGGATCGTGGGGCTCGTGCGGTGCAACGCATAGACAACACTGGATCCCGGCGCCAAAACGAGGGCGTTCTCACGAACCACGGGCTCGGTCAGGCCCGCATCTCCGGCACCGGTCGCGTCGGATTTCCGTCCGATACCCACAAAATCGAACGCCGCCGCGAGTTTCCGGTGATCGCTGGAGTTCTGTCGGTGGGCTCGGGCTTCCTGAGTGTAGGTAAAGTCGAAAACCACACGATTGACACCGGCCCACAGCACCCCCCGTGGCAGATGGAACGAATAGTCTCGCGGCCGCGGCTCGAGGCGCACGGAACCGATCTTGCGGTCATTGACGAAAACGGTCGCGATCTGGTCGGGCGCGCCGTCCCACATGAACGGCCACGCTCGAAAATGGAGTCGCGATGCAGCGGTGTTGACCACTACGAGATCGAGCTCTGCGCGCTGCGAAACCGCCCATACATAGGTTGTGCCGTCCGTCTTCGACTCGTCGCCCCCCCAACCCGTACGAAGGCTTCGGCCAGCCGCCGGCTTTCCGAGGTCGACAAAGGTGGATTCTTCAAACACCCGGGCAGCCGGCAGCCTCTCCACGAAATCGAAGATCACCGGTTCGCCCTCGAGATCGGCGGGATTCGTCACAGTCGCACCGTCTCCACAGCCGGTCAGCGCTCCCAGAAAACAGAGAGCCGTTGCCACCGCCCACCCAGTCAACCGCCACGAAATACCGAATTCGTTCATCGAATGCAGTTTACAGGCTCCAATTGCGCTCCCCGGAATCCGACCCGGGATCGGCCTCGCGACTCCTGGACCTCACGCGACCGGAAACAGGCGTTCAATCCACGTAGCCAAGGGCCTTGAGTTGCTGCTCCTGGAGCTTTTTCTCCTGCTCGGAGATCCTCTTGGCCTGAAGCGGACCCGGCGGCACCTGCGAAGTGGACTCGATGAACGGGTTGCCCCACACCAGCTGGTCCACCGCGTCCGGATCCCCATCGACCACCTTCGCCGAGATACACATCTTCATCGTCCGATAGGCGAGATCCCCGAGGTCGATGGGCGTCCGCGACCGGTGCCATGTATCAACACCACTCCCGAGATGAGCATCCACGAGCTTGCGATTCATGCCGCCGCCCTCGATCCACAGCCGAAACCGGCCCTCCAGCCACTCGGGCCGTTTGAGGTCGCGGTCGATTCCATACTGGACCCGAAGAATGGCGTCCGGCGGGAACAAGAGCTGTCGGCACGCCTGGTTCTCCGGCGCGACCTTCCGTTCCAGGTCGGCCACCGTTCGCCGTTCCACCTCCTCCGGGAGGGCGAATCGATAAAGATCTGCATCCACGAAGGGCCGCGGATCGGCGGGAATGACCTCTGACACGGTCTCTGGAATAAGTTCGGCAAGCTGGGGACAATGATCCAGAGGCAGCCGCTGCACCCGCATGGGTTTGAAGGGCGGCACCCATTCCCAGACGATCCGGCCTCTCGGGCGGATCTCGAAGGCCCGTCCACCGTGGCTGGACGTGATCAAGACATTGTTGTCGGGCAGCAGCTGGGCCGTGCCTGCGATCGTCGAATAAAAGTACTTCGAGCCGTACTCCCATTCGACAGTCCCATCCACCGGGTTGACCGCCTGCACCAGGGTGCGACGAGAGGTGTAGAGGCTGTCGCGCCCGTTATTGAAGACCATGATCAGCCCGTCACCGTTGTTCCCCTCGGGGACCATGACCGCTTCGTGTTGGTGGTCCAGATCCTTCGAGTACTGCCACACCACATCGCCTGACGACTTGTCGATGATGAAGATCGTATTGAGGCTTCGCGAGCTGAGGAGAAGATTGCCCGGACGAAAGCGCTCGTCACCGTCAGAAAACCAGCGATTTGGCGGCAATTCCCGAATCGAGTTGGTATGGGTCGGGTCGGTGTTCCCGTCCTCCCACGCCGGCAGGGCCCGTTCGTGGTTCTCGTACCACCACTCCCACACCAGGTCGCCATCGCCATTCACCTCGTACAGATAGTCGAGGTGGCTGTGTCCGTCGTGGGCGAGGATCATGGTGTTTCCATTTTCCATCAGCATCACGTCGTGGTGAGGAAAGTTGTGTGCGTCGGGAAGCTGGAAGAACCAAATCAGCTCACCGTCCCAGTCATACCGCTTGACGAGATTGTCGGTACCGACGACGGTCAGCCGGCCCTCGCGATCGAGGCGCACCCTGCCCGTTGCTCGAACCAGTGGCCAGGAATGAACGATCCGGCCCTGCATGTCGAAAACGATAGGCACCCGGCGTTCGTAGAAACCGAGGTTGAACCCGGCATACGATTTTTTGGGGTTGTACTGTCGGATCCAGGACGT
Source organism: Acidobacteriota bacterium (assembly GCA_033791425.1). Lineage (GTDB taxonomy): Bacteria > Acidobacteriota > Thermoanaerobaculia > Thermoanaerobaculales > Sulfomarinibacteraceae > Sulfomarinibacter. The sequence goes on from JASJGQ010000236.1 coordinate 17,820, forward strand.
GGCGTCGAGCTGGGGCAGGTCGAGGTGGAGCTCGTCGAGCTGTGCCGGATCGTCGATCACCGTGAGTTCAAGCGGACGGCAACGCAGCAATCGACCGCGCAACCAGAGGGCCGCACCCGCCAACAGCACGACGATTGCCGTCCAGACGAAAACCTTCTTTAACATCGTTGCTCCGCGCCTCCGGGGATCCCAGTTGCTTCAGTTGACATAGCCGAGGGCCTTCAATTGTTGTTCGCGCAGCTTCTTTTCCTGCTCGGTCAGGACCTCGGCAGTGACATTTGCGGCTGGGTGCTGCACTGGGGATAGAATCAGCGGGTTGCCCCAGGCCACCGCACCAAACGGATCTGCGAGATCGCCAACGGCCTCGGTTGCCACGCATATTTCGACCGTCCGGTAGGCGTAACGGTCGAGGGGTATTCTGCGGCCCCGCCACGGGCTTTCGGATTCAGGTGTCAGGCGACGATCCAGAAGAGTCTTGGGTGCCGAGTCCCCATCCTGGATAGTCATGACAAAACGACCCTCGACCCTTTTACCTTTGAGTTTCGCCGTATCGATCCCAAACTCGACCCACATGTTGGCGCCCGGCGGCACAAGGACTCGTCGGCAGTCGGCATCCTCGCGGAGCATCTGACGGGGCAGGCCATCGACCACACGCGTCACATCCTCCTCGGAGAGGGCAAAGCGGTAGAGATCGATATCGACGTAGGGGCCCTGATCAGGAGGGAGTTTCACCGCAACCGCTTCCTGCGGCGGCAGCGCGGCGAGTTGGGGGCAGAAATCTGCCGGCACCCGTTGCGCTCGCATCGGCAGATACGGAGGCACCCACTCCCAGACAACGTCACCACCAGGGGTGATCTCGAAGATTCGCCCGCCGTGGCTCGAGGTGATGGCAAGCGTATCGCCGGGGAGCGCCTGCACGGTTCCGGCAACCGACGAAAAGAAGGAGTCCGAACCGTACTCCCATTCCACCTCAGTGCCGGACGGATTGATCGCCTGCACCAGAGTCCGACGGTAGCCGTTCACGCCCTTGGTACCGTTGTTGAACACCAGGATCAGACCCTCTCCGAGCCGCCCCTTTTCGATCATCGACGCCTCGTGCTGATAGTCGAGATCCTTCGAGTACTGCCAGACGACCTCGCCGTTTCTCTTGTCGACGATGAAGATCGCGTTCAGGTGGCGGGCACTGATTAGGATATTGCCTGGTCTAAAGCGGTCATCGCCGTCATTGAAAAACCGATTCGCGGGCAGTTCGTGGATCGAATTGAAGTGGGTGGGATCCTTGCGCTCGAGGTCCCAGGTCGGAAAGACCTCGACGTGGTCGATCGAACGCCACGACCACACCACTCTGCCCCGTCGATCCACCTCCTGGAGATACCCGGTGTGGTTTTCCTTGTCGCGCGCCAAAACCAGATAGTTGCCGTTTCTCAGGATGATCAGATCGTGGTGTGGAAAATCGTTCTCTGCCTCGAGCCGATAAAACCACTTCAGATTGCCATCCCAGTCGTACTCCTTGACGACATTGTCAGTTCCGATCACCGCCAACCGACCGTCAGGGCGAAGACGGGCACGCCCCACTGCGCGCACCTTTGGCCAGCTGTGGACGATGCGGCCGTTCATGTCGATGAGCATCGGAACCCGTCGCCGGTAGAGGACCAGCGAATAGCCGCCGGCCGATGCGTCCGGACGGTATTGCCGCACCCACGTCTCGGGCTCGAGGGTCGGCAGATCGAGGTGGATGTCGTCGTCCTCGACCGCAGCCTCGATGGCCACCATTTCCGCCGTCAGCCGTCGTTCCTCTCGCTGCTTCACCACCATGAGGGTGACGGTGACAACTATCGCAGCTACGACCACGAGGCCCAGGCGTCTCGGCATCATTTTACTCCAGGAGCCCCCGTCCTCATTCTGTGTCAGGAGCCGCGATGTAGCCCTGACGCTCGAGGAAGAAGAGGACTTCGCGGGTCGCCTCGGCCGGTGTCATGTCCGATGTATCGATCGCGACGTCGGCGTCGGCCGGCACCTCGTAGGGGTCGGAGATTCCCGTAAATTCTTTGATGATCCCTGCCCGCGCCTTGGCATACATACCCTTTCGATCGCGGGACTCGCAGACCTCGAGAGGCGTTGCAACGTGAACCAGCACGAAGCCGCCGCACGGCGCCACCATTTCGCGGACCTCACGTCGAACGATATCGTATGGCGCGATCGGGGCGCAGATCGCCACGCCACCAGCGCGGGTGATCTCGGACGCGACAAATCCGATGCGACGGATGTTGAGGTCGCGGTGTTCCTTGGAAAATCCAAGTTCGGACGACAGATTCGTGCGCACCAGGTCGCCGTCGAGAAGGGTCACTCCCCGCCCACCGACCTCGAGCAGTTTGACGCGCAGGGCGTTGGCAATCGTCGATTTCCCGGAGCCCGACAGCCCGGTAAAGAAGACGGTGAATCCCTGCGATCCGCGAACCGGATGACGGCGTTGGAGCTCACGTGCTACCGACGGGTAGGTGTACCAGTCCGGAATCTCGCGGCCGTCGTCGAGGCGACGTCGAACCTCGTCAGCGGTCAGGCGCAGGACCCGGCCGTTTTCGGGCACCTCGTCCGCCGGAACAAACCGCCGGCGATCTTCGAGGAAGACCATCTCCTTTGCGGCGATCCACTCGACGCCGACCTCGTCTGAGGGTCGCGCCATCGCATCGCGCGCCCCGTCCGGTGTATAGGCGGGAGCACCAAGAGTGTCGAGCACGGTGCCCGAACCATCGAAATCCACCAGCAGCTGGGTGCACCCATAGTTCTTGTGCACGATGGCCTGCAGTACCGCCTCGCGCGGGCCGCCTCCACGGGGGGCCATCGGCAAGAGGTTGAGGCGGGCCATGAACTTGGCAAAATGCGGCATCAGCTCCTGATAACAGCGAATACGGGTGTAGTGGTCGGCGTCGCCCGGCTGGTTGAGCCCGACCATGGGGTGGAGGAGCAGGTTGGCGCCCGCCTCCCCAGCCGCGTCGGACATCATGGCGAGTTGGGCCCTGTGCACGGTTCGGTGGGTCTGAAAAGCAATCACTTTCCGCCAGCCCAACCGGCTGAACTTCCGCCGCAACTCGAGAGGAGTCAGCCTGAGTTCCCGATAGTCGTAGTGGACCGGAAGCTGGATCCCCTCCAACTTTCCCGCCACCGCCCACTCGCGGCTACGGTGGAGGTACTGGGCTACGCCGGAATGGTCGGTGTCGTCGGTTCCAAAAAGGGCGTGCACCTCCGCATTGCGATCGGGGCGCCAGATTTCGTCGACCGTCAGGGCGGCGAGCATCACGCCCTCTCCGTCACGCAACGCCAGAGAATCTCCAGGCGACAAGCTCTCGGCCGTTGCCTCCGAAACATCGAGGATCACCGGCAACGGCCACAGAACGCCGTTGCTGAGACGTGAACTCGCACAGACCTGCTCGTGGTCGGACGAACCCATGTATCCCTCGAGGGGCGAGTAACCGCCGTTGAGCAAGAGCTCGAGATCACACAGTTGGCGTGGATCGAGATCCATCGACGGCCAATCCCGCGACTGTTCGCGGATTTCAGCCGACCGGATGTCGCTCACCATGAGATCGACGAGCGTGGAACCGTGGGGTGGAATGAGGTTATCCAAAAATATCTCCGTCAAAATTGGCGCATCCCCTACTCAAATGGCCGAGATTGCGCGGCACCGATTCTAACTCGCATCCGGCGGAACGTCGATACTGCGGTCGACGATCAGATCGCACGTTCATCCGGGACCGGCAACCTCCACGTCGGTGTGTAGTCGAAGATCAACCGGGTCTGGATGTGATCGACCTCAGGACGGGTCGTAAAGGAATCGAGTGCGAGGTCCCGAAGGTGGTCCGAGTCCCGGACCGCGACGTGAACGAGAAAATCGTCACCACCGGTGACGTGAAAAACACTGCGCACCTCAGCCAGGTCGGCCACGTACCGTCTGAACGAGTCCACAATGTCCCGCGAGTGTCGGCGCAACCTGACCGCGATCATCGCTTCGAGCCCGACCCCCAAAGCGTCCGGGTCGACATCACAGTGATAACCGCGAATCACGCCGATTCTGGCCAAACGCCGGACCCGTTCGAGACACGTCGATGGGGCCACACCCACGAGTTCCGCCAGCCTGTTATTGGCCAGACGAGCATTATTTTGCAAAACCGCCAAAATAGCGAAGTCAATTCGGTCGAGGTGGTCTGAGCTTTTCATCAATCGAAGTATATTCGATTTCTTGATTTATGCATGAATCTTCTCCTAAAATGACCCAAGGAAGAGAACAATAAACGAAAATGAGACCGAATAACGAATGTGGTCTCGGCAGACACCGCCCCGGCGGGAGGAGGATCCATGAAGTTCGAACTGCTCTCCACAAGCGATCTCGCGGCGATTGACGCGCTGAAGAGCCACCATGGTGGTGCAAAGGCAATCAGCGACACCATCCGCCAGCGACGCGACCTGGCGACCCGCAAAAAGGTCCTCGCCGAAAAGGGGTTTGGTGAGATGATCGACGATGCCGAGAGGCTGGTTGGTCAATTCGCGAAGATCGAGGACTTCGAGACCACGATCGCGCCGGCCTACCGGAAGGACTTCGGCGTGGCAACCGCCCAGGTCTCCGGTTTTCAGGGCGCCGCAGTGACCAACCGCGCGATGCAGCGGATGGCCGAGAGCGCCGCGTCGGGTGAGCCCTGTTGGGTGCCATCCGAGTTCATTTCGGTGGTTGCCCTGACCGAAAACTATGTCTATTCCGGCGATCTGATGGCCACCCTTACGATGGCCGAGAACATCATGGGCGCCTCCAAGTTCTGCTCGACCAACCTCATCGGAATCCCGATGCCGGCCCACCGTTTCGCCACGCTCGAAAAGGTCACCGGCAAGACCTTCGAGACCCGCGACCTCGGCGACGGTACGGCTCAGATCATCCTCAAAAACATGGGCACCGCCTTTGGTAACCTCGGCGGCGTCGAGGTGGCCAACGACAATCACCTGGTCTACCTCGACGGTGTCACCCGAGCCGCTCTGGAAACCGGCAACAACTACTTCCTCAATCCTTCCTGGTCCTCGATCATTGCCGCCTGCTACTTCGGACGCGACATCCCCAACCTCCACTTCAAGATCTCGATGCTGCTCTCGACCCAGAATCTGATGCAGTTGCGGATGCTGATGAACATCATGTCCGAGTACCTGCGCGACGATCAAACAACCCCGATATACGAAATCAACATCGGCAACGGCGTGTCGCCGGAGAACTTCGTCCTCTGCGCCGAGGAGCTCGACCGCAGCGGCATCAAAGGCGTCAGCCTCGCCGCCCACCTGCGGATCAACCCCGATCTCGGAATCGAAAATTTC
>JASJGQ010000237.1:0-24048 GCA_033791425.1 Acidobacteriota bacterium
TGCAGTTCACCGAGGATCTCCACCCGTTTGATGGAGTCGATTCCGAGGTCCGCTTCAAGCGAAGCATCCGGATCAACCAGATCCGCTGGATAGCCGGTTCGCGCAACCACGATTTCGATCAGCCGGGTTCGTAATTCGGTCTCGTCGGGCAGCTCTTTCGCGGTTTCAGGGCTCGGTAGCGAAGCGCCGGTGTCCTCAAGGGACGGCGGCGTCTGGGCGGCCTCGACCGGTGATGGCGCGGCGGGAATGGGCGCGTGCCCCGGCGCCACGTCCTGAGGGGTTTCAACTTGAATGCCTGGCCGCGCCGACCAGTCCGCGGCTTCGTCCGGCGCTGCACCGAGATAGGCGAGCATGACCCGCTCCTGGCTCTCGATGAGCTGGTTCATCGATTTCTGAAATTCGTGGATGACCCGGTCGGCGTCTTGCGCTACCGCCCCGGAGCCGATGGCACTCGACGCCGGACCTTGGGCACGAATCTGGTCTGCAGTGACCGCGCGGTGGTCGTTGGATGTCGGGCTCATTTCGTGCGTCGGCGCTGCGGACTGGCCGGCAGTCGGCAGAGAGATCGGTGTCGGCCGAACCACCTCTTGGTTGAGAGGCCGAACGCCGCCGCCATTCACCATCCATGTCGATGGCGGAAGCGGTGCTTCGCGGGTCTCCTCGGGGAGGCGGGCGAGATCGAGGGTTTTCGCATCGCGTCCTTCAAAGAGGGGTGCGAGGTCCAGCGGCACGCCGTGGGCTGCCAGGGCGCCGAGGACATGAAGAAGCTGCAGCAAACCGGATCGGCCGGGCCGATCAAGAGAGAGCGAGAGGTGAGGACGGCCCTCGAGGATCTGTTTCGAGAGGCCGGTGAGTACCGCCTTCGGACCGACCTCGAGAAAGACCCTCGCGCCGGCGTCGTACATGGCCGTGATCTCGTCAGCAAAACGAACCGGGGTCACCAGGTGGTCGGACAACAGGTCTTTGACCGCCTGGGGGTCCTCGGGATATCTGTCGGCGGTGGCGTTGGAGTAGACCGGAAGTTTCGGAGCCGCGATCGGTATGGACGTGAGGATTTCCGCCAGGCGGTCGCGAGCGGGTGCGACGAGAGGGGAATGAAAACCGCAGCTGACAGGGATTTGTCGAGCCTCGATGTCGCGATCTTTCAGTCGAGAGATGGCATCCTCTATGGCATCAGTGGTACCGGAGATCACAGTCTGGAGGGGCGAGTTGTAGTTGGCGATCCAGACGTCATCGAGACCGGCGATGGCCGCGGCTGTGGCGTCGCCGTCGGCCTTGACCGCCGCCATCGTGCCGAGGTCGCGGGTAGCCGCCTCGACGATCCAGCGCCCACGAGCTTCCGACACGCGAGCCAACTCTTCCGAATCGATCACGCCTGCTGCGGAGAGCGCTGCGTACTCGCCGTAACTGTGACCGGCGACCATGTCGGGAACGACTCCGAGGGCGGCGAGCAAGCGGAGACCGCCGCGCTCGACCGCGCCGAGAGCTGGCTGGGCGACCCTGGTGTCGCGAAGAGCGTCGGCTCGTCTTTGCTTCTCCTCAGGGCTGAATGCGGGAGGCGGATAGAGATACGCGCCCAACGGCAGATCGAACGCATCGGCCAGAGTTCTCTCTGCACATTCGATTTCTTCGCGGACCTCCCGGAAATGAATGGCGAGATCTCTGAACATGTCGGGGTACTGGGAACCCTGGCCGGGGAAGGCCACGGCCAAGTCGCCCTCGTCCGCCAGGGGCTGCGGGGTGTACCAGGCGCCGGCCGGGTCGTCGAGTTCGGTGTCGTCGACGATCGATTTTTGAAGTCGAGTAAGACGGTCAGCAAGCGTGGCGGGGTCAGAGGCGATGAGAGCCGCAGTGATTCCCGAGCAAGCGCGGCTGGCCGACTCCCAGCACGAGGCGGAGAGATCACGAAGCCGCGGGCGGGCGCCCGATTCGAGGTCGGCGGCGAGGCGTTCGATGCGGGCGATGACGTCGGCCTTATTACCTTTGAACAGCAGGAGTTCCGCCGGCCATGATCGAGCTGTGGCTGACTTCGGCAGGCTCGGCGGATCGCCGGTGTACTCCTCGAGCGTGACGTGAAAGTTCGTGCCGCCAAAACCAAACGCGCTGACCCCGGCGCGACGGGGGTGGTCAGTTGCACTCCTGAGCCACGGCCGCAGCTCACTGTTGACATAGAGCGGGCCCTCGCCGAACTTTGCCTTTGGATTCGGAAGATCAACATTGATCGTCGGCGGCAACACCTTTCGGTGGAGTGCGAGCGCGGTCTTGATCACACCGGTGACTCCGGCGGCGCACTTGGTGTGGCCGATCATTGACTTTACCGAACCGACGGCTGCAGACGATGACCGGGCTCCGGCAGCTTCCAGCACCCGGGTCAGTGTTTCGGCTTCGGCCATGTCGCCGGCTGCCGTGCCTGTACCGTGGGCCTCGAAAAGCTCGACGGTCGCAGGTGAGTAACCCGCCTGCCGATAGGCCCGATCGAGGGCGCGCATCTGGCCCCCCGGGCGCGGTGCGGTCATGCTCCGTCCCCGTCCGTCGCTCGACCCTCCAACGCCTCGCAGAACGGCATAAATGCGGTCACCATCGCGCTCGGCGTCGACCAGTCTCTTGAGCACCACGACCGCGAGACCTTCGCTGATCACGATGCCGTCAGCGGTGGCATCGAAGACACGGCTCTTGCCGCGCGGTGACAGCGCGTGGGTCTTGCTGAAGCACAGGTACCCGAACGGGTTCTGGGCCGTGTCGACACCGCCGGCCAGCACGAGATCGCTGCGGTGGTCGGCCAGTTCCTGGGCGGCGAAGTAGATCGCTCCGAGCGATGAGGCGCACGCAGCGTCAACGGTGAGATTGATGCCGCCGAAGTCGAAGCGGTTGGCGGCGCGCCCTGCGGCGACGTTGAGCAGGAGGCCTGCGAACGAATCTTCAGTCCATTCCGGCAGACGATCCCAAACCTGGTCCGGCAGATTGTCGAAGAGCGCCGGGAGGGCGGCGCGAACGGCATAGCTGTTGCCCAGATCGGCGACCCCACCGCCGGCGCCTAGGATGATTGAAGCTTTCTGGAGCGGGAACTCGCGATCGAACACCCCGGCGTCTGCGAGGGCCGCGCGAACCACCTCGAGGGTCAAGAGTTGGAGCGGATCGATCGACTGGAGCGTCGTGGGCGGCATCCCATAGGCCAGAGGATCGAAGGGGACCTCGGCGAGAAACCCCCCCCAACGCGAGTACACCTTGTCCCGAGCGGACTGGTCTTCGTCGAAGTACCGCCGCCAATCCCACCGCTCGGGCGGAACTTCACCTATGGTCTCGACGCTGTTGAGGATGTTGTCCCAGAAGGTCGCATGATCGGCGGCCCCGGGGAGCAGGCACGACATCCCGACGATGGCAACGTCGAGGCGCGGCCCGGGAGGGTCGATCGGCGCTGAGCACACGGTCCGGGTGGAGTCCAACTGCGCGACGCTCCCGACCGAGACCTCCTCGTGAAGCTCGGCCATGGTGAGGACCCGATCACGGAGCCCCGCCACCTGGCCGATCATGTACATGCCGTCCTGCGCCTGTTGCTCTTCGTCGATGACCGTGAGCTTGGGCTGAGATTTGTCGACGGTGTGCTGTAGATTTCTATCCACGCCCTTTGCAGCGACTCGAAGCTTGCCCAGATTGAGCGACTCCAGTTCATTTCGCATCTCGTCGTGGGGGCGGCCTTCCGCCTGGAGTCTGCCCTTTTCGCTGAGGAAGTGGTTCGCAAAGGGGGTGATGGCGCAGCGGGTCGCGTGGCCCGGGCCGGTCTCCAACAACGTCGTACGTTCGCAAGCCACCGCCGTCTTCTGGAACCCGGCGACGATGGCGCCGGTCGCCACCGCCTCTTCGGTAAAGAGGTAGGCAGTTCCCATCAGCGCGCCGATTTTCGTGCCGCGAGCTGCCAGCGGTGCTGCGAGAGCGGAGACCATCGCCGCTGAACGTGCGTCGTGGATGCCGCCGGCAAACAAAACGTGGCAGTCGTCAAGACCGTTGTTTCCGGTCCTCTCCAACAACACGCTCACCATCTGGTTCCACAAGACAAAACTCGATCGTGGGCCGACGTGGCCGCCGCACTCTCTCCCCTCGAACACGAAACGCCTCGCTCCCTGCTCGAGGTATTGATCGAGCAGGGTGGGGGACGGAACATGGAGGTACGAGGTAATCCCCTCTGCCTCGAGTTGGAGGGCCTGATCCGGCCGCCCCCCTGCGATCAGAGCGAATTTTGGACGGATCCGCCGTACGACGCCGAGTTGTTCTTCGCGGAGTTCGCGCGGTACGAAGCCGAGGATGCCTACACCCCAGGGACGATTTCCGAGGGCCTGTTGGGTTTGGCTGAGAATTTCCTCGGTCTCGTCAGCTCGCAGAAGGGCGAGTGCGATAAACGGCAGCCCACCCGCCTTTGCGACCTCAGCGGCAAATGGAGCAAGGTCGGACACTCGCGTCATCGGACCCTGAACGATAGGGAAACGGGTGCCATGGGCCCGGGCCAGAGCCGAGTCGGGAGCCAGCGGCTTTTCTTCACGGGCGATGTGGAGGTGCTCGTCGATGTTCGCGAGCAGACCCGACACCACGCCGCCGGTGGTCCGGAAGCGCTCCGCAAGTTGGGTGGCGAAACAGGCGTCCTGGCCCAGCAGCCAGGCCTGGTCGGGTCGCCACCCGATGGGACCGGCTGCCGATTCGGCAGCGCTGACGAGAAATTCGTGCCAGCCCTCCCGATCAGATGCAACACGGAACTCGTCATGCCGTCGTTTCAGGGTCTCGCACCCCAAGCTACCCGGTCTGAGGAAAAAACGGATACCGCGTCCGAGTTCGGCGCCGAGAACCGTCGTCTCGCCGCCGTCCATCGCAGTAATGGCTTTGCGAACATCCGCGGGCAGCGTCGACTCACGGACCAGGGCCAGCTCATCGGCGAGCACGATTCCGGCGGCGCCGGCTGCGGCGCAGGCTGCTGCGGTGTGCATGCCGATCGCACCTCGAGCCCATATCGGCAGGCCTATTCGCTCGAGAAGCCTTTGCAGCAAGACAAAGGTCGTTTCTTCTTCGACCCTGCCGCCGGCCTCGTTGCCCTTGGCGATCAGACCATCCACTTCGCTTGCGACCGCCCTCGAGGCTTCCTCGAGCGAACTCACTTCGGCGAGGACCACGTGCCCCTCTTTTCGGAGTGAAGACACCACTCCCTGAAGAGCATCTCCAAATTCTCCTCCAAGTGCGGGGGCCACCACGACGACGCCGGAGCCAGCGGGAAGACCTGAGACGAGTTCAACCAGTGCATCCGTATCGCCGTTGACTTCGATCCTGACACCGATATCGGGTCCACCGAGACGAACCAGATCGGCCAGAGCTTTGGTTGCCGTTTCAGGGTCGCCAAGAGCGCCCAGGTCGAGGATGCCAAGGGCCCCGGCTCGGCTGCCCGCAATGGCTAACGCGGGGTCGTCGAAACACCGCGGTGTCATGACCATGAGCCGAAATTCAGGTTTCATTTGCTGTTCCCCCACGTGTCCAACTCGCGATACATCACGACGATCCCGCCGCCTCGCTGTCCGTCGATCCCCTGAGCGACCTTTTCAACCCGCGGCGTCGGGCGTCCGAAAACCCGCCGTTCGCCTTTTAAGCAGAGTCTCAGTATCGCCTGGCGACTCCAAATGAAACCGAACGGTAACGTCGTTGTTGAGATCAAGTACAGCTCCTTCCGACATGAGCGTGAATTCCTTTCAAGTTTAAGACAAACCATCGTTTATTGTCAATTTTGAACATTGCTCAGTCGTGACAACCTTGATCAGTCAACCTGAGAGAAATCCAACCTGCCGAGCGTACTGTTTGCGACGAAGATGATCTGGAGACGTGAAGTCATTTTTGCCGCGGGTGCGATTCCTCGGGGTGGTAGTTCTCACCCTGTATAGTTGGTCATTCCCGGCGCAGGTCAATTTATGGGAGAGGAGACAGGATGAGCGCAGAGAACGGGGCCCGATCCAACACCGAGGCTGGTCGACCGATCATCGTCGTTTCGGGGCTCCCTCGCTCCGGAACCTCGATGGCGATGGCGATGTTGACCGAGGGTGGTTTGCAGTGTCTTGATGATGGGGTCAGAAAGGCGGACGAACACAACCCGAATGGCTATTTCGAAGACGAGCGCGTCAAGACTCTCGAGTCAGCGGATGATGCCGGATGGATTGGCGAAGCTCGAGGAAGGGTCGTAAAGGTTGTTTCCCCTCTTCTAAAAAACCTTCCTTCGGGCGAATCCTACAGAGTCCTGTTCATGCTCAGAGATCTCGATGAAGTGCTGGCGTCGCAGAAGAAGATGATGGATCGCCGCGGAGAGCAGCATGACGTCCCAGATGACCAGATGAAACGCATTTATCGTGACCATTTGACGACGGTGAACACGCTCTTGAAGAGCCGGCCGGACACAACCGTCAAGTATCTCGAGTTTCGGAGCGTGATTGACCGCACCCGGGAAATAACCGATCAGATCAACGCGTTCCTCGACCTCGACCTCAACCTCGACCTCGATCGGATGGCGGCTGTGGTGGATAAAAAGCTGTATCGAAACCGGAGCGCTTGACCTCGATTCAGCGAATCGTCACCCGGGCAGCGGTTGTGTTGGTTTCGCCGTGATCGGTGTCAGAGAATCTCGCTTCGGAGAGGTCCGGACCGCCGTCAAGATAAAACCAGTTCTTGCCGTCACATAACCTGGTCGAAGGCTGCGCGCGGTGGAGGACGTCGATCGCTCTCATGGGACCGGTTGTTTCGCCATTGTCGTGAATCCAGTAGGGCATCTCAGCCTCCTGACCCAACCTATCGCAATGCCGGTGCCCGGATTTTCGCCCAAGATTCGTTCACGGGCCGGCCGAAGTGTTCAATTTCGAGACACCACCAGGTATCCGGTTCGCGCCCCAATGACTCAGCGTTTTGTTGCGTTTTCGAGCGCGTCGAGTTCGGTGGCCGCCTCCTGGTAGTCGGGATCGTCGATGCCCCAGCTTGCCTCCATCAGTTCGAGAGCATGGCGGAAGGTGGCGTCGGCAGCATCGAGCCGTCCGGTGTCGCGGTACACCCGGGCGAGATCGGCCGCCAGGAGACCGAGGTAGGGATCGTCCGGCAACCTCGTCTCGAGGGTCGTGATGGCTTCGAGGTAGTGCCGTTCGGCCACGTCATAGCGATGCTGGCGGGTGTAGAGCTCACCCAGCGTCAAGAGAACCGGCGGAATGTCATCGTCCGCACCGGCCGCATCGATGGTCGCCAGCTGATCCCTGAGCTCCGCCTCAGCAGCCTCGAAATCTGCGTTTGCGATCAAGGTCTGTGCGAGGCTGCGCCGCATCCAGAAAACCTCGCCGTGGTTGGGCCCCCATTTGTTTTCGGCAATCGTGATGGCCCGGCGGATGAGCGGCTCAGCGTCGGCCGCCTGACCCATTTCCCGGTAAATGTTGCCGAGGGTCGTCAGGCTGAGCGCGACGTGAGGGTGGTGGGGACCGAGCACATCCTCCCGGATCGCGAGCGATCGCTGCTCGAGGGCGAGGGCCTCGTCAAGACGATTCTGGTCGCTGCACACGATCGCCAGGGTGTGAAGGCTGGTGGCGAGGTTCCAGTCGTTGGGTCCGTGGTTCGCCTCTTCGATCTCGGCCGACCGCCGCCACAGCCGTTCCGCTTCCGCCAGGTCCCCGGCGAAGTAGCGCAGCGCCCCGAGGTTGTGCAGGCTCTGACCGATGTCGGTGTGGTCGGGGGGAAGGGTGCGCTCGCGGAGGTCGAGGGCCCGGCGGTGCACGACTTCGGCCTCGTCGAGCCGGTCCTGGTGCCAGAGGACGTTGCCGAGGGTGTTGAGGCTGAAGCCGAGGTCGGGATGGTCGCCGAGCCGTTGTTCACGGATCTCGACCGATCGGTGGGCCGGCGCCTCGGCCTCCACATACCTCCCCTGCAGATCCAACAGTGTTGCCTGATGGAAGAGCGCGCCCGCAAGAGCGAGTTCGTCCTCGTCGGCAAATTGAGTGCGGCTCGTGACCGCCCTGTCGAGGAGAGGGGCCGCGCGGTCAAATTCTCCGAGGGACGCGAACACGCGGCCCATGGTCTCCATGAAGGCGGCCTGGGTCTGAGGCTGGTCGTCGAGTGCCTCGATCCGGTCTGCGCCGCTGTCGAGAATCTGGCGGGCGGTGAGATCCTCGCCCTGGGCCAGGGTCGGATCGGAGCGGTCAAAGAGCCCGATCAGAAATTCGGAGACCTCGCGGGCGGTGGCCGCCTCACGGTTGGCGCGGTCGGCCTCGCGGCGGATTCTCTCCGCCTGCACCGCCATCGCGACAGCGAACACGACCAACATCAGGAGGGCCACGGTCGCGCTGCCGACCAGGGTGCGGTTGCGGCGCGCGAACATGCGCATCTGGTACACGGCGCTTGGCGGCCGCGCCATGATCGGTTGCGACTCGAGGTGGCGCTCGACATCCTCGGCCATGGCCGCGGCTGACGCGTAGCGGCGGTCGGCCTCTTTCTCGAGTGCCTTGCCGACGATGGTCTCGAGGTCGGCGTCGAGCCTGCGCGCGCCGTGAAAGGTCGATCGCAGCGGTTTTGGCGGGTCCTCGCAGATGACGCGGATGGCCTCGGCGATGGCGGCGGGCGAGACGTCATAGGGCAGAATGCCGGCCAGCATCTCGTAGAGGATCACGCCGAGAGCGTAGACATCGGTGCGGGTGTCGATCGCATCCATGTCGCCCCGGGCCTGCTCCGGACTCATATATTGCAGGGTGCCCTTGATCGTCCCGATCTCCGACATCGCGGTGGCCGCGACGTCGGAGTCGGTGATGCGGGCGAGACCGAAATCGAGGATCTTGAGGGTGGGTCTGGCGGTGCCGGAGGTGGCGCTGGTCAACGAGCTGGAATCGTTGGTGACGATGATATTGGCGGGTTTGAGATCGCGGTGGATCACGCCGCGCTGGTGAGCGTAATGAACGGCGTCGCACATGGTTCGAAAGAGGTGCAGCCGCAGACCGAGCTCGTGGGCATCGATCGTCTTCGGTCTGGCCTGGAGCCACCGCCCGAGGGTCTCTCCCTGGACCAGCTCCATGGCGAAGTAGTCGTGGCCGTCTTCGGTGTGACCGGACTCGTAGATCGCGGCGATGTTGGGGTGTTTGAGGCGGGCCAGGGTTTCCACCTCGCGCTGGAACATTTTTGTGTGGTATTCGTCGATCAGGTGGTCGCGGCGCAGGACCTTGAGGGCGACCCGTCGTTTCGGTTGCTCTTGTTCGGCCTCCCACACGACTCCGGTGCCGCCGCGCCCGAGTTGACCGAGGATCCGATAGCCGGCAACCTTGAAGGGCCGGTCGGGAATGACGGGACGCTCTCGATCGACCGTATCGGACAACGTGGCGGTGTCGTCCCCGGCCGGCGCCCCGGATACGGAGATGGTCGGGTCGTCCTCGCTGTCAATTGGCGGTTTCGGATCGTCTGACATTTTCGGAGCTCCTCTGACTGTCCCTGGATTTCTCATGGGCTGCAACAAAGATCGCCGGCCGCCTCATTCCTGAACATCGCTGGGCGGTGGATGAGGGGGCGAATCCCTCCCTGGCCCGACGGCCTACCAGGTCTCCAGGGGCAGGTCGAAACAGCTGTTCATGCTCGAGGCGTAGCGGAACTGGAAGGTGGTTTCTTCGATCTCGAGGCCTTTCAGAGTATCGGCGCGGGGCGACCCGCCGAGCTTCAGCGCGGGCGTCTCGC
The DNA here is from genome assembly GCA_033791425.1 of Acidobacteriota bacterium. Lineage (GTDB taxonomy): Bacteria > Acidobacteriota > Thermoanaerobaculia > Thermoanaerobaculales > Sulfomarinibacteraceae > Sulfomarinibacter. The sequence continues at coordinate 9,709 of JASJGQ010000237.1, forward strand.
AATGTTGGCCCTTTTTCCAAAGCAGGTTGGCGTTAGTCGTCACGTTGAAGTCGCCCTTGAAGTTGGTCCGGCTCTTGAGGAGGTTGCCATCGAGCAGGCTGTAGAGGTGGCCGGTTTCGTCGAAGTGTTTCGGTGAACCACCTGTCGGTACTCTCAGTTCGAAGTAGACATCCCCGGTGTCGTCGCGGGCCACCGTGGTGCAGGTGTGGTCGTCGGTTGAGATATCGATCTCCTCGACAATCTTTGGCAGGCCCCAGATCCGGGTGCCGCGAATCTGATTCTCGAGCGATGTCACCGGCATCGAGAACACGTAGTAGCCCTTCTTTTTGAAATCCATGACAAGTGGCAGCAGCGGCGGTGCGGAGCCGCCGACCATCACCGGGATGGTCATGGCGATTTCGTTGTAGGGGGCGATGTTCATGACCTTCTTGTACTCGTAGCACGACAGCAGCACCACCGCCCGCCCCCGCGGCATCCTCACGGGTTGCATCGAGGGGTGGGGCATCATCGCCAGGGCGCGACGGTAGTCGCAGAGGAGAATCGCGATCGCGCAGGTGACATCCGCATAAAAGGTGGGGAAGGAGTAGGCCTTGGAGATGCCGTCGCCCAGATCGAGAGGTTTGAGCGCCGGCCCGGGTGTGAAGCGTTGGAAGAATGGATCGCCGAACTCTTCGTGGTTGTCGATGAGACCGGGTTCGAGACGCGTGTTCGGCTGCATCGTGCCATCCTTTCTTCGTGCCGCCCGTGCGAAACTCAGGTGAACGGTGCGAACAGTGCTCCCGGTGGCGGTTTCAGGACTCGATCATATATTCTAGTGACGCATCACGGCGACTTCGAGATGTGAGAACACATGATAGCTGGAACACCACACGTCGACGACTGGTTCGCGCACTACCCTTCGTTGCGCGCGCGGGTGGAGGAGCTGGAACGACGGTTGAGCCGGCAGGCTCCCGACGTGGCGGCACGCGTGATGGCGGATTTGACGTCGGGCTCTCGAGCGGGGCAGGCGCCCGGCAGCTCCGCGGAGCAGCCTCTCGTGATTCGGTCGATCATTGACCTCGTGGAAGGGCGGTCGCTTCGGATCGGACATGAACTGAGCGGGGTTCTCGGAGTGAGCGAGCAAGAGCTCATGCAGAGTTCGTTTCTGGAGCGGGTCCACCCCGAAGACCGGCTGCGCACGATGCGCGTCATGGGACGCCTGGCCGGAGGTCAGGTGTTGGAAGGTTTCCGGATCCGCCATCGCCACGCCGACGGAACCTACCTGGTGTTCGAATGGGCGGCGGTCGCCGACGACGCCGGTGAGCTGTGCTACGGCGTAGCAATTGTATTCACCGGGTGAAACTGCGGCCCTGGCCGAAAAGAGCCTCGACCTCCAGTATTACGTGTGGAAGGGCGACACGACCGGTTCGTTGTTGATCTGCCGCGCGTTGCAGGCGGTGTGATCTCCGCGTTTCGCCAGGTCAGTTGACGAATTCGTCGTCACCCGTTGGGGGGCGGCCCACCGACTCGAACGCCTCCTCCTCTTCCCACTCTTCGATCATCTTCCGGCTGCGAACGCGCCGGCGTTGGATGGCGACCAGGGCGAGGAGGGTGACTGCCATCCATAGTGCGCCTGTGCTGGTAAGAAAAGGTAGCCAGGTATTCCAGAAGGCGTCTTTCTCGAAGAAGGTTTGTTCGGCGCGACCCAGTGGGATTCCTGTCGCCTCGAGGAATGCGCGCTTGAATTTCAGACCGCGGCCGACACCGCGCAGCACCGAGGCCGGTGCGAGGGTTCCGGAATCGCGCTGGATGGAACGGACAAATGCGGCGGACAGAGCATAGGCGCGACGGACCTCGGCGTCGCTGCCCTGGAACAGGCGATCCAGATCTGCGGTCTTCTTGGTTTTCCCGCCGATGACCGCCGCCGCAAAACGCGCCCGGTCTTCGATGCCCCACTCGCGGGCCGCAACCGTCGCCACGCCTTCGTTGAACCAACGCGGCACCGGGCGGCCTCGCGCTGCCCGCGCCACCAACACGTGCGCCACCTCGTGGTGGAGGAGAGCCCGGAGATTTCGGTCGGGGTAGGAGCGCACCCGTGCAGGGAAGAGCACGATCAGAGACTCGGTGCCCCTGGCATACCCACTGACCCACTTCGGCACCTCCTGGGCGAGCGGTGATGTCTCTGGCACGAGAACCACGCGGATCGGCGTCGAAAACCCGGTCAGGCCTGTAAGTAGGAGGGCTGCCGAAAAGTCGTCAGCCTCAAACGATCGGACCTCCCGGGCGACGGCCGCCAGCTCCGGAGGCGCCTCGACCAGCAGTTCAGGCGCCGGGGCTGCAGCCAGGAGAGGGCCGGCGGCCAGGAGGACCGCAACGAAGAGGGAGCGTATCGAGTTCACGCCATACATTGTGACATTTCGAGATCTGTCGCCCCTCCGGGGCTTCCTCCTTTTTGAGCTTCCGATTACCGGGGCTCACGCCCCGGCCTAATGTTCTGTCGCCGCTCCGCGGCTTTACCACGAGAAGCCCGCCCTTTGCGAGAATCCAGCCCCGGTGGGGCGTCAGATTTGTGCTTCGTCAATCAGTTGGTGGCCGAGCTCCACTGCCCGATCGAGCCCGACTCAAAGCCATCGCCAAAGACCGTGAGGACGGCGTACTGGTGAAGCTCGAGGGTGGTCGAACCGACGCTGCCCTCGAGCCACGAGACGCTGCCGTCGGGTGCGCTGGTGAATGAGTCATCTCGAGCGCCCCACCCGGGCCCGCCCGAACTCATCGTCTCGGGGCCCTCGAGGAAGGTCCCGGCGCCGTTGATGATGCCGATGTGCAATGACTGGTCGTTCAGCGTTCTCCAACCCACGAGATAGGTCGCGGGCACCTGCTGGCCGATCCGGGCGAGGACCGGGTCGCGTTCCTGGCGGCCGTCGGTTTCGGTGAGCCAGACCACGCTGGTGCCGGCGCCACCGCCGGCGGTAGCCAGACCGACCCCCGAGGTCAACGACTGGTCCGGGTTCTCCGCGTTGAAAATGACCTTCCAGCCGGTCTCGGCTACTGCCATCTGGCCAAGTTGGAGGGAGGCTCCGCCTCTGCAATCGCCCTGTCCGGTCTGGATGTTGGTCCCGTGGTTCATCTTGAGTCCCGGCGGATCAGGGTAACAGTCGGTGGAGCAGAAGTTGGTGAACGCCTGGTCGTTGGGGTGGTAGCCCACCAGTTCGGCCATGGAATGGGAACAGCCCCAGGACCATCCGCCGCCCTGGAGGGCGCCAGAGTCGTTGACATATTGCAATTGGTCGCCTTCGTGATTTTTGACCCAGCCATCGATGCCGTGGACAGCCCAATAGGCTGCGTAGAGGCCGTTGCCATAGGCCAGGCGGTGGTCGCCGAGGGGCGACGAGTCCTCGGTCAGGCTGTAGTTGAGGTTGGTTAACCAGATCTGCGAACCGTTGGCGGCCCGTTTCGAGAGATAGAGAATGACCCCGTCCTTGAGAAGGACGGCATAGGTGCCGTCGGCGTGGGCCACCAGACCGCGGACCTTGCGGCCCGAAAAATTGTGAGTGGCTGTGATCGTCGACCCCGCCACGAAACTCACGTGGCCGTTGCCCGACGTGTCGGTCCAGCCGGCGAGGTGCGCACCGTTGGCTCGCGGCGCCAGATAAAGACGCGGCCCGAGTGAACAGGGGTCCCAGGTGCAGCGGCTGGAGGAATAGCCTTCAAGTGCCTGAGGGAGGGTCAGGGTGGCGGTAGAGATCCGGTCCTCGATCGGATCCGCCGCCAGCGCTGTGGCCGCGCAAAGCAGGACCGTCACCAGCCCAATCCACCGCTTGAGTTGCATCGTGTGGTCCCTTCTCACCGGAAGCGTCGCCCTCAACGCTCGACGGCTCGAATTCGAGCTTATCGAAAAGTGCGTCAGGAGGCGGTGGCGCGGATCACAGACGGGGTGAGACTGTTGCCCGGGTAGCGTCGGCTACGGTCGATTGTGGTGCTGTCCTCACCGAGGTTCTTGACATCGTCATGCTGGTGATCTATTTTCGGATTGAATCTCAATATGAATAAAAGACTTTCACCGGTGCGATGGCTGTCGCTCATGAGGCGAACGTCGTTCGAGCCTGCGGACCCGCCGCCGGCGGCGCACTTCATCCACGTGCGACTAAAAGGAGAATGTGATGCGCAAGATAAGAAATGTATGTGGTGAGTTGAAGGGTGGGCTCCCGATTCTGGCGGTCCTCGCGATGATCGGCTTGGCAGCCTGTGCACCACAGGGGTCGAAGGCGAGCCCCGAGATCGCGGCGATGTCCGAAAAGTGGGAAGAAGCCATTAACGGGGGAGACATCGAAGCGTTGGTGACGGCGTACACATCGGACTGCCGGCTGATGGCGCCCAACGCCCCCATGATGCAGGGCAGCGATGCCGTGAGGGCGATCTTCGGAGAAATGATCGCAGCCGGCATCACCGCCGAACTCGAAACACTGGAGGCCGTGGTTGCTGCCGACATCGGCTACAGGGTGGGCACCTACGCCCTGTTTGCTCCGGACGGCTCGCCGGTGGATGTCGGCAAATATGTCGAGCTGTGGCGCAAGACGGCCGCAGGGTGGCAGATCTCTGACGATGTCTGGAACAGTGACTTTGCCGCTGATGCCGGAAAGACATTTGTCAGCTTCACCCACGAGGTGAAGGACAAGGATGTCTGGCTGGCGGCATGGACGGGGCCGAATAGTCGCAAGGAAATGTTTGCCGCCAACGGCGCCGGCGCCATAAAGGTCTTCGACGCACCCGACGATCCCAAACGGGTCGGGCTGCTGGTTGAGGTGATCGACATGGACGCGATGATGGCCTGGTTGACCTCGCCCGAGGGGGCGGCCGCCAAGGCCGAGGACGGTGTCATCGATTCAACCATGCGTTTCATGACCGAAGTGAAGTAGAATTTTGAGATAAGGGGAACGGCGCACGCTGCGGCGTGCGCCGTTTTTTTGTCCGTAGCGAGAATGGCAGAAAACGTTCGATGTCAGAATAGAGAGGATGAAGAAGAGAAGGTCAGGTCGGGATGACTGATCAGCCGACCACGGCGCACCGGATCACCACCGGCAGCGCGCGCCGGGTTGGCACCGCTTCGCGGTCGGCCCGTGCCGGCTCTCCCCGCACGGCGTGGTCCCGCCTCCTGGATCAGCCCGGCCTCTTCGAACGGCTGGTCGCCTTTTTCGCGGTGCTTCTCGTTTCGCTGCAGCCGAGCGGTGCGGCTCTTGCCCTCCCGCTGGTGCTGGCCGTGTTCCGCCCGCGGGTGCCGTTCCTGGCGGCGGCGGGCGGAGGCGCACTTGCGGGGCTGCTGCTGCTGATGCCCGGCGCCGGCGTCGTCGACAACCAACCCGGTGTGAGCACGCTTGGTCTGGTTGTCGCCGGAGTCCTCGGTGTCGCAGCGCTGGCTGCCGCCATCGCCCGTGCGGTGGAGAATCCAGCGGAACGCCTGCACCACTGGTGGGTCCCGGTTGCGGTGCTTGGCGGCTTCTGTCTGATCGCCTGGTTTTTCGTGGTGCTCTCGACTCTCGATCGCGGCGGCGGGACGCTCGCGCGATATTTTCTGCAGACCGGTGTGCGCAGCTCTCCCGGACTCATGATCTGGCCGGTGGCAATTGCTGCGACCCTGGCGTTCCTGCCTCGGCGAACCGCCCACTTCTCTTTGCCGGCGATTGCCGGTCTGGTGGTGCTCGCGTTGTGGATGGCCACCGCAGGCTTCAAGGTGTGGATTCGGCCCGGTGACGATCTCGTGATTCGTGGGAGAACCCAACCGTTGGTCGAAGCAGTGGTACCGCGACTGGTTTTCGCAAAAGAACACACTATCGAGGCCCGGTTTCGACCATCGGTCGTTCGACTCGCCCCTGATGGCCGGAGCCACGCTCTCGGCGCGATCGTTACGGCCAGACGCGGTTCGGTCTTCGAGTGGCGGATCTTCCCGGATGGTGGCCCCCAGCCTTTCATCACCCAGGCCTGCGATATCGCCTTCCTCGCAGCGGACCGGGTTCTGGCCCTGTTGCCGGTGGTCGGGCCCGACGGTCACACCGCGTTCGAATTGGCCGAGGTCTCCGCATCCGTGCTCAAGAGGACGATCATCGACCTGCCGTTGCTGGATCGTCCTCGGCTCTCCTTCGAACCCGGCACGGGCCGGTGGGCCGTCCACGGTATCCAACCGCCGCTGACCGGTCGATTCCGCGGGCTTACAGACGACGGGTTTACGCTCGATCTGATGGCGGGTTCGGTTCTCATCCGGGTGACACCCCAGACGGTCTTCGAGGGCTTTGAGAGTATCGATGACCTCGGACGGGGCGATCGGGTCCTCGTCGTGGAGGCCGGTCCGGGACGAGGCGGAGTGGCGGCGAGGGTGTTGCGCGTCGAGGGAGGCAGCCCGACGCCGCCGAACTCGAACTCGGTACTGGTCCGGCTCTCCGGCCGCGTCGATTTTCCGGGGACCCAGACAACCCGGTGGACGGTCGAAGCGCAGAGGCCCGTCACCTGGACGCCCCTCAACGACGATGTCGCATTGGCACAGCTTTCGATCCCCGGCGAGGGTGATCCACTCGATTTTGACGACCCGACCGAATGGGCGGATGAGGGAGGGAGCGGTCCGGAGTTCGAGCTCCAGGCGGTGTCTCGCCGGGGAGCGACGACGATCGCGACCTTTGGCGTCGCCGTGGTCTGCAAAGAAGAGGGTCTGGACTCCGGAACGGCGATGTGCTCGGCGAGCAACGATCGCACGGCCTTCATCTGGAGGGCACGAATGGATGAAGACGACGGTGTCTCCCTCGATCCGGTGCTCTCGTTCACGTCACCGTTTGTCTCGCCCTCCGTTGTGACCCCGGAGGTCGCGGTTCTGACCGGTCTCCAGATCGGGACCGTCGTTGTCGATCACGGGGCAGTTCGTGCCGGCCACCTGGTGTTTCCGGGCGATGCCCGGCCGTTCTCGATGGTTCCGGTCGGACCGAGGACGATCGCTGCGATGACGAACGCCGACGGCAGGAACGGCATCGTCGTATTCGAGATCCCAGGAGCTTTCTAGATCGGGCTATCGGCGCAGGAAGGCGAGCGATTCGACCTGGCGGGTCTGGGGCATCATGTCGACAACCTGGACCGTGACCAATTTGAAACCACCCTTGATGAGCACGGCAACGTCGCGCGCGAGGGTGGTTGGGTCACACGAAAGGTAGGCGAGGGATCGCGCCGTGGAATCGGTGATGGTCTCGAGCGCCGGCGGGTCGGCGCCGGCCGCGGAGGGGTTGAGGATGATGGCCTCGGGCTTTTCCGAGCGCAGACGGCGGATGGACCGGTGGATCGGGCTGGCGAGCACCTCGACGTTGTCGACGTGGCCCGCCGCGATGCTGGCTTTGGCGTCTGCCACCGAGCTTCTGACTCCCTCCACACAGAGCACCCGCCGGAAGCTGTCGTGCAGGGCGAGACCGTGGGTCCCGACGCCGGCGTAGAGGTCGAGGAGGAGGCTGCCGCGACCGAGGAACTCCGCCATCCACGTGTGGATCTCGGGCAGGAGACCGAGGTTGACCTGGAAGAAGGAACCTGGGGAGACCCGCAACGACAGCCCTGCCGAATCGACAAATACTTCGCGCGCGCCGGCGACCGGCTCGATCGGGCCTTTGACGACCTGGGCGCCGCCCTTCGGGTTGAGGTTGACGCCGATCCCGGCGAGGTGGGGGCAGGCCTCCATCACGGCATCGATCGGGAGCTTCGGCTGCTTTTCGGCCTTGATGACCAGGGTCAGATGCTGCCGGGTGGGATCGCTGCCGCAGCGCAGGTCGATATGGCGCAGCGCAAATGGGAAGCGCGCCCCCGAGTTCAGAAGACGGCGCAGTTGCTGGGTGGTCTCGAGCAGTTCGGGAACCAGCACCCCGCAGTGCGGCGCATCGACGACCTCGCGGCTGCGGCGTTGGAAGTAGCCAAGCGACGACCGGTGTTCGCGGTCGGACGAGATCGCCATCTTGGCCCGGTTCCGATAGCCGTCGATCCGAGGCGACGGCATCGTTCCCAGGACCTGGCGGGGGGCTAGACGGATCTGCTCGCTGAGCACATCCATCAACCGCCGGCGCTTGCGTTCGAGCTGCTCGCCATAGGGCCGGAGCAGAAACGAGCACGCACCGCACTCGACGCGGTGGGGACAGTCAACGGTTCGGTCGGTGGTGTCTGTCATCGTCGATGCACAGCCTATAGCAGTTTGGGGCTCTGCGCTCGGACGACTCTCGAGGCCGTCCATCTGGCTGGATGAATGGCGAAATCGCCGGGTTGTCTACGGCTCAGTGAGAAACGACCAGCCCGCCGAGTCGCCACACTCGAAGTCATCTTGAAACACGATCGGCCCTGCCCAGATCGCGTGGAGCGATAGCACCTTATCGAAGCAGATCTGGTCATCGGTGTCGATCACGACCGAGAACTCGGCAGGAAATGTCGGGTCCGTGTTGAACAGTTGGTTGTCGAATAGTTCGATTTCGCCGCCGTTGGAGCTCAGCCTCAGGTCGAGGACATGGGCCGGGCCGGCAAATCCCTGGATCAGCGTATACAGGCCGAACCCGGACAGGTTGATTCCATCATCTGTCGGTCCGAGTGGTTTTGTGACGAAGTCGGCGCGGGGAACGGCAAATTCCTCGTAGGTCCCATGATCGAGAATCTTTACCAAGGTCAGCGTTCCTTCGAGGGGGCGCGGTTCCTGAAGCGGACATTCGCACGCCCCGAAGCACCCCGTCTGGTAGGTGCTGTCGGGGGCGAGCCGATACTGCAGCATCGACTCGGGCGGCACGGGACTGGCGTTGACCACGATCACCGTGTCCTGACACGTCTGGCCGTTGATCGAAATCGGAATATCGATCGAGCTGTCATTCGAGGTCTTGGGCACAAAGCCGCTGAAAAAGTGCTGAGGATTTCCGCCGTCGATCGAGAGATCGAGGTCGAGGGCGTGGGTCGGCGGATTCGTGCCGGCGATGACGCGATAGAGGCCCGATCCGACAATCTCGAATTCGGCGCTGTCGATCGTCAGGTACCACGCGATTCTCTGTACATCGTGCGAGGCAACCCCGCTACAGATGGACGCCGGGCCCACGACGAAGGTACCGCGGAATCGGGTGGCCTCCACGGTGGGGCACATGCACGGTGGAAAACAGCCCTCCTGATAGCTGGCCGCCTCGTTGAGACGGAAGACGGTTTCACAATTGGTACCGGCTCCGGCAACCGTGGCGACGACCAGGCAGGCCCCGAACATCAGGGCTTTGTGGACTCGGGAGGTGATCTTCAACATCGAGGTCTCATACTCCAACCCTCCCAACATAGTGCATTTGAGCGATTGAGGCACGTGTGTCATACCCTTATTGGCTCTTCGCACGGTCAATAGAACCAACAGCTTTTGAATTGCGGCGCCGAAGCGGTATTCGCGATGGTTGAGATGTAGTATCATCAACCGAGTTGATTCCAACCAAAATCGTGAGGAACGGGCTAGGGAGAAAATGCCAAGTGTCACGGGTAGTACGAAGACCCAGGGAGGGCATGAGGGTGCGCAGATTTCCGAAGTCCGTGGTGGGTGTCGTCGGTCTTGTGTCCGGTCTGGCGTTGGGTGCAGCGGCGACGATGGTATCCGGCCAAACCCGGGAGGCGGCACTCCAGAGCAACACGACGGATGCATCCTCGCGAGGCGTCAGCGAGCCGGCACCCGAGGCTGCGTACGATCCCGAGTTCTGCGAAGTCCTCTAACGATGGAACGCCGACAAGAAGATCTCCGCCGACGGGTCGGTGTCCACGATGACCCGCCCTGGTGCTTCGCGGCACTGGGGCGACCCGCACGAGAACCTGAACGGGAATCACAAAAAAGACTGGAAGGGCACCAAGAAGTGACCGTCCGTCAGTTCGATGTGCAGCCGAGACGGCTGCGCCACAATGACGACTGCACTTCATTGTGGCGCGGGCGTCCCGCCTGCGCATGTCTATGCCTTTTGAATGGTGTTGCTTTGAGCCCCTGCGCGTTTCCAACGCAGGCCGGACGTTCTTCTTTCGACCTGCGCCGGTTGGTGTGCAGCGTCATTGTGGCCATCCTGGTCGGTGGCTCGATCGCGGTCTCCTGTGCAGAAGAAAAGGTTGTTCCGGTGTACGAAGAGCCCCTGCACCGGATGGTCTTCGAGCGCGAACCGGTGCGGGTGCTCGACGTCCAGCTGCAACCCGGCGACACCTCGTTGTACCACCTCCACGAAGATCCGATCTTCTATATTGCTCTCGAGATCTCGGAGATTGATGCGCAGATCCGGAGTGAAGAGTGGAAAAGGACGAGGGTCTCCGAGTGGCATCCCGGCGCGGTGGCCCATGATGTTGGTCATGCCGAGAAACCGCTCATCCACCGCATTCGCAACGTCGGCGGCGAGACCTTTCGTCTGATCGCGGTGACCAATGCCGGGCCGCCTGCGCCGCTCGACGGGCTCGAGGCCGACGCACCGCTACCCGGCGAGGTCGAGACCGATGTCGAGTGGTTTCGGCAGTCGAGGGTCACGCTGACGCCGGATTCGGGCTCCGAGCATTTTCGTTCCCCGTTCCCCATAGTGGTTGTCCAGGTGAGCCCGGGTCGGACCGAACTCGCGGTCGCCGAGGCCTTTTCCCGACATTTGACTGGGCCCGGCGGCTTCGCCTATGTGGAGCCGGACCGCGGAACCGAATTGCGCAACTCAGGCGATGTTCCCGTGACCCTGGTGGTGATCGAAGCGCGATGATCCGCGCCTGGCGAGGCGGAGGCTCGAAAGATAGACGATCATGCTGTGATAATCCGCACCCATTGCCCATTCGACAAGAATTTCAGTGGATGGCCGGCAACGGCCGCAAGGACGGCCTCGATTTCTTTTTCGCGAAGGTCGACGAAATCGACCGGTCCGTCACTCGATAGTGAATTGCCATGTTCCGTCGAGACCATCCATCCCGACCGCCAGGCCCGTAGCGCCGTCGGCGCTGAATCCGACGGCGTGGAAACGGCCTTCGCCGATTGGTCTCCAGGTGTTGCCGCCGTCTTCGGAGAGATCGGTGCCGGAAGGCCCCACCGCGATCAACACCCGCGGCGTAGCGGCGGACACCGCAGCCACGCACTCTCGGAAACCGGACGGAGGCGATTCGGCAGCGACCCAGGTGGTCCCGCCATCGGTGGTAACGGCGGCGGTCTGCATGGGGTTGGGTTCGTCGAGATAGTCGCCGCCGACGGCGACTCCCTGGTTTTCATTCAGAAAAAAGAGAGAGAAAACGCCCTGTGACGAATTCCCGGAACGCAAGGGGGTCTCGGCAACTGTCCACGAGGAGCCGCCATCATCCGATCGGAAGACCCGCGCCGCAGGCCCTCCGGTCCCGAACCAGACTGAGTTCTTTCCATGGACCGTCATGCACGTGCCCGAGGCGGCGAAGTTGGCCTCGCCCTCGAGCGCTACCGGCCGGTTTTCAAAGGGAACTTCATCCCAGGTCCGGCCGCCGTCCCCGGTCCGAATGATCAGAAACCTCCCGTCGATCGGGTCGCCGACCGCGATCCCACGCTCGTCATCCCAGAACGACACGGCGTTGAAAAAGACGCCGGGTTCGTCATTGTTGTAGGTCTGCTGCCAAGTTTGGCCGCCGTCGTCGGTCCGGTAGATCTGCGCCGGCAGCCCGGCGCTCAGCACCATGGCATGATCGCGGTCCGAGGCGTGGATGTCGCGAAAGTCCCGGTCTTCCGCCCCCGGGATTGTCCCCACATCCCAGTTGTCACGGCCGTCCACCGTCCGCAGAAAAGTGCCGCCACTGCCGCTCGCCCAAGCCACGTTGGCATCGACGACGTGGAGGCCGCGCAGACTCGCTGTCGTCCCGCTGCCGCGGACGAGCCAACGCCCGGCGAATGGCGTGGCGGGCTCCATACCCTCGGAGCACCCTCCTGCGGCGATGATGAGAACAATTGCGAGAGCCCGACATGTTGAAAAGCAGCGCGACATTCCGCCGCAAGTATGGCACGGCGGGAAGAGCGGTTCCGTTCTGCCGACTTCAAGTAGCTGGGATCCACGCGGGATCGGGATTTCGGCGATATTCACGAACTCGTGGAGACACCGCAGAAGCGCCTCCTCTTTCCGCATTCGGGGTACCTGCTACCGTCTGAGTGCTGGGAGGTACGGGTCGTGGCCGTTCGCGAAGTTCTTCAATTCGGAAACCCGTTGTCGAGGGAAACTGCAACCGGAGTCCGCGAGGTTCAGGACCCAGCGGTACAGCAGACGACGAGGGATCTCGAAGACACCCTCCTCGACCTTCAGTGACTTCATGGGATGGGTGGTGGGTTGGCGGCGCCCCAGATCGGATCGTCGATGAGGATCGTCTTCGTCAACTCGAGGGGCAGAACGTTCTTTCTCCTCAACCCCGAGATCTTCGAACGCAGCGACGAGATGTTCCTGCCTCTGGATGATCCCAGCCGCCGCGACGCCCGAACCGGTGCGAGGAGATAGCGAGCGCCCCGTTTCCGGAGGAGAGACGCTAAAACCGTATGGTCAGCCCCGTGAGCGCACGCACTTCGTCGTAGTCGTCATGGTCGGTTTGTTCGATCACCAGCAGCAACGAAAATGTCTTGTTGACGTTGGCGTTCATGGACAGCGAGTAGCGCTTGCTCTCAGGACGAACTTCGATGGTGCCGCCGCCGCCGTCGTTATATTGGAACACCGAGAGCGAGGTCAGATAGTCGAGCGACAGGTAGACCCGTCGGCCGATGGTCTTGCCGAGCGACACCCAGGTGGAGTCGTACTCCCGGTCGAGGCGGTTGATACGCGAGGTGGAGGCTGAGAAATCGAGCCCGATCTTCGCGATGTTGTTGAGCGAGAGACCGAGGTTGGCGCGGTCAGCCCACTCGTCGTCCGAGTTGTTGCGGTCGCGGCCGTAACTGATCCAAAACCGGACCCATCGCCACGGTCTCAGGTTGACACGCAACCGTCCGGACTCGAACAGCAGCCCCTGCAGCCGCTCCGGGTCCACTGGACGACCGTCCAAGACGTCATCGGTAATCGATCGGGCGTCGAGGGACCGGCCCCGGTGGTAGGTGCCCTGAAACTCGATCAACCGCACCGGTGCGTAGCGCATGTTGGCGAAAAAGTAGCCGAGTTCCGGGTCCCCGAGGCCGGCCGGGCCCTCGAGGTCGTACTCGAGCGCCTGGTAGAGGGAAAACTTCCTTTTCACCGGAATGAAGTTATTGAATACCACGATCGATCGTTCGGTGAGTTCCTCGTTGCGGATGAGTACCCAACCGAGCACGTGGCGGCGCCCGTGGGCAGCGTCGACGGCGACGTAGGCGCCGCCCTTGGTGATGCCATCCACGAAGCCGACGTCCCGGATTTTTGGTTCTGCGCCCGCGAACAGTCCGACTCGAAACTGGCCGAAGTCGGAGGCGTTTTTGAACTGGTACTCTCCGAAAAGGCCGCCGATGGCGCCGATCCCGCCCATGTTGCGCAGCCACATCTGTCCGAGGCGGAGCGTCCACCGACCGTCATTTCCTCGATAGCCGACCCAGGCGTCATAGATGGAGACCCGCCCGTCGCGACCCTCGTTGCCCGGGAACATGGCGGCCCTCGCGTCAATTCCAAATTCGAAATTGGTGCCTACCGCAGGCTCTGAGTACATCGAGAAGCGGGCAATCACTTCGGAGAAGTCGGAAGTGTAACCGCCATCCAGATCCCGTTCAGACCAGTTGTAGAACAAGGAGAATCGTCCGTTGGTCGGGATCGCCTGGGCGGAGACCGGAGGCGGTAACAGTGCGGCCGCGGCCAGGAACAGAAGCGCGGGGACACATCTGTTCCTAACCATGGCTCGGCCTCATTCTGAAGACGGCGTCCTGGGGAGGTCGCCCGTCCGGGTGGCACGAGTAGCAGAGAGCCGAGTCGTAGCTGTATCCAGGTTCGCCCTCGTGGATTTCGTTCACATCGCCGGGGAGGTGGCATCCGGAATCGAGACAGCTGAAGATCATGAAGTTCGAGGTATTGATGTGGCAGTCGTTACACTCGGTGCCGGCGTGTTTGCCTCTGTTGATCGGGAAGTAGGTGTGGTCGAAGACCCCCTGACCCCAACTCGAATCCGTTTGCCGGTGGCAGAGTTCGCAATCCGTCGGGAATCCCGCGCTCCTGTGGTTCGGGTTGGTGGCTCCGTTGTAGTCGCTCAGGTGGCAGTCCACGCAGTCAGACGGCAGCCCGGTGTAGACCCCGCTCGAGTGGCAGTCCGAGCAGTTGAGGGTGGCGTGGACCCCGACCAGCGCATAGGGGTGGTCGAAGGTGGCGTCGGTCCAGGTGGTGGGCTGGTGGCAGGTGTCGCAGGTGGTGGGAAAGCCGGCTGACTGGTGGTCGGGGCTGGTGGTTGCGT
>JASJGQ010000238.1:0-4673 GCA_033791425.1 Acidobacteriota bacterium
TTTGAATTCTTGATTCCCGCCCACCCACCCCATGAAAGATACCTTCGAGTGCTCAGGCGGGTGGGACCGCGCGCGGCGGAGGTGCCATCTTCAATATTGTTGGACCCACGACCTTTTGTGTAGCCCGGTCGATACGAGCCAACAATGATGAAGGTGGCTCCTCTCGGGAAGCGCGCTTGGATACGTGCAGCGCGCGGCGGAGGTGCCATCCTTTGCATTGTCTGAAGCCCCGCCGTTGATGCGTTTCAGCGAGCTTCAGGCAGACAATGCATAGGGTGGCTCCTCCCGGGAAGCGCGCGAGGAAAGCCATGCTTCGCCACCAACGACATTATGGGCGTAGGCGGGTCGTTGACGGCCCGCCACCATTCGCGTTCACGGCATCCCTCGGGCAGGCCCTGAAGGACCTGCCTACGCCTTTTTCTACGGTCGTGGTTATTCCTGAAGGACCCACCTAAGTTTTCACCGAGACTGGAGCTTCTCCAGCATCGCACGCATTTCCGGCGACATTCGAACGACACGGCCGGTGGTGTTGTCAACGGATGCCAGCTGTGTCACCGCCTCCGCGGCGACCTCTTCGTTGGCTTCGACCACGTATTCGAAGGTGAATGACGCGCCGCGGATCTCGCCGACCCGCAACCACACCGTGACTTCGTCGTACAGGGCCACCTGCCGTTTGAAGTCGATGGTCAGGTTTTTGACGAAGAAGGAAATGTCCATCGCCTCGCGGCCACCGAAGCGCTCCCGCCAGACCGCCGTTCGCGCGATCTCGAGGTAGGTCGCGAACACCGAGTTGTTGACGTGGGCAAAGGCGTCGAGATCGCGCCACCGCAGCTGGATCGGACACGAAAACGAATAGCCATCCATGTGGAAAGAGTAGCAGGTGACGTGCGGCGGAGGTGCCATCTTTTGCATTGTTTGAACTCGGATCCTACGGTTCCCCCCCCGATCCCACGGGCAAACAATGCTATAGGTGGCTCCTCTCGGGTGGCGCGCCCTGATACGGCCCGCGTGCGGCGGCGGTGCCACTTTTTGCATTGTTTGAACTCGAACCCTGCGGTCTGTGGCACGACCCCACGGGCAATCAATGCGAAGGGTGGCTCCGCACGGGAAACGCGCCCTGAAACGGCCCGCGTGCGGTGACGGTAGTACCATTCCCGAGATGACGACCTATCAGATCCCATCAGACGAAGTCCACCTGTGGCGGGCATCGCTCGATGTGAGTGATCAGTTGGCAGCCGATCTTCGCGTGCTCCTCGATCACAACGAGCTGCAACGCGCCGATCGTTTCAGGGTGCCGCACGCGGCGCGGCGCTTTATCGCCGCCCGCGCCGTTCTCCGCACCCTGCTCGGACGAGTGATTGGCACTGACCCGGCAGACGTCGAGTTTGAATACAGCGAGCGCGGAAAGCCCTCGGTCGCCGGCGCACCGCATTTCAACGCGAGCGACTCCGGCGACACCGTGGTGGTGGCGATGGCCTCCGCCGAGATCGGGGTCGATGTCGAAGGCCTGCGGCCGGTGTCCAACCGCGACCGCCTTGCCCGGCGCATCTGCACCGATCACGAACTCGAACAGCTCGCAGCGCTCTCTGAGACGGAGGCTGATGCCTGGTTGTTACGGTTGTGGACCTTCAAGGAGGCCGCCCTCAAGGCAGTCGGTCTCGGTCTCCCAGGGGGCCTCCGCAATGTCGACGTCGACCTCCACCCGGGGAGGCCGCCACAGCTGCGCCAACTCCGGGAACACTGCGACGGTTGGAGCCTGCTGACGGCGGATATCAATCACGATCTACTGTGTTCGATCGTCGTCCGCGGCGATGGCTGGCGGCTGATCAGTCGAGAATATTCACATCAGTCAACATAACCGAGAACCTCGAGGCGATGCCGCGTCCCGTCGCCCGATCGTCGATTGCCGAGTTCCCCATCCAGCCTTCCCCGGGGGCAGCACCAACGGCTGTCGCCGAATCTCCGGCCTTCTGCTAGGATGAATCGGTGGACACCACGGCTCTCACCCGCGACTCCCGGCGCCATTGTGCAGGCCTCGCCTATTGCGGCAGCTCCTGCGAGCGTCGGTGGCCACCCGTCTGAGCTGAACGACACGGGGCCCGCCGGCGACGGCGGGCTCTCCCCTCCAACGTCCGCACCCCAACGAGGAGCAGAAGATGCGGACTGACGATTCAACGCAACCGCCCCGCGAGTTGTTGGAACAGCACCGGCGCGACATCGAGGCTCTCGATCGGCGGATCCTCCACCTGGTGTGCGAACGCCTGGAGCTGGCGCGGCAGATCGGTGAGCTCAAACAAGCCGCCGGCATTCCACTGCGCAACTTCAAGGTCGAAGCCGAGGTGTACCAACGGTTTGCGGATGCCAGCAGCCTACTCGGTCTCGACGAGGTGCTGGGGCGCGACCTCGCGACCTTCTTGATCCGCAAGGCGGTCGAGGCGCAGGCGGCCCACCGCGACACGGTGTACCAGGGCAACGCCCTGCGCACCCTGGTGGTCGGCGGCAAGGGCGGCATGGGCCGCTGGATCGCGCGCTTTCTCCAGGGTCAGGGCCACCGTGTCGTCATCCACGACCCGGCGGACTGTGACAGCAACTTTCCCCAAATGGCGCTCGACGAGGCGGCCGCCGAAGCCGATCTCATCGTCGTCGCGGTTCCCATGAGCGCGTGCGCCGGGGTCCTCGAAGAACTCGCGCGCCTGCGGGTGCCCGGAGTCGTGGCCGAGATGTGCAGCCTCAAGGGCCACCTGAGGGAGCAGTCGGATCGCCTGCGCGGCAATGGTCTGCGCCTGGTGTCCTTCCACCCGCTCTTCGGGCCTGACGTGCGGATGCTCTCGGGCCGCACCATCGTTTTCTGCAGCGAGGCCCGACCCGAAGACCTCGCAGTGGTGCACGGGCTTTTTGCGGAGACCTCGGCACGGTTGGTGGAGGTTTCCATCAGCGAGCACGACCGGCGCATGGGCCTCGTCCTCGGTCTCACCCACCTCTCGAACCTGGTCTTTGCCCGAGCCCTCTCGCATTCGAATCTGACGGCAGCGGACCTCGACGAGGTCGCCGGCGTAACGTTCACAAAGCAGCTCGGAACCACGCGTGAGGTAACCGGTGAGAACCCCGGATTGTATTTCGAGATCCAGGTCCTCAACGAGACCACACCCGAAACCGGCCGCTGTCTGCGGCAGGCCCTCGATGAGTGGCTGGAGGCGGTCGAAAACGGCGACGCGCCGGCATTCGAACGCTTGATGGCAGATTGCCACGGTTATCTCGGCCCCGGTACCGACGGGGCGACGACGTGAGGGCCCTCGACAGAGTGCTCGCGGCGCTGGTGGAACACGGAGCGACGACATCGAGCTGGCTGGTGGGTGAGCCCTGTGTGCCGCCTCCCGACGTGATGCAGGAGGCACTCGCCCGAGCAGCGCGCAGCAAGACTTTCGGCTACCCACCACCGGCCGGCCTGCTGCAACTCCGCGAGATCCTGGCCGAACAACTCTCCGCAGCCGGCCCCGCCACGAATCCCGACCAGGTTGTCGTAACCAACGGCGCCAAGGGAGGACTGCTGGCGGTGCTCGCGGCCTTGCTCGAGCCCGGAGACGAACTGATCCACCCTCTCCCCTGCTACCCGGCCTACCCGGCGATGGCGGCCCTGCTTGGCGCAAGCCCCGTCGCTGTGGCCGAAGGCGACGGCACTTTTGACGGGTGGCCGCAGGCGGTCGCCGACAGCATCGGGCCCCGCACCAGGGCCGTGGTCCTCTCCTCGCCGTCGAATCCAACCGGCGCCACCCTCACCGAGGGCCAGGCGCGGGCCATGGTCGAGCTTTGTCGAGACCGCAATATCCGTCTCATCTGCGACGAGGCCTACACCGCCTTTCAAGACCACCCGGACACCACCTGCCTGCCCGCGAACTTCGACCCCGAACGCCGTACGGTGGTGCAGGTGCGCAGCGCCTCAAAAAGCTGGGCCCTGTGTGGGTGGCGGATGGGCTGGGTGGTGGCCGATTCCGAACTCGCCGCGCAGGTGGCGGCCCGTCACGCAGCCCTCCTCAACCCGGCCTCGGGTCCGGCACAGGAAGGGCTCACGGCGCTCCCGCAGGTTCCGAATGACTACCTCGAGCACGCCAGGGCGGTCGTCAGCCAACGCCTCGACGCGCTGCATACGGCCATCGAGACGACCGGTCTGACGACCCGCCGGCCGGCGGGCGGGTTCTACCTCTGGCTCGATGTCAGCAAAAAGATTGGCGGCGATGAAACAACTGATTTCTGTGTCGATCTCGCGCGGCGCCGTGGAGTCGGTCTGTGGCCAGGTGAGGACTTCGGCGGCGCCGGCCACGTCCGCCTGGCGGTGACCGCACCACCGCCGGCAAACTGGGACTCGGCCGTTTGCGCGCTCATCGCGGCCCTGACCGACAGTCAGCCCAACGATACGTTATAGTCCCCTCTCGGGGCCCGGCTCCCGTGATTCACAACGGAGGGTGCAATGCAGTCTCGAATTCCGGTTTGTCTTGCTATTGGTTGTATCGGACTTGCCGTGGCCATTTCTGGCGCCGCCGACGAACCGAAGAAGGACCAGCTGACCTACGTCGAAAAAGGCAAATACCCGGTCATCGAGGAGATGGAGGAGCGCAACGACGAGCTCCGCAAGGCCGCCGAGGCCAAGACCGAGGAGATCATCGCCCAGATCAAGG
>JASJGQ010000239.1:0-3746 GCA_033791425.1 Acidobacteriota bacterium
CCAAGAGGCGTCCCGGGCAAACAATGCTAAAGGTGGCTCCTCTCGGGACGCGCGATGTGAAAGCCGGGCTCACTCGAACGCCGGAGAAAGTGACGGCTCTTCCCTTCAAGAGATTTCTCCACTCGCTACGCTCGGTCGAAATGACAAGAGGGGGGTCGCTATGCTCGGTCGAAATGACAGGTAAGAGGGGAAGGAGGGAGCCCGCGTGCGGCGGAGGTGCCATTTTTTGCATTGTTTGACGCCTCTATCTTCTGCAGGCCCATCAGGCGTCTCGGGCAAACAATGCTAAAGGTGGCTCCTCTCGGGAAGCGCGATGTGAAAGCCGGGCTCACTCGACCACCCCCAAACGACCCCTACTGCGGTTCTGCGGGCCGATCGGCGCTCATCTGAATGCCCTTCGCCCCTGCAGCACGGGCGAGGTCCAGCACGTGGACGACAACGCCGTAGTCGGCGCCCTCATCGCCCTTGAGGATGATGCCGTCTTCAGGGGCGCGCTCTACCAACATCTTGATCCGATTTTCGAGCTCCTGCTCGGGCACGATCTTGTCGTCGATCCAGATCGAACCGTCGGAGGCAATGGTGACCAGAGGTGGTCTCTCGTCGCGGTTGATCCCGGCGTCCTCGGCGGTCTTGGCTTCCGGGAGTTTGAGCTTGAGGCGCTCGTCGGCCACGAACTGGGTAGTCACGGCGTAGAAGATCAGCAACAAAAAGATGACGTCGATCAACGGCGACATCTGGATGTCGGGCTTGCGGCTGCCGCGGAGCGGTGCCAGACGCATCAGTCGTCCTCGTCCTGATCCCGATCGTGCTCGCGAACCAGGTGCAGAAAGTCGAGAATCTGGGCTTCGATGTCCGACAGGATCGCGACCGCTCGTGACTCCAGATAGGAGTGGGTGAAGAGGGCCGGGATCGCGATCACGAGACCCGAAGCGGTCGTGATGAGGGCCTGCGAGATACCGGCCGACAGCTGTTCGGTGATTCCCGACCCGGCCGTAGCGACGACCGCGAAGATTTTGATCATGCCGATCACGGTGCCCAGCAGACCGAGAAGGGGCGCACCGGCAACGATGGTCGCGAGAGCCGGCAGGCCACGCTGGAGCCCCATGAGTTGGAGACGCCCGGTGTCCTCGAGGATCTCCTTGAGTTCCTCGTACGGCGCGTTCCGATTCTCGACCAACGCCGTCACCAGATCGGTGAACGGACCCGGGTGGCGGCGGCAGTAGTCCACCGCGCCGCGAAATTTGCCGCTCGCCAGCAGCCCGGAAAGCGTTTCGACCGTGGCGTTTTGGAGAAAGTTCGACCGTCGCAAAACCCAAAGCCTTTCGATAATGATGGCCAGCGCCACCATCGAGAGAAGACCGAGGGGGATCATGACCGGTCCGCCGGATATCAGAATGTCGACCACTCAAAACTCCTGTTCATGCGTATCTTAACGCCCGCCGCGGCGGCTCGTATTGTAAAGGAAGGTGATGGTAACACCCTCGCGACCACTGCCTCCGAGGTCGATCGGCAGGGGCTCGAACGGCGAGGAGGTGCCGATGGCGTCACGCGCCGCAAAGTCCATGGGAGGCTTGCCGGACTCGTCCATGATCTGAATACCCGTGACGGTGCCATCCCGCTCGATAAAGAACCTGATCTTGACCACACCTTCGACGCCGAGCATCGCGATGTCGGGTATCCGCCAGTGGCGACGGATCTTGGCGAGCATGGCCTTGGCATAGGGTCCCCAGTCGTACCACTGGGTGTCGAAGGAAAGCCCACCCGTATCCACCTGCCCGCCGTCGTCGCGGTTCGGCATTTCGGGAATACCGCCCTGATCCGGCGGAAGGGCCCAGGAACCCGGTGGCGGCAGCTGGATAGCCGGTTGCGGTTTCTCCTCGGGTGCTTTTTCGCCCGCGCCCTCGGTTCTCGGGTCGGACGGCTGTTGCTCACGCGGCTCGTCCAGCGGCCGTTCCTGGGGTTGGTCCGGCGGCGGCACTCGGGGCACCTGTTGCCCCTGTGGTTGCGGGGGAATGCCGGCGCCGAAGACCTGACCCCCGTCAGCCTGTACCAACTGCGGGGTGTTGCCCGTGGTCGCCGGTCGGTTGCTGGCGTCGCCTTCTCCACCGTGCGCCTGCCGGTCGAGGTCCGAAAGCGGCACCTGGTCCGAGACAGGAGTCTCCTCGATGTCCTCGATCAGATCCACAAACTCGAAATCGAGCGGCTCACGCTGGTTCTGCATCTCGGGGACCAACTCAACCGCCGATGCGTCGGAAACCGGCCACAGCTGTTGCACCCGCGGCACGATCAAAAAGATCAGCAGCAGGTGAAGGAGTACTGAAATCTCCAAAGCTCGGCGAAAAAACTTCGATTCCCGACGCACGTACCTACCCTAGCAATTTCTCTGCCATACTATCTCCACACTCGCCAACAACGCGTTGTGATTGAGAGAGTTTCCATTTCGGGATCACCCCGGACTCTCCCAAGCTGCCGCAGTACCGATTTTACGGTGCCGCAATGGCAGATAGTAGCCGCGACGGCCCGCAAATGGTAATCCCGTGTCAAGAAACCTTCACCGTCCGGGACAAATGGAATGGAGCAGCGGAAAATGCTGTTTCCACGCTCGATAGATCGAAAAACTTCAAACCGACCTTTCTGGAGGAACAACAATGCGAAAGACGATGGCAATTGTGGCCCTCACGGTTCTGCTCGGCGCGAGCACCGCCGCTGCGCAGTCCACCTACTCTATTGATACGGCACACTCGAACGTTGGATTCAAGGTCCGCCACCTGGTGGCCAAGGTCTCAGGCTCGTTCAACGAGTTCGACGGAACGATTACCGCGAATTTTGAAAACCTCGACGCGAGCTCGGTCGAGTTCGTGATCAAGACCGCCAGCATCGACACCGGGAATGAAAAGCGCGATGGCCACCTGCGCTCGGCGGATTTCTTCGACGCAGAGCAATACCCGGAGATCTCGTTCAAAAGCAGCAAGATGACGAAGAAGGGCAAGGACACCTATGTCGTGGCGGGCATCCTGACCATGCGGGGTGTGAACCAGCCCGTCGTGCTCACTGTCGACTACCTCGGCGAGATGCAGGCGATGGGCGGCACCCGCGCCGGCTACGAGATCTCCACCACCATCAACCGGCAGGATTTCGAGGTGTCGTGGAACCGCGCTCTGGACCAGGGCGGCGTCGTCCTCGGCGACGATGTCGAGATCACGATCAACTTGGAAGTGGTCAAGCAGGAAGCCGACACGAATTAGGAATTAGGAATTAGGAATTTCCGACCACCCCCCCACCGACAACTAGCGCCCGAGTGTTCTCGAGAATCGTGCCAAAGGGCCCGCGTGC
Source organism: Acidobacteriota bacterium (assembly GCA_033791425.1). GTDB lineage: Bacteria > Acidobacteriota > Thermoanaerobaculia > Thermoanaerobaculales > Sulfomarinibacteraceae > Sulfomarinibacter. The sequence continues at coordinate 3,334 of JASJGQ010000239.1, forward strand.
GGTGGAGGTGCCACTTTGAACATTGTTGGGTGCAGCGACGTTGATGTTGCCATCACATTCGGGCCAACAATGTTCAGGGTGGCTCCTCTCGGGAAGCGCCCGTGGATACGGCTCGCGTTCACCGGGCGTGCCGTCTTTGAGGATTTTGCGATCACCACGCCTCGACACGAGCGAGTGTCCAGGTCGCAAATATCCTCAAAGGGGGCAACCACGGGCAATGCAGCCGAGAGCATCGGGATGTCGACTCCGGAAGATCTTCACCGCGGCCTACGACCTGCCGCGGTGCGGCGAACGAGTAGGAGAAAAGGCCCGCGTCGACCGGACGTGCCGTCTTCGATGATTTTGTGATCGCCTGTCCTCGACATGAGTGGAGACTTTGGGCGCAATATCTTCGAAGGGGGCACTCACGGGCA